>NZ_JAIQXR010000012.1:0-146186 GCF_020166615.1 Sphingobium sp. 3R8 | reverse complement strand
CATTCCTCGCATTGGCTGGTAATCGATCTGGTATCGTCTCACCGCCGATGGCAGCCGTCATATGCCCCATCGATTGCTGAATCAACGAAGGACAGGCCAACGCCTGTTCCAAAAAAAGGATCGCCGCTCACCGGTCGGGATCGTCCTGATGGTGCAGACGAGCGTGCGAGGGATCACAATCCGCTAGGTTGGGGACTCATTTGAGCCATTCAGCGACGACGGCGACGAGAGCGATGGCGGAGAGATAGTTTTGCGCGTGCCGGTCATAACGAGTTGCGATGCGCCTCCAGTTTTTAAGGCGTCCGAAAAGCCTCTCGATGACGTTTCTTCTACGGTAGACGCGTCGATCGAGGGGGTACGGCGTTCGGCGTGTCGCAGTTGAGGGAATGACCGCTTTGACGTTCCGGGCGGTCAGCCAGTTTCTCAGGCTGTCGACATCATAAGCTTTATCGGCGAGCAGACGTCTGGGCGGAATGACTGTCTCCAGAAGCGGGATGGCGATGCTGATGTCGGCGATGTTCCCCGGCGTCAGGGTGATGGCGACCGGTCGGCCGCGATCGTCGGCCAGGCAGTGGATTTTGCACGTCCTGCCGCCCCGCGAGCGGCCGATCGCTTCTTCATATTCCCCCTTTTTGAGCCTGCTGCCGAACGGTGGGCTTTGACGTGGCTGCTATCGATCGACAGTTCCTTGGGCACAGGCCCCGATGCCGCGATCTTCTCGAACAGGCGGTGCCAGATGCGCCTCTGGGACCAGCGGTTGTAGCGGTTATAGATCGTCGTCGGCGGTCCGTAAGCGGCGGGGACATCCCGCCAGCGGCATCCTGTCTTCAAGACATGCAGGATGCCTGAGATCACCGTTCGGTCATCAACCCTCGGCTTGCCGGCTTTGCCGTGCGGAAGATGCGGCTCAATCGCCGCCCACGCCTCATCTGAAAGCCAGAATAGATGCCGTGACATACCCACTCCTGCACAAACCTACAAAATGAGAGTATTTATCACATAATATCAGTACTATGTATGGGTTCTCAACCTAGCGCCGCCTATCAGCATCGAACCTGGCAGTTGACGCATCGTGGCGTCATGCGGTGCTGCTATGGATGATGCACAGAAGGCATCGGTTCTCGCCGTCATACGGCGAACGCCCCAGTGGATCCGGCACGATCTCCAGACAAAAGATGCGGCAGTCCGATCGCGCGCGGAAGAAAGCCTTGCCGCCATCATCGTCGGCGCGCTCGAGGACGACGGATCAGTGCTGCGCCGATGAGCAGGCGCGCGCATCCCGAAAGCCGAACGTAAGATGATCCATCCATTTCCCTTCGGCACAATCGCCGCGATCACCATCGCAGCTCTTGGTCCGCCGATCGAGGGGGCTGAGCCGACGATCGCTTCGATCGTCTACACCGTCCATTGCGCCGAGGGTCGCTCGTTCGAGGTCCAACTGGCCCCGGATCGCGCCATCATCTTTGCCGAGGGCAAGCGGTGGACGCTAGCTCGGATGCCATCGCATCTGTTCGTCCGTTACACGAGCAAAGAAGGAGCGCTGGTGATCGATGCCGATTTCGTGGCGCTTGTTTTGACAGGAGACCTTGGCTTCACGCAATGTCACTTGCTTCGGTAAGGACAAAGGGTGTCCCGCACATGCTGGCCGATCATTGGGAGCTGCTGTCGCACTTTCAGCTCCGGTCAGCGCCGCAGGCATATCGATGCCGCGGAAACCGGACCATTCGACCCGGCCTCCGCGGCCTATGTGATCGCTCTTAGGCTTCGGGCTGTGCGTCGAGATCGACCGTCAGTTCGCGCGGCCAGTAGCGTAAGGTTCGGCAAGCCGTCAGGAAGGTCTTCGCGTCGGCAACCTTGCCCAAGGGCAGGCAAGCCTCGTCCAGGACGTCAGAGATGCCCGCCTTGACGAAGATCGCCTCCGCCTCGGCGCTGATGCCGATATATTTGCAGTGGGCAAAGGCATCGGTGGCGAAGTCCTTGGCCGCCGCGTCGAGCGACAGCAGAGCCGCGCCTTCGGCCGAGACGACGATCGCGACCGCGTCGAACAATACCGAAGGACCGCCGTCGATCTTGTGCTTGGCGGCGACCGTGGTGCCGTCAGACAAGGTGACGCCGGCGATCTTCGGCGCGATTACCTCATAGACTGCCCCCTCGGCATCGACCGCCGCGATCAGCGCTTTCACGATTGCCGCGTCCGCGCCGTCGCTCAGCAACATGCCGAGCTTGCGGCCCTTGAAGCTGTCGGGACCGTTCTTGACGATGCTGAGCTTGTCAGAGGCAGGGAGGTCGGTAATCGGCTTGCGCGCCGCCACCGCAGCGTCGGGAAGCGTAAGGCCAAGACCGCTTGCGACAGTCGCGGCCAGCGTCGCATCGATGTTGAGCAGATGCGAGACGGTGCGCGAACGGATGTCGGGCCGTTCGACCTTGGACAGTTCGAACACCAGCGCGTCGCCGATATGCTTCTGCTCGATCGGTGTCTGGCTGACGAAGAATTGCCGCGCCTGGCTATAGTGATCGGCGAAGCTTTCCGATCGGACCCGTTGCTTGGGTCCATCGGCGGCTTCGGCAAAGCTGGTGAAGCCGCGCACCGGGTCCTCGCGCGGACCGCCCTGCGTGGCGCCCCAGCTATTGGGCTCGTAGTTCGCGCGTCCCACGGGGTTGCGCATCGCCATGTGCCCGTCCTGCTGGAAATGGGCCATCGGGCATTTGGGCGCATTGATCGGGATATGGGTGAAATTCGGGCTGCCCAGCCGCTTGATCTGGGTGTCGAGGTAGGAGAAATTGCGCCCCTGCAACAACGGGTCGTTCGAGAAATCGATGCCTGGCGGTACATTCTGGGTGCAGAAAGCGACCTGCTCGGTCTCTGCGAAGAAATTGTCGACGACCCGATCGAGCACCAGCCGGCCGACGATACGGATCGGCACCAGTTCCTCGGGAATGAGCTTGGTCGCGTCGAGCACGTCGAAGTCGAAACTGTCGGCGAAAGCATCGTCGAACAGCTGCACGCCCAGCTCCCATTCAGGGAAATCGCCGCTGTTGATCGCGTCCCACAGGTCGCGGCGGTGGAAATCGGGATCGGCGCCGTTGATCTTGACCGCCTCGTTCCAAACCACCGACTGCAGGCCCTGTTTGGGCTTCCAGTGGAATTTGACGAAAGTCGACTTGCCTTCCGCATCGACCAGGCGGAAGGTGTGGACGCCAAAGCCCTCCATCGTACGGAACGAGCGCGGGATGGCACGATCCGACATCGTCCACATGATCATGTGGAAGCTTTCCGGCGTCAGGCTGACGAAGTCCCAGAAATTGTCATGGGCGGTCTGCGCCTGCGGGAAGTTGCGATCCGGTTCGGGCTTGGCCGCATGGATGAGGTCCGGGAACTTGATCGAATCCTGGATGAAAAAGACCGGGATATTGTTGCCGACCAGGTCCCAATTGCCTTCTTGCGTATAGAGCTTCACCGCGAAACCGCGCACATCGCGGGCAAGGTCGAAAGAGCCCTTGGATCCCGCGACGGTCGAAAAGCGGACGAAAGCCGGCGTTTTCTCGCCCACGCGCTGGAAGAGGTCGGCGCGGCTGACGTCGGCCAGGCTGTCGGTCAGTTCGAAGAAACCATGGGCGCCATAGCCGCGCGCATGGACGACGCGCTCGGGGATGCGCTCGTGATCGAAATGGAAGATCTTCTCGCGGAAGTGGGCGTCCTCCAGCAGCGTCGGGCCGCGCGCGCCCTGCTTCAGGCTGTTCTGGTCGTCTGCGATCGGGATGCCGTTCTGGGTAGTCAGCGTCGCGACATCGCCGCCGGCTGTTTGGTGGGTATCGCCCCCCGCAGCCTGCGGTTCGGCGAACGACATGGAGATCACGGCGTCGGCCGGGATAGCCGTGGCCTTCTGCGACGTCTCCCCGCCGATATCCGTTCCGGCCAGATCGGCGGGCGTCACCGGCGCCTTGCTGGCGGACGGCTTGGATGCACTGGGTTTCTTGGCCATGTTGAGTCCTCGGCTGAAAAGGCGTGTGATGGGGACGGGGCGCTCAGCCCGGCGGAACCGGGCACGAGGCTGCGCCGTCATGGGCGTGAGGTCGGAACCAGAACCCGCACACCGATCAACAGTTGCCCCGCAGGGCGCGAAATTAACCTGCGTCATCACGATTATGTGAAGGTTGAGCGGTGGATCGACAATCACATTAACAGATTTTGCTTTCCCGGCATCTGCGGGAACGGGGCCTAATGCGACAGGTTCTTCGAACAAGGCCAGCGCTTTGCCGGTCACCCCCGATCAGGAGACTTGCCCATTTCCATCATCGACCGTTTCATCGCCGCCGTTACGCCGCCTGAGAGCGAAGAGGCTAGGCTGGAGGCGCGCACCAAAGCAACTAAGGCCGCCATGCCCGGCGATTGGCTCGACCAGATCCTGCAGCACCATATGGACCTGGAAGACGCTTTTGCCGACGTCAAGGCCGCATCCGACACCGCGTCGCGTACCGCGGCGACGAAGCTGCTGGGCGTATTGCTGACGGGCCATGCAATCGCCGAAGAAGCGGTCATCTATCCCGCGCTCGCCGAAGGCGGCGAAAAAGCGCATGCGGGCATCGGCTATGACGAGCAGGCGATGGTCAAGGTACAGATGGCGCTGCTCGAAAAGTTGGAACCGATGAGCAAGGATTTCCTCGACAAGCTCGAGCATATCCAAGGCGCCGTTCAGCATCATATGTATGCCGAGGAGGGCAATTGGTTCCTTGATCTCAAAGAGAATACCCCCTGGGGACCAGACCCTGATGACCAAGCGCTATGCCGAGGAATATGCCCGCTATGTCGGGGCGGACGCGCCGGCCTGATCGGGCAAGAGGGAGCCGACCGCAACCGGCTCCCTCTAGTGCCTATTCGGCCGCGATCGCCGTCTCGCCATTCAACACGTTGGCCGCTTGCTGCGCGGCGTGGCGTCGATAGGTTGCCAGCGCCTGGCCGACGACCTGGTCCATATTATAATAACGGTAAGTGGCAAGGCGCCCGACGAAGAGCACGTCGGGCGTGCCGATTGCAAGTGCCTCATAGCGTTTGAACAGCGCCTCATTCTCCGGCCGGGGGATCGGATAATAAGGGTCGCCGTCCGCGCAGGGATATTCGTACGTGATGCTCGTCCGCTCGGCGCTCTGTCCGGTCAGATGCTTATATTCAGTGACCCGCGTGTAGGGCACGGCCTCCGACGGATAATTCACCACGGCTACATCCTGCAGCCATTCTTGGTCCAGCGTCTCATGCCGGAAATCAAGGGAGCGATAAGGCAGCTTGCCGTACCGGTGGTCGAAATATTCATCGATCGGCCCGGTGAACACGAGCGTGCCGAATTCGACCTGTTCGCGAACCTCCTGGAACGCTACGCCGAGTTTCACGTCGATGAGCGGATGATCGAGCATTGCCGTGAACATCGCCGTGTAGCCGTCCGCTGGCATAGCCTGAAAGCTGTCGTTGAAGTAACGATCGTCGGTATTGACCCGGGTGGGCACTCGCGCGGTCACCGACTTGTCCAGTTCGGACGGGTCCATGCCCCATTGCTTGCGGGTATAGCCGCGAAAGAAGGTCTCGTAGAGTTCGCGCCCAACTTTGGCGATCACCACGTCGGCGGAGGTCACGATCGGCGACACCGGTTCGGCCCGGGCGGCGAGATAGGCTTCGGCCTCTTCATCCGTGCTGAGTTCCAGATCGTAAAGCGTGTTTAGGGTCGTGCGATTGATCGGCATCGGCACCTGCACGCCGTCGATGTTGGCGAGCACGCGATGCTCATAGGGTCGCCATTGCGTGAAGCGCGACAGATAGTCGACGATATCCTGACTATTGGTATGGAAGATGTGCGGGCCGTAGCGGTGGACGAGGACGCCCGCATCGTCATGATGATCGAAGGCATTGCCAGCGATATGATCCCGGCGGTCGATCACGAGCACGCGCTTGCCGCCGTCGCGCGCCAGTCGCTCGGCCATGACCGCGCCGGCAAAGCCCGCGCCGACGACGAGATAGTCGTAATGGGCGGGGCTGTTCCGGGTTAAGGTCGTGACGATATCGGTGATGCGTGCCGCCATTCCGTCCACTACGGTCTCCCAGGACTGATCGGAGAGCGCCGCATCCGCTTGCACCCGCCAGGCGGCATCCTCAGCTTCTCTACCGCGCATGACTGCGCGTTCGCAGGCGGCTATGAATGCATCGGCCGTATCAGCGATCTCGACAGCATCGAGGGCGCCATAATGGCGCACCACGTCGGTGATGGGCGAAGAGACGACGGGAAGGCCAGCGGCCAGATATTCGGGCGTCTTGGTGGGCGAGATGAAGCGGGTCGACTCGTTGATCGCAAAGGGCATCAGCGCGACGTCCCAATTCGCGGCAATTAGCGGCAGTTCGTCATAGGTCTTGCCGCCGAGCCAGGCGATGTTGGCACGCTGCGGCAGATCGGCCGGATCGATCTTGACCACCGGTCCTACCATGATTAGCGACCAGTCGGGCCGCGCTTCGGCCAAGGCTGCGAGCAGGTCCAGATCCATCCGTTCGTCGATCACGCCATAGAAGCCGAGACGCGGGGCAGACCGCGTCGCGAGCGGTTGACGATGGCCCCGCGCGCGGACGAAATGCGCAACATCGACGCTGGACGGGAAAGCATGCACCGAAGGATGGCGCGACCGCTTCGCCTCATAGAGGCTGTATCCGCCGGTGAAGACGAGGTCAGCCACGTCGAACAGCTCACCCTCAAGGTCCGCTAACTCAGCGGGAGCGAAGCGGAAGTTGGCGAGCTCGTCCATACAGTCGTAGACCGTGCAGGCCGCGTCGAGATGGCGCGAGAAATCGAGCATCATCGGCGTATAATACCAGCGGATGAGCGGTCCCGTCCCCTCGGCCAGTTGCGCGTCGAGGAGGTCGGCGAGCGCCTTGTTCCGCGCCGCATCGTCGAGGCCGTTGGGAAGATGCGGGATGGCGACCGTGACACCGGGAGCCTGGGACCGCAATTCCAGCCAGGCCTTCGCTGCGCCGCCAACGGGTTCCTCCCAGAACAGGATCGGCCATTGCGCCGCGAAACGAGACATCAGATGCTGCGGGCGCTGAAACACGAAGTCCCAACGGAGATGGGAAAAACACACCAGCGTCATGCGGTTAGGACTTTCTAATCTGGAGGGAAAGCGCAGAGGATAGTGAACGAACTATCGATGGGCATGCTCCGCCCCACGCGCGTAAATTAACCCGCGTCTATACGATTGTAGCGCAGCGAGATGCGTAGTCGCCTATGGTGGACCCTGTCGGGTGCTGCTGTGCCCCTATGTCGCGTGAATGGATGGCTTATCGATCCGCTCCTCCCATACCTGCGACTCGCCCTCTGGGGCGGGGTCGAATGCACAATCAACCGCGTCGGGGACGCCTATCTCGATCAGGTCTTTCTGAGCGGTCATCACGGGCGCGCCGACGATCTCGATCGCTTTGCCGCCTTGGGCATCGCGGCGCTGCGCTATCCTCTTCTCTGGGAAAGCTTCGCGCGGGCGGCGGACCCGGAGCCGCTCTGGGCCTGGCACGACGAAAGGCTCGAGCGCCTGAACCGCTTGGGCATCCGGGCGATTATCGGTCTCATTCACCATGGCAGCGGTCCACCGGGCACCGATCTCCTCGCCAACGACTTCGCGGCCGGGCTCGCCGCGCATGCGAGGAAAGCTGCCGACCGCTATCCCTGGGTGCGCGATTGGACGCCGGTCAACGAACCGCTCACGACCGCTCGCTTCGCTGCTTTGTACGGGCATTGGTATCCCCATGCGCAGAAGGAAGGTGATTTCTGGCTTGCGCTGGTCAACCAGATCGATGCGATCCGATGGGCGATGCGTGAGATCCGCACGGTCGTACCGCAGGCGCGGCTGATCCAGACCGAGGATTTGGGGCATAGCGACGCGACGCCCGAGCGAGGCACGCAGGCCGCGTTCGACAATGCGCGGCGCTGGGCGTCGTGGGACATGCTGACCGGTCGCTTCGTGCCCGGCCATGCGCTGTGGGACCATGTGATCGCGCTGGGTCTGGAAGATCGACTGCATGCGATCGCGCAGGCGCCTTGCCCACCCGAAATATTGGGCCTCAACCATTATCTCACCAGCGATCGCTTCCTCGATCATCGGCTCGATCGTCACCCGCCGGCCAGCCATGGCGACAGTGCCGCCGGGCCGCTCGCCGATGTCGAGGCCGTCCGGGTGCTCGACGACCCGCCCGGCCTTGTCGGCGCGGCCCGGGCCTGCTGGGCGCGGTACGGCATCCCGATCGCCTTTACGGAAATCCACAATGGCTGCACGCGCGAGGAGCAGATGCGCTGGCTGTGGGAGGCTTGGTCCATCGCGGGCAAGTTGCGCGACGAGCTGATCCCGATCGAAGCTGTCACCGCCTGGAGTCTGCTGGGCGCGCAGGACTGGGACAGTCTGTTGACGGACCCCGCTGGCAACTACGAAAGCGGCGTCTTCGACACGCGCGGCAAGCGTCCGCGCGAAACCGCGTTGGCGCCGCTGATGCGGCAGCTAGCGGCGGACGAGGCGCCGGACCATCCGGTCCTGGCGCGGCGCGGTTGGTGGCGGCGTCATCAGGCGGTGCCCGGCGCGCCGACACGCCCGCTGCTCATTACCGGGGCAACGGGGACACTTGGCCAGGCATTTGCTGGCGCATGCCGGCTGCGCGGCATCGACCATGTGCTGACTGATCGGCAAGGCCTCGACCTCGGCGATACCTGCTCGATTGCCAGCGCGCTCGACCGCCTGTCGCCCTGGGCCGTGATCAACTGCGCCGGCTGGGTCCGCGTCGACGAGGCCGAAGACCGGGCGGAGGATTGCCATGCCGCCAATACACTTGGTAGCGTCACCTTGGCGCGGGCCTGCCGTGACCGCGACATTCACTATACCGGCTTTTCGAGTGACCTGGTGTTCGACGGCCTGGCCGGGCGAGCCTATGTCGAAAGCGACGCGCCTGCGCCGCTGAACGTCTATGGGCGGAGCAAGGCCCGCGCCGACGCCGCGCTCGACGCCTTGGGCGAACGCACGCTCGTGATCCGCACCGCCGCTTTCTTCTCGCCCTATGACCGGCAGAATTTCGCGATGCATCTTGTCGACGCCTTGCGGGACGGGCGGCCATTCATGGCAGCCTCGGACTGCGTGATTTCACCCACCTATGTCCCGGACTTGGTACGCGCGACGCTTGATCTCGTCATCGACGATGAAACGGGACTCTGGCACCTCGTCAGCATGGGTGCCCTATCCTGGGCCGATTTTGCTGGCGCGCTCGGCAGGGCGATGGCGCTGCCGCTCGGATCGATCGATGCCAGGCCTGCCGATGCCATGGGCTGGATCGCGCCACGGCCCCGGCATGTGGCGCTCACTAGCGAGCGCGGCCTGATCATGCCGGACCTCGGCTCGGCGATCGCGCGTTTCGCCACGACCTTGGGCGCCTGATGCGCGAAGTTAACCTGCGTCATCACGATTTGCCGGATCGGCAGGCAACATGCACGCGGTTCGTCCGTTTGACGGGTACACGGCTATCCTGCCGACGTCTCACTCGAGCTTTATCATGTTCACCGATCGTTTCCTGAGAGACAAACGCGGCGTAAGCCTGGACGCGACCGAACAAGCACGGCTGGAGGCCGCGATCCGCGAAGTGCGGACCCTGGCGCCGCGCACTACCCTGGTCCGGGCGGGTGAGCCGCTGCATCAAAGCATCTTGTTGATCGAAGGGATTATGTCCCGCCACATCGATGATCGTGACGGACTGCGGCAACTCGTTGCGGTGCATGTACCGGGAGATTTCGTCGATCTGCACGGCTTTCCTTTAAAGGTGCTCGATCATGACGTCGGCACGATGACGGCGGCGACGGTCGCGATCGTTCCGCATAAGGCGCTGGACGCGATCGTTGCGGAAATGCCCGTTATGGCGCGCAAGCTCTGGTTCGCCACGCTGATCGACGCTGCCATCCACCGCGCCTGGCTGTTCCGCCTCGGCCGCCTCGATGCCATCGGCCGGGTCGCGCATTTCCTGAGCGAAACCAATGCGCGCCTCGTCTCTGCAGGCCTCAGCGACGGCCGTCGCTTCGCGCTGGGCCTGACCCAGGCCGACATCGCCGAAATCTGCGGCCTCACCAACGTTCATGTGAACAGGGTGCTGCGATCGCTGCGTGAGGACCGGTTGTGCGTCTTCCGCTCCTCGCTCGTCGAGATACTCGAGCCCGAGCGGCTCGCGGCTCGCGGACAGTTCGACCCTGCCTACCTCTACATCGACGATGGCCTTGTGCGGCCCATACCCTCCCTATCAAAGGCATTTTAATGACAGATCATCTTCCCGCTACGCAGGCGCAGACCACGCCCGGCGTCGCCAGCGCCGAAAGCGGCCTCGTCATTCTGGATGGGCCTGACGGTGTCGCTGTCACGATGACGCCCCACGCGGCCGTCGGTACCGGGGAAAGTCTTATCGCGGCTGCGGCGATCGCGCAGACGCAATCGACGGATGATGTCGAATAAGCTTTGCAATGGTGCCGGCCCAGTCCTCCTGCCAACGGAAATTTCCATGATCGATCTGGACACCGCAGGGGACGAGGAGCGTGCCGGCCTTCATGTCCTCGCGCGCAACGTCTACCGGGGGCCGCATCTCTTTGGGCTCCTGCCCATGATCCGCATCCAGATCGCGCTGGGCGAACTGGAAGCCTGGCCGACCGATAGGCTACCCGCATTTGTCGACCGCCTTCTGGCCGCTCTTCCCGGGCTGGCGCGACACGGTTGCAGCTGCCCGAACGAGGGCGGATTTCCGAGACGGCTGCGCGAAGGTACCTGGCTCGGCCACGTCATTGAGCATGTGGCGCTGGAACTGCAGACGCTGGCGGGTAGCGCCGTCTCTCGCGGCAAGACCCGCAGCGTGCGGGGCAGGCCGGGCGTCTACAACATCCTGTATCGCTATCTGGAAGAAGATGTCGGCCTGGCCGCCGGCGCCGCCGCCATCGCGCTGGTCGCGGCGCTGCTTCCGGCGCCCTACCGCCAATGGGAGGGCGGGGCGCTGCTGCCTGCACCGGTCGGGAGCGACGGCCTGGATGTCGGCGCAGCGGTCGAGCAACTGATAGCGCTTCGCAAACGATCGGCGCTCGGGCCGACCACGGCCGCTTTGGCCGAGGCTGCCCGGCGCCGCACGATACCGGTCGCCAGGCTGGACCAGCAGGGGTTGCTCGTGCTTGGCTGGGGCAGCCGGCAGCAGCGATTGCGCGCGAGCATCACCGGACGCACGCCGCAGATCGCAGTCTCGCTTGCGGGCAACAAGGATGCGACCAAGGCGCTGCTGGCCGCCGCAGGTCTGCCGGTGCCCAAGGGTATAGTCGTCAGAACCGCCGAAGACGCGCTCGCGGCAGCGCGCAAACTGGGCGGACCCGTCGCGGTCAAGCCGCTCGACGGCAATCACGGGCGTGGCGTCAGCACCTCCGTCGAGACGCCCGCGGACATAGGCACGGCATTCGATCATGCGGCCAAGATCAGCAGCCGGGTCATCGTCGAAAAACATCTTCCGGGCAACGATCACCGCATGCTGGTGATCGACGGCAATCTGGTCGCGGTCGCGGAACGCGTGCCGGCGCATATCGTGGGCGACGGCATCCGGTCGATTGGGGAGCTGATCTCCATCGTCAACGCCGATCCCCGCCGGGGCGACGGACATGAAAGCATGTTGACGAAGATCCGCGTCGATGCCGCGCTTATGGACCTTTTGGGAAAGCAGGGCAGGGCGATCGGCTCCGTTCCGGAAGCGGGCGAACATGTGTTGCTGCGTGGCACCGCCAACCTGTCGAGCGGTGGCACTGCGATCGACCGCACCGATATGGTCCACCCCGACAATCGCCTGATCGCCGAGATGGCGGCGCGCGCCGTCGGCCTAGACATCGCCGGGATCGATTTCCTGTCGCCGGACATAGCGCGGTCTGTCAACGAGACCGGCGGCGGGATCGTCGAGGTCAACGCGGCCCCCGGCTTCCGTATGCATTTGGCCCCGTCCGAAGGCCCGGCGCGCGACGTCGCGGCGCCGGTGATCGCCATGCTTTACCCGCCCAGGACGACGAGCCGGATTCCGGTCGTCGCGATCACCGGCACGAATGGCAAGTCGACGACGGCGCGAATGGTCGCCGCGATCCTGCGCGGCGTCTATCCGACGGTTGGCCTCACGACCACCAGCGGGGTCTATGTTAACGACCTGCTCCTCAAATCGGGGGATTCCAGCGGACCCAAAAGCGCCAGGATGCTGCTGCATAATCCGGCTGTCGACATCGCCGTCCTGGAAACGGCGCGGGGCGGAATATTGCGTGAAGGGCTGGGGTTCGATTACGCGACGGTCGGCGCAGTGCTCAATATCAGCGAAGATCATCTGGGCGTGGGCGGGATCGATACGCTTGACGATCTGGCAGCGGTCAAGGGCGTGGTGGTCCGCAGCGTTGCCCGGCGCGGCTTTGCGGTCCTCAACTTCGACGATCGGCGGGTCCGTACACTGGCGCGACGAAGCCGTGGCCGCATCATCTGGTTCAGCCGCACGGGCACCGTCGCGCACCCTGTGATGGCAGCCCACGTCGCGGCGGGTGGGCGGGCGATCCTGGTCGAAGAGCATAGTGGCTCTGCCAGCCTTGTCCAGTACGAGGGCGACCGAAGGACGGCGATCCTCGCTGTTTCCGACATGCCCGCATCGCTGGGCGGCGCGGCGGGCTTCAATGTCGAAAATGCGCTCGCCGCTTGCGCAATCGCGACCGCCCTTGGCGTCGTGCCGGACCAGATCGCCGGACCGCTCAAGCGCTTTTCGTCGAATTTCAAGGACAATCCCGGTCGTTTCAACATCATCGACGTCCATCCCTTCCGGGTGGTCATCGACTATGCGCATAATATCGCCAGCATGCGCGCGCTCGGCCAATGTCTGGGCAGTCTGAAAACCGGTGGTGGACGGAGCATCGGCATGGTCAGCATGCCCGGAGATCGGCGCGACGAGGACATCATGGAGATGGGCGCGACGGCCGTCCCCATGCTGGACCATATCGTCTTCCGCGAAGGGCCCGACGGCCGCGGGCGCCCCCGCGGCGAAGTGTTGCGACTGCTCGAGAAGGGCGCGCGATCCGCAGGCGCATCCGCCGAGCGGATCAGCTTCGTTCTTGAGGAACGCGATGCCGTCCTCGCCACGCTTCGTCTGGCCCGTCCGAACGATCTGGTCGTCCTCTTCCCCACCCGCGTCGAGGAGGTTCATCGGCAAGTCATGGCGTTCCGTCCGGAAACGCTGGCAACCGCAAGCAGGGAGACCGCGCATGCCGACGGATGATGGCATATGGACCCTGGTGGTGCACGGCGGCGCGCGGTTCATTCTGGAACAGGATCGCGCCCGCTTCGCTGCGGGTTGCGCTGAGGCCGCCCGGGTCGGCGGCGACGTCCTCGCACGGGGCGGCCGCGCAATCGATGCCGTGGAGACCGCGGTACGCGTCCTTGAAGATCTTCCCGACTTCAATGCCGGCACGGGATCGGTGCGCAATGTCGCGGGAATCGTGGAAATGGACGCCGCTGTCATGGACGGCGAGACACTGGCGATCGGCGGAGTCGGCGCGATCCGGGATGTGCGTCATCCCGTTTCGGTCGCCCGGGCGATGCTGGACGAGACGCCCATCTTACTGGTCGGCGATGGGGCAGGGCAATTTGCTGAGCATATCGGTGCTGAGCCTGCCGATGCCGGATCGATTCCGGCTTCAGGCGGATGCGATACCGTAGGCTGCATTGCCCGCGATCAGTCCGGGCACGTTGCCGCGGCAGGGTCCACCGGAGGTCTCGAAGGCAAGATGGCCGGCCGCGTGGGCGATACGCCCTTGCCAGGCTGCGGGCTCTATGCCGACGATCGCGCGGGCGCGGCTGCCTTGTCCGGCGAAGGCGAGAGCATCGCCCGCGGCATGCTGGCCGCGCATATCCTCTTTGCACTTCCGGACAGCGGTCCGCTCGCGGCCGCGCAAATGGCGATCGCCCGGCTCGGACGGACTGGCGGCGAAGCCGGCGCGATCGTCCTCGATCCCGATGGCGGGTTCGGCATCGCGCACAACAGCGAACAATTTTCGGTCGCGGTCGCGGCCCACTGGCTCGATGCGCCGCGCGCCGGAACGCATGCCGACGATCTCAGGGAGTGGTTTACATGACAGACAAGACAGGACCGCTCATCATCATCGGCGGACATGAAGACAAGGAAGACAGACGCGCCATCCTCAAGGCAATCGCGGCCGAGGTCCGGGGCCGCAAGCTCATCATCGCCACGATCGCAAGCCACGAGCCGGAGGGCTATTTCACCACTTATCAAAAGGCGTTCGCCGATCTGGGCATCGGCGAACTGGTCGAACTCTACATCCACGACCGGGCGGAGAGCCATGATGTCGAAGTCGCCGAAGCCTTCGAGGATGCTGCGGGCATTTTCTTCACCGGCGGTGACCAGTTGCGCATCTCGAGCCAGATCGGCGACACGCCGATCGAGACCATGGTCCGCGACCTGCACGACCGGGGCGGGCTGGTCGCGGGCACGTCGGCCGGCGCCGCCGCGATGAGCGAGATCATGCTGGTCAAGGGCTCCAGCCGCGAAACGCATCGGATCGGCGACCTTCATATGGCGCCGGGCCTCGGCCTCGTCGAAGGCGCGATCATCGACCAGCATTTCGCCGAACGCGGCCGGATTGGGCGGCTGCTCGGCGCTGTCGCGCAGAATCCGCGCGTCATCGGCATCGGCATCGACGAGGATACTGCGATCGTGGTGCGCGATCGCATGTTCGAGGTCATCGGCGTCGGCGCTGTCTATGTCGTCGATGGCGCCCATGTCACCCAGTCCAACATCGCCGAGGCCAGGCCCGAGCGCACGCTCTCGATGCACGGCGTCCATCTCCATGTGCTGAGCGCCGGCGACCATTTCGACATCGACAGTCGCACGCCGGGTCAGCACCCGCGCGACGCCCAACCAGAAAGGTCGGATCATGAACATGCTGCAGCTTGACCGCGCGCAAAACATAGACGCGTCCGAGGAAGGCGACCCGCTTCTGCTTCTGCTCCGTTATCTGGCGGAAACGGAGTATCGGTTTGTGACGGTGACGCCGGCAAGCCATCAACGCGTGCTCGCCCGCTATCATGGCGCGCCCGGTATGACACGCAACGATGTGCTGGGATGGAGCAGGCCCTATGTCCCGGGATCGATCGATCCGACCGTCGAACGCCTGCTGGGAGACGCCGGTGCGGTCGAGGCGGCGGGAAACGGGCTGCAACGATCGGCCGTCCGCGTCTCAACCGTTCATCAGCGGCTCTTCCTGCATTCCGCATTTCCGACTGTCGCCGAAGATTCGGTGTTCCTGGGCCCGGACAGCTATCGCTTCGCCGATCTTATCAACGGCGAGGTGGCGGCATTCCCGCTTGATCCGGGCGATGTCGTGGTGGACATGGGAACAGGGTCGGGCGTCGGCGCGATCACCTGCGCCGGCCTGGCACCCGACACCCGGCTTTTCATGACCGACATCAATCCCAGGGCGCTTCGCTTCGCCCGGATCAATGCCGATGCCGCCGGATGCGCGATCACGGCGCTAGAAGGTCGCAACCTTGCCGGCCTGGAAGAGGGGGTTGCTGTCGCGGTCGCCAATCCGCCTTATGTGATCGATCCCGGCCATCGGGCATATCGGGATGGCGGCCGCAACCACGGCGGCGAAATTTCCCTCGAAATGGCGCGTGCCGCTGCCACTGCCCTGAAGCCGGGAGGGCGCTTCATCCTTTACACCGGCAGCGCGATAATAGACGGAACTGATCTGCTCAGAGAAGACCTTTCGGAGATAGCGGCCACTTGCGGCTGTGCTCTGCGGTACAGAGAGCTCGATCCGGACGTGTTCGGGGAGGAACTCGAACTGCCCCATTACCGCGATGTCGATCGGATCGCCGTCGTCGCAGCGATCATGACGCGCGCCCGGTACTGAAGACCGGCGTTCGCGCATTAACAGCAATCAATGCGATTGACCGGAACAGAGCCCCCAAGCTGTCCGTTTTGCCTGCATCCCTAAATCGAGGACGCAATGAACATCCATACGGATCTAGATCGACGAGACACGGGCTCCCAGTTCCTGACGGACAGCTTCCAGCGGGGGCTCGCGCACTGGAACCGGGAACGACTGGCGCCCCAATTTCCCGAAGCGGACTGGCGCGCGACTCTGGAGCGCGACACACGTATGCTCCGCCTGGAAGCGGGTTTCGTCGAAGAGCTGCGGGGCGAGATCGCAAACCGTGCCGCGCAGGCGCCCACCGCCCCTGATGCTTTCATAGCCTGGTTTGAAGGCTTGAAGGATAATGGACCTGGTCAGGGCGACGCCCTATTCCCCTGGCTTGCCCAAGACGCGTCCCGGGATGAGCTGCGTTGGTTCTTCGAGCAGGAAGCGGCAGGCGAAGCCGGCTTCGACGATCTGGTTGCCCTGACCCAAGTGAAGCTCCCAGCGACCGCCAAGATGGAACTCGCGCGCAACTACTGGGACGAGATGGGCCGGGGCAATGCCAAGGGCATGCACGGTCCGATGCTGGACGCGCTGGTTGAAACGCTGGACGTGGATCCCGTCATCGAAAATACGGTCTGGGAAAGCTTGGCGCTCGCCAATGTCATGACCGCGCTTGCCACCAGCCGCCGTTACGCCTGGCATTCCGTAGGCGCGTTGGGTGTGATCGAACTGACGGCGCCCGGCCGGTCGGCTCTCGTGGCCAGGGGCTTGCGCCGTATCGGGCTTAGCGAGCGGGAGCGCCGCTATTTCGATCTCCACGCCGTGCTGGACGTCAAGCATAGCGCGGACTGGAACCGGGAAGCCTTGCGGCCGCTTGTTGCGGAAGACCCACGCCGGGCGACCGCCATTGCCGAGGGCGCACTGATGCGGCTTCTATGCGGCGAACGCTGTTTCGCGCGCTATCGGGCCGCACTGGGGCTGAGCGCAGGCGCTTGAAGACCGGCGCCTCCGCGTGATGCGTCGAGTCCCCGGCAGCGCTCTCATCTTCCTATCCCTGGTGCTGGGACTTGGCGCTGGGATGGCGGCGAGCGGTAGTGCCGGCCCCGTTCGCAGCATTGCGTCGGGCGTTCTTTCGCCGCTGGGCCAATTGTGGCTGGACGCGCTCACCATGACGGTCGTGCCGCTGGTTTTCGGCCTGTTGGCCACCGGCATCATGTCGGCGGCCGCTAGCGGCACGGCAAGTTCCGCAGCGGGCCGGTCGCTCATCTGGTTCGCAGCCTGCCTGACCGGCGCCTGCCTGGCAGCGGCGCTGGCTGCTGAATTGATCCTCGCATGGTGGCCGGTGCATGGCATTGAGGCGGTCGCCGGCTCCGTGACGATGCCAACGCCCGCTGCCGCCGAATGGTATCGCGGCATCATACCTGCCAATCCGATCAAGGCCGCGGCCGACACGGCGATCGTCCCGGTCGTCGCCTTCGCGCTTTTTTTCGGCTTCGCCGCCGCGCGGATCGAGCCGATCCTAAGTGCCGCCTTGCGTACGCTGTTGGATGCAATCGTGCAGACGATGCTCGTCATCGTGCAGTGGGTCCTCAACGTCGCGCCGATCGGCATCTTCGCGCTCGCCTTCGGCGCCGGCAGCCGGATGGGTAGTGGTGCGCTGGGCATGCTCGGGCAATATATCGCACTGATATCCGCTATCTGCCTGCTGACGACCCTGCTCGCCTATGTCGTCGCCGTCGTGGCGGGACGCATATCCATCTTGAATTTCGCCAGGGCGGCCGTTCCCGCCCAGGCGATCGCCTTTGGAACCCAGTCGTCGCTCGCATGTCTTCCTGTCATGGTTTCGGCAGCGCCACGGCTCGGCGTCAGTCCCGCCTCGGCGGGACTGATTCTCCCTCTCGCCGTGTCGATCTTTCGCGCAGCGAGCGCCGGCGCGAACGTCGCGGTGGCGGTCTATCTCGCCCATCTTCATGCCGTGCCCCTGCCATGGCCCTTGCTGCTGACAGGCGCTCTGATAGCGGTTCCCGTTAGCCTCGCCGCAGTCGGATTGCCGGCCCAGGTCTCCTTTTTCGCAACTATCGGTCCGGTGTGTCTCGCCATGGGCGTACCTGTCGAGCTGTTGCCGCTGCTGCTCGCGGTCGAGACGGTCCCCGACATCTTTCGGACGGTCGGCAATGTGACGGCGGATCTTGCGGTCACGCGCCTGGCCGGCGAGCGCGCATGGCCCGACACCTCCGCACAGGTGGTCGGCAATCGCATTGACGCGGGTTAATTCTCCGACGGACGCGGCCCCATAAGGCGCGATCGAGGGTTCTACTTGGCAAGATCATTTTCATCCGGAGAACCATAATGGCTGCGACAAAAGCTGCTGCGACCTCGAAAAAATCGCCCGCCAAGCCCAAGGCGGGATCCAAGACCGCTCGGAAGACCGCCCGCGCCACGGCGCGTCCGGTCGATGCGATCAAGTTGCTCAAAGACGATCACAAGGAAGTGAAGACCTGGTTCGACCAGTATGAGGATTTGGAAGACGAGGCCGAAAAGCAGGCGCTCGCCGACAAGATTTGCCTGGCGCTGACGGTCCATGCACAGATCGAGGAGGAAATCTATTACCCCGCGACACGCGAGGCGATCGATGACGACGACCTGCTGGACGAAGCCGAGGTCGAGCATGCCAGCACCAAGCAGCTGATCGCCGAAATTCGAGCGATGAAGGCTGGCGACCGGCTGTTCGATGCGAAGGTCACCGTGCTGGGCGAATATATCGACCATCATGTCGAGGAAGAAGAAAACGAGATGTTCCCTGAAAGCCGAGACAGCGATCTCGACCTCAAAGCGCTCGGCGTTCAGCTCGCCGCCCGGAAGGAAGAATTAATGGCACAAGCCAGCAAATGAGCGGTAAGCTCGGTTGCTGTCTGTGATCGCCGAAGATCGAGCGGCCGCGATCTGCGACTGCCTGATCGTCGGCGGCGGCCCGGCGGGTCTTACGGCCGCTATCTATCTTGCCCGGTTCCACTTGAGGGTGACCCTGATCGACAGCGGACAAAGCCGATGTGCCACTATTCCCCTTACCCGAAACCATGCCGGCTTTCCTGAAGGGATAACCGGACCCGATCTGCTCGCGCGTATGCGCCGCCAGGCCGGACTTTATGGCGCTGAATGCCTCAATGGCAACGTACTGTCACTGGAACGCCTGCATGACGGCGGCTTTTGCGTGACGACCGAGACGGGCAAATTCGCGGCAAGGTCCGTCCTGCTCGCGACGGGCGTGTCCAATCGACGTCCGCCTATGATGGACGAACGCATGCATGACGCTGCGGTTGCCGGCGGGCTGCTGCGCTACTGCCCGATCTGCGACGGGTTCGAGGTCACCGATTGCAACGTGGCCGTACTCGGTACGGGCAAGCGAGGCTATGAGGAAGCGCAGTTCCTGCGAAGCTACACCCGCGATGTTACGCTCGTTTCGCCGGATGAGGTTCACGATCTTACAGCCGAACAACGCGCCGATCTGTCTGACGCCGGCATCGTCATTGCGGGCCTCTGCTCCGACATCATGCTGGCTGGCGCGCATATAGCGCTCTCTCTTCCAGATGGTCTTGCGCTGTTCGACAGCCTTTATCCCGCCCTTGGCTCGGATATCCGTTCTGAACTTGCGCGCCAAGTCGGAGCGCGCATGTCGGGCGATGGCTGCCTGACGGTCGACGGGCATCAGCGCACCAGCATCGACGGCATCTATGCGGCGGGCGACGTAGTTCTGGGTCTCAACCAGATCAGCCACGCGATGGGCGAGGGCGGAGTCGCTGCGACCACGATCCGTAACGATCTCGCTGGGCATAGGCCATTTCGGCGCTAGTTTAGCTTGACCGCTTTCCGCGCCTCGATCGCTCGAGCGTCATCAGATCTGGCTTCTTAGCCGGCTTCCATCCTTTCGAGGGCGTTGTTCGCTGTCGATTTGTACCCAGCCCCATAGCGCCAGCCGCTGGCGCGACAGTCCTGCGGGCCAAACGCCAGGTCATCCTGCGTCTTGCCTGCCGCGCGAAGGAGGCTGATGCGGTCACGTAGGCGACCCGCCTACTCATAGACCCCCGCGTGGCGGCCGCTTCCATCTCGCGCACTCTCGCGCACAAATCCTGGAGCCGGTTCTCCGGCGGTTTTGCAAGGCGCGTCGTTCAGCTCCTAACGGACCTCATATTTGGTGCAGGAGGATCGACCGTGTCATTCTGATCTACATACCGTCCCGATCGCGTTTCTGTTTCTGCGATCGCCCCAGAATTCCATTATATCGACGCGCGCAGTTCACGCACGCGCGCGAACAATGGGTCCGGCGAGTATTCCGAACTATGACGAGAGCCTGCTAGATCGCTCGGCCCACATCAGTGAACTGATATCAGTATCGAGGCGTGAATAGGCCAGAGTCCCTAACAGCAGACCGCAGCGCGCCGCTTAGTCCTCGTTGGCCGAACCCGGCTCAGCCATCTTGCGGTGTTGTTCAGCAAGGATCGCGGCGGGCGTCACATGTGCCATGGCCGCCTGCACCTTGTTCTTCCAGCCCGATACGATATGCGCTTCGCCCTTCATCAGCGCGTCCCATCCGTCGCGCGCGACATCAGCGGGATCACTTTTGGTCTCCGAGGCGCCGACGCTGGTATCAAGCATATCTGCGCGGTCGAAAAATTCGGTCTCGACCGGGCCTGGCATCAGCGTCGTAACTGTGACCCCCTTGCTGTCCTTGATCTCATTGCGGATTGCGTCAGCGAAGCTGTCCACGAACGCCTTGGAGCCGTTATAGACGGCTTGGAAGCTGCCGGGAATGAAGCCCGCGATCGATCCGGTGATCAGAATCTTTCCACCATCACGGGCGACCATGTCTGTCAGAACCTTTTGAAGCAGGTACAGCGTGCCGGTGATGTTGGTGTCGATGACGCGGCGCCAGTCGGCCACCTCCTGGTCGAGGAACCCATGGCCAAGACCGCGCCCGGCATTGGCGCAGAGCACATCTACTTGCCGCCCATTAGTTGCCGCAAGCAGGTGATCGACGCCTTGCAGCGTTGCCAAGTCCGCTTCCACGGAGGTGACTTGAACGCCGTGACGCTTGAAATCCTCCGCCGCGGCATCGATCAGCGGCTCGTCGGCGACGACCAGCAAGTCGTAGCCATTTTCGGCAGCGATGGAGGCGAGTTCGAAGCCGATGCCCGTCGAGGCGCCGGTGATGATCGCGAATTTGTTGGCCATGATATTTCTCCTATTCCGCGGCGACGGCAGCGGGTGCGAAATCGGGCTTGAGCACGATCTTCGTCACTTCGTTCTGGTTGTCGTGGAACATCTTGTAGCCTTTGGGCGCATCCTCCAGCGCCATGCGGTGCGAGATGAGGAAGGTCGTATCGATCTTTTTCTCGACGATCGCATTGAGCAGCGCGGGCATATAATGCTGCACGCTGGTCTGGCCGGTTTTGAGGGTCAGGCCCTTTTCCATGAAGGCGCCTAGCGGGAACTTGTCGACAAAGCCGCCATAGACCGCCGGCATCGAGACGCGTCCACCTTTGCGACAGGCATGGATCGCCTGACGGATCGAATGGGTGCGGTCGGTGCCCAAGAACAGCGACGCCTTGATCTGGTCGACCACATTATCGACGAAGAAGCCGTGCGCCTCGAGCCCCACCGCGTCGATGACCGCGTCCGGGCCAATGCCGCCGGTCATCTCCATCAGCGCCTCATAGGTCTTCGATTCCTCGAAATTGATCGTCTCGGCGCCGAACTTCTTGGCCAGTTCCAGACGATGCGGGAAATGATCGATGGCGATGACGCGCTGCGCCCCCATGAGGAAAGCCGACTGGACCGCGAACAGCCCGACCGGGCCACAACCCCAGACCGCGACCGTATCCCCCGGCTCGATGTCGGCATTTTCCGCCGCCTGCCAGCCCGTGGGCAGGATGTCGGAAAGGAACAGCACTTCGTCATCGTCCATGCCGTCCGGTATGACGATCGGGCCCACATCGCTGAAGGGCACGCGCACATATTCGGCCTGGCCGCCGGCATAGCCGCCGGTCAGGTGGCTGTAGCCGAACAGGCCCGACATGGGCTGGCCGTACATTTCTTGGCCGATGTCCTGATTATCGGCCGGGTTGCCATTATCGCAGGCGGAATATTGATGCTTGCCGCAATGGTAGCAGCTGCCGCAGGCGATGGTGAACGGCACCACGACCCGCTCGCCCTTCTGCAGAGTCGATCCAGGGCCGGTTTCGACCACTTCGCCCATGAATTCATGGCCGAGAATATCGCCTGCCTGCATGGTCGGGATATAGCCGTCATAGAGGTGCAGATCGGACCCGCAGATGGTGGTGGAGGTGACCTTGATGATCGCATCGCGCGGGTTAAGGATTTCGGGATCGTCGACCGTATCGACGCGCACGTCATGCTTGCCGTGCCATGTGAGCGCGCGCATCAGGCCTTCTCCTCTTGGAGCTGTTTGCTCGTTCGCGCGGCGGTTGCGACCTCGCCGGTTTCCATCAGCTGCTTGAACCGGCGCAGGTCGCGTCGCGCCTGGATCGCAGGTTCGCGCTGGAACAGCTTGGCGATCGTCTTGCCGATGAAGCCGGCGGGCGGATCATAGGCGATGGTGGCGGTGACGACCGTGCCACGATCCCCGGCATCGCGAAATTCAATGCGGCCGCTATTGGGCACGTCCGCGCCGTCATCCGAAGCCCAGGCGATGAATTCGCCTTCCCGTTCGTCGGTAATGGTCGCGTCCCATTCAACCGTCTTTCCGCCCGGGGCCTTGATCACCCAATGGCTGCGCGTGGGCGACAACGTGTCGATCCGTTCGACATTGTCCATGAAAGCAGGGAGGTTAGTGAGATCGCGCCAATAGGCGAACAATTCGGCGCGCGGCCGGTTGATCGTGACCGACCGTCCGATCGTGCTGTCGCCTTCCGGTGCGCCGACTTGGGCAGCGGCCGCGTGCCGGCCTCTTCCCTTCTTGGAGGTATCCAGCGGGGCATCATCGGTGATGAGGGTCATGCCATATCTCCAGTGGTCGCGAACAGCGAAGGCGATAGCGTTGCTCGCTGGCTTAACTGCCAACGAACAGTAGCTTGAAAGCGGAATATTCTAACAACGTCTGCCGAGGGACTTGGCCTCACGCGCGCTGAGAAAATCTAGATGATGGAAGTTAAGCTGCTGATGTCAGGCATGGACATTTGAAACTGGGGAACGTAGCTTTTGCCGCGCGCGCACTACGCCCATCTCCGTCCAGGAGCTGCCAAAGGCAACCGCCGCAATCCCCATCTGGCGCCTCTGGGCCCCACCCGTTTTCGGTGTCCTCTGCGCCTGCTCTCTTAGCTTCTTCACTGCCGCATTTGCAGCCGTCGTCTATGCCAACAACGCGCAGATGCAGCGGGTCAATTTCGCGATTTAGCTCATTACTGGCGGGTTAATGACGCGCATTCGGGACCGTCCATCAAGCCCGGCTGCCCATCTACCGCGTCAACGCATCAGACCCGCTGAACGCAGGGCATCTTCGATGATCGCGCCGACGCCTGCTTTGGCGCGGGCCGGCTCCGGCGCGGCTTGGGCGCCTTGCTTTTGTCGACGCGTTGGCTGTTCCGCCTGCAACAGGCCCCAGGCGCGAGCCATATGGCGTGTCGATGAAATGCTGGCGTCCAGCATGTAGGGCCCGCTCACGCCGCAAGCGTCCGGCCCGTTGGTCTGGATAGGCGTGCCATGGCCCATGCCGGTGATCGTATAAGATTCGATCACGCGTCGTCCCGTGGGGTCTATCCAGCACTCGCGCGCGCATCCGTCGACGATGTCGCGCGTTCCGGGTCCGTCGGCGACGCCATGGATGCCGCGCCACTGGGCGACGGTGCGTTCCGCGTTCGACGGATCGACCGTCTTGTCGGCGCTGCCCTGCCACACTGACACGGTCGGCCAGAGCCCGTCATGGCCTGACGCATCGCGTACCAGTGTCGCCAGCCGGGCGTCGGCGGGATAGCCTGCCCCGCGCATGCGCGCGAACGCATCGGAGATCGAGTGTGCTGCGCCAAAGGGAAGGCCCGCAATAATGGCGCCACCGGCGAAGACTTCGGGATAGGCAGCTAGCATGATCGACGCCATGGCGCCGCCGGCCGACAGGCCGGTCACGAACACGCGCGAAGGATCAATGTCATGCTGCGCGGTCATCGCTGCCACCATGTGCCGGATCGAGGATGCCTCGCCCCCGTCGCGCCGTGCATCGGCCGACGAGAACCAATTGAAGCACAAGTTGGGATTGTTGGCGCGCGTCTGTTCGGGGAACAGCAACGCGAACCCGTGAGCGTCGGCCACGTGCGACCAACCCGATCCATGGTCATAGCCGGCAGCGTCCTGGGTGCATCCGTGAAGCACCACGACCAGCGCCGGGTTCCGCGCGAGATGCTCGGGGACATATATGCGGGCGCGTAACGCGCCCGGGTTGCTGCCGAAGTCGGTGAGGTCGGTCAGCCGGTCCTGCCGTCCTGGCATCATGTTGGGGAGGTTCTTGGACCTTAGTTGTGCCAATTGCGCGATCGTCTTACCCAAATGGGCCATTTTGTGCCTCCAGCGCAGGCGGAAGCCATTGCAGACAGGGAACGCCTCGTCTTTCGGATTCGTTGCTGCACTGCACAATGAATCGTCTTGATCGGGATCAAGTGGCGCGCCTTTTCCCCGATCAGGCCGTCATTGCAAGCGCGTCGAGCAAGGATTGCACGCGCAGGATGCGCTCGTCGTCTTTTGTCGGCTGTTGAAGGAGCAGGCGACCGTTCTTCTCGACCAGGCCCGATGCTCTCAGATCGCCCGTTTGATCGCGGCGAAGGGTTAGCGCGATAGCAGCGGGACCGGCATCGATTCGTGCGATAGACAGGGTGCGTGCCGCCACGCGAATCCGGGCCCGCATCAGGAGCATGGCGGCCTCCTGAGGGAGAGGGCCGAACCTGTCGATCAATTCGTCCTCGAAAGCATCCATTCCGTCATCGTCCATGATGCGTGACATACGGACATAAAGCGCGAGCCTGACGTCAGCTTCCGGAATCCAGCCCTGCGGCAAGCCACCGCCGGAGCCAAGATGAAGATCGGGCGTCCAGCGCTCCACATCCTCGCCGCGCGCCTGACGCAGCGCGGCGCCGAGCAGATGCTGATACAGGTCGATGCCGATAAGCTTGATATGCCCGGCCTGGTTCTCGCCCAGCAGGTCGCCCGCGCCGCGCATGTCGAGGTCTTGCGCACTGATGTCGAACCCCGCGCCCAGACGATCGAACGTCGCCAAGGTACGAAGCCGCTTCAACGTCCGCTCGCCGATCGCCTCCTCGCTTTGCGTCAGAAGGATCACCTGCCCGCGCCGATTCCCGCGGCCCACCCGGCCGCGCAACTGATGCAATTGCGCAAGGCCGAAGCGGTCGGCACGCCAGACGATCATCGTGTTGGCGCGCGGCACGTCGAGCCCCGCCTCGATGATGTTGGTCGCCAGCAATATGTCGCCCTGTCCCTGCCCGAACCCGACCATGACCGCGTCGATCTCCGCCGCCGGCATCTTGCCATGGGCCTCGACCAGAGCGAGGTCGGGTACGACGCGGCGGAGCTTTTCGGACAGTGTCGCCATATCCTCGATACGCGGCACCACGACGAAGCTTTGCCCGCCGCGTCCTTTTTCGCGGAGCAATGCGGTGCGGATGCGCCCGTCCTCATATTGGTCGAGGCTGGTACGGATCGGCTGGCGGCGGGCGGGCGGCGTGGCGATGACCGATATCTGCTGCAATCCGATAAGCGCCATCTGCAAGGTGCGCGGGATCGGCGTTGCGCTGAGCGTCAGCAGATGCACATCGCCCGCGCCGCGCAGCTTCGCCTTGTCGGCGGCGCCGAAGCGCTGCTCCTCGTCGACCACGACCAGGCCGAGCCTCGCATAGGTCACGCCCTTGGCCATGACGGCGCCGGTGCCGATCACGATGTGCACCGACCCGTCGGCAAGCCCCGCTTTGACGGCCTTCTTTTCCGCCGCGCTGGACAGGCGCGACAGGCCCGCGACCTGAATGCCCGATCCTTCGAACCGCCGCTGGAAATTTTCGATATGCTGGCGAACGAGCACCGTGGTGGGCGCGGCGATGGCCACCTGATAGCCGGCTAGCGCGGCCAGGGCTGCGGCGCGCAGCGCGACCTCCGTCTTTCCGTAGCCCACGTCGCCCACGACCAGGCGATCCATCGGCTTCCCGCTTGTCAGGTCGTCGCGGACGGCCGCGATGGCGCGCACCTGGTCCGCCGTTTCGTTGAAGGGGAAGCCGTTCGCAAAGCGTTCATAGACTGCCGGATCGGGCGCCATGATCGGTGCGGTGAGGCTCGCACGCGCCTCCGCCAGCGCTGCGAGGGCCTTGGCGCTTTCCGCGATGGCTGCGTCGATCGCGCCCCGCCGCTTGAGCCAGGATGCGCCGTCGAGCCTGTCGAAGGTCACGGCATCGGCATCCGCACCATAGCGCCAAATCTTTTCGGCGTCGTCGATCGCGATCAGGCGGCGCCCGCCGCCGGCATATTCCAGCGCGATCATCTCCGCGCCATTGTCCGCTTTGCCCTGGGTCGGGGCGGGTGCGAGCCCGAGCACGCGCCCCACGCCATGATCCTCATGCACCACGACGTCGCCGACGCGAATCTCCGCGCCACTGCTCGCCCAGGGATTGGCGGCCGCGATGGCTGCGTCGTCCATGACGGCGCGGCTGCCGATCAGATCCGCGGCGGCGATCAGGATCAGCCGGTCGTCGACGAATCCGGCATCGACCGGCATCGTGATGCTCGCGCCGCTTCCGGCTTTCAGGTCTTCGATACCGGCCCAGTCCGTAACTTCGCCAAGGTCGAGCGCGAGGCGTTTGCCGACCCGCGTGCGCAGGAAGCGCAGATCGCGCCGACTTCCCGCGAGCAGCAAGGCGCGGCCTTCGGCCAGCAGCGGCTTGGCGAAGCGCGCCAACGCGGTGAGCGGCGAGGCTGCTTGCGCAAAACGCGGAACCGCCTTGATCGCATCGTCAAAGGGCATGCTGCGCCAGGATTTGCAGGCGCGGGACCAGGCCGCGTCATCCATCGCGTCGATCGTCTTGCCGTTGCGTGCCACCGCATCGGTAGCGAGCTGGATGAATCGTTGCCGCCGCCGGTCCGCCTTGTCCGATTGGGCAAGCACGCCCGGCGTCAGATGATCCAGGATCGTGACGGCCTCCCCGACAGGCGGCTCGGCGGCGCGCCCGATCTCGAGCGCCTCCATCTCCGCGATCGTTCGCTGGGTCACGGGATCATAAGTGCGAACCGCGCTGACCTTACCGTCCAGCAGGTCGATACGCGCCGGCAGGCCGGCATCCGCAGGGAATAGGTCGATAACATCGCCCCGGATCGCCATTTCACCCGGTTCGTCGACACGATCGTCGGCGAAATAGCCGAGATCGACCAGCGCGGCCCTGAAGGCTTCCGTGTCGATAGGATCGCCGACGCGCACCGTCGGCGGCGCACGATCGAAGGCCTGGGGCGCGGCATAGCGACGCGCTGCCGCCCCGCCGCTCAATATGCAGGCGACCGGGCGCCGCTCCTTGTCCTGCTGCGTAAGCCGCAACGCGCGCAACGCCGCCGCTCGCCTGCCGGCATTGGCGGGGGAGGCGGGAACGGGGTCACCGGGGAGAGCATCGCTCGATGCGACATGAATGACGGGGTTTTCGGGCCGGAGGCAGCGCACAGCAGCGGTGAGCGCTTCGGCCTGTTGCTCGTCATCGGCGAGGAAAAGGATGTCGTCCTCAGCGAGGGTCCGGGCGATCTGCATCGCGGCGAAGGCGAGGTTCATGCGGCGCGTCCTGTCGCTTGCGGCGGGACGGCGTCGGGCCAATCTCCGCTTTCCAGCGGTGCAAGCGCCGCGAAGGCATCGACGTCCAGGTCGACGCTGAGCGCGTCGCAGCTAAAACGGATCGCGTCGCGCGGGACGGCGCGCAGGTCTTCTCCAAGCCCGCCCGGCTTGGCGGTCGCAACCACGACATAACTCACCTCGCCGGAACGGCATTCGATCAGCGCTTCGACCGCCTTGCCCATGGCTGCGCCGTCGGCATCGACGACGGGCAGACCCGCAATCCCGGTCGCCGTGAACAGGGTGGGGACCGACGATTTGCGGCTTTTGGCCTCCGCCGATTTGCCGCCATCCTCATAGGCGCGCTGCCGTCCCAACCAACGCCAGATGCCGACGAGATTGACGAAGGTCAGAAAAGCGTTGGCCGCAATGAGGTTGGTCTGACCCGAACCGATCCCGACAAGCGTCCAGCAGATCGACCCTAAGGTGAAGACGACAAAGCCCCATCCGGTAATCCTGGCGCCCAGATTGGCGGCGGTCATCATCGCAGCGATCATCGTCGCGGCGGGCGCGATCCATTCGGCAAGTTCGTTCAACGCGCGTCCTCTCATAGTGCCATACGGCCCGATGCGGTCCCAGGGCGGGAAGAAAAGCTCTGAGGCTCCTGATCGGCACCGGAAATTTTTCCAAACTGATCCGCGTCAATATGATTTACCGGTGACGCACCGTCTCGCGCGGCTCCGGCGCTCGTTCTGGTTCAAGCCGCCTGAGAGAGCGCATAACGACGGCAATGTTCCAGATAGCCGGCTTCGTGGCTGGCGGTCAGGTGAACGACGCTGTTCCAAAGCCAGGTGGGCGCGTCGATCTCGACGCTCGAGCGTTGGGCTATAGCCTTGGACCAGTTCGCGCGATCGCTGCGATCCATCTGGCGGGCATGCGCAACACCGACGATAAAGGCGAGATAGCGCGCAGCACGGGTGGCTTCGCCCCTCGAAAACTGATCGATCTCCAGCTTGAGATCCTGCGGCATCAGCTCGCGCAGTACCATTGGCCGATCTGACACTCGCGTGGCGAGCATACGCTCCCCCAAATTGGGTGCCAGCGCCCGGGCGCCTGCTACTACGCGCTCCGCATGATCAGTTGGCATCGCCTTTGGATCGCTCGAAGGCGCTACTGCCGCGACCGCTTCCTTCAGATCGATCAGGGCATATTCCGACGGCGACTTTTTCGTGCCACCGATCGCAAGCAGCGCCGCGTAGCGAAGGTTCCCGAGCGAGCTGCAACCCTTTTTCCAATAGGCAGCATCTACCAGGCGCGCGCGATCGTCCGTGTCGCGTCCGCTGAGCGAAAGGATCATGGCCATCACCGCAGGCGTTTCGAACAGCGCCTCGAGCGCCGACCGCTCGTCATGATCCAACTTCCAGAACTTCTTGCCCAACGGAAGCCTGGGTTCCACATCGTCGAGCCGCTCATCGGCGAGATGCCGCCAGCGGCGTCCCAACGCCCGTCGGCGTACCGCGCGCACGACATTGGGCTCAGGGGCGCGATCATCATCCCGATCGGCCATTGCGTGGGTATAGCCTTCGACCATCTCCTCAATCATCCGCGCTGTCGTGACGCCAGGAAGGTCTGATCCGCGTGCAGCCGTCGCCAGGCTGAGGCCGAGCCGGATGAGATCATGCGCCGGATTGCCGATCACGCTTTGATCGAGGTCGCGGATCTGGATATCGACCTTGCCACCGGCATTGCCCACGGGTCCCAGATTGCCGAGATGACAATCTCCGCAAATCCAGATGGCGGGTCCTTTGGGAAGATGTCGGGCCAACCCCGCGTCCGCCAGCCACTCGTAGAATTTCACGGTATTTCCGCGAACATAGGCATGAGTGGACCGTGCCATCTTCAGCGCACGGCTTTGTTCGAGTTCGCGCAGGCGGTTATCGCTCATCCAGTTCCTTGCTGCTCTATTGCCAAATTATGGCCTAAAACGCGTCGAAAGAAGAAAATGGTCCATTGCTTAAATACTGATTGATTGATCGAGATTAATTTCAAATAATGTAGATTATGGCGAGTTGTCTTATCAATAGTTTTTCCATAAATAGCATCTGCTGAAATCAATGCCTATTTATTGCGCATCAATGAATGGCAAATTTTAGCATTATAATAGGCCCGATAGCCTTGATTGCGACGAAACTTGGTGCCGCGCAGGGCGATGATGCCGAAAGAAATTAGGCGACCGTGTATGGTCCGATAGACAGTCGGCGCCAACTGCAGCTATTTGCACGTTCCTCACGAACAGGACATTTGCCTATCGATCGGCCTCCAGCGTCACCGGAGAGAATTAGATCGACCGCGTTTAAGACCGGAAAAAGGGCGGCGGAGTGGCCGATAGGGTGGCCTGTCCGAAGCGGTGCGCATTGCAATTGACGCTGGCCTCGCGCCCCTCAACTCAGAATGTTTTGAATCACCCAACAAGGCTGTCTCTGCTCTGCCAGCACCGGGAGAACAGTGCGTCCTGGTCGGCGCGGCGGAGCCTCTGCCCCCGGGCAACGAACTGCTCGAAGGGGCGATCGACTGCATCTTCCTGCTCGATCATGCGTGGCGCTTCACCTACCTCATGATAGCCGCCGTCGGTGAGGACATCGACGATGAGCGAGCGAACCGAGGCCTCGTCGTCGATGACGAGCACCGTTTCGCCATGGCCGCCAAGTTCAATTTGCATGGGCTCGGGCTCCGGCATTTCCGCCACGGCGCCCATATGGCGGGGCAGATAGAGGCACATGGTCGTGCCGGCGCCGACCTCGGAATAGATCCGGACCTGTCCGCCGGACTGGCGCACGAACCCATAGATCATCGAAAGGCCAAGGCCCGTGCCTTCGCCGAGGGGCTTTGTCGTGAAGAAGGGATCAAAAGCGCGAGCGATCACGTCGGGTGTCATGCCCGTTCCGGTGTCGCTCACGCACAACGACACATATTGACCCGGCGGCAGTTCGCGATCGCGCGCCATGCGATCATCGAGCCATTTGTTGGCCGTTTCGATCGTCAGCCGTCCGCCGTCCGGCATGGCGTCGCGGGCGTTGATGCACAGGTTGAGAAGCGCATTTTCAAGCTGATAGCGATCGACCAATGTCGTCCATAGTCCGCCGGACCCGACCACCTCGATCTCCACCGACGGGCCGACGGTACGGCGCAGCAGATCCTCCAGTCCTGCGACCAGCTGGTTCACATTGACGAACGTAGGATCGAGCGTCTGTCGCCGCGAAAAGGCGAGCAGCCGCTGCGTCAGGGCCGCGGCCCGTTTTGCCGCGCCCTGCGCCGTCTCGAGATGGCGGCTGATCGCGTCGAGCCGACCCTGCGAAATACGCAGTTCCAAGAGTTCAAGATTGCCGAGGATCCCGGCCAGCAGATTGTTGAAGTCATGCGCGATGCCGCCGGTCAACTGCCCGACCGCTTCCATCTTCTGGCTCTGGCGCAAAGCCTCTTCGGCAGAGGCCAGCGCCTCGGCCGCCTCGGTCTCGGCCGTGATATCGCGTCCGAACAGATAGAGCATCCCGCCCTCAGGCACCGTGGTCCAGGCGAAACGATGTTCGCTGCCGTCTTGTGCACGAAAAACGCTTTGCGATTCGACGACCTTTGCGTCGGGCTGGGCAAGCCTCTTCAATCTCTTCTTCGCGGCGTCCTGCTCCTTAGCAACATATTCCAAGATATTGCGACCGACTGCGTCGGCCTCGGTCCATCCCAGCACCTTCGTCCAGGATGGATTGACGGCGCTGATGACGCCGTCGGTCGTAGCTACGACCTTGACGATCGGAGAAATCGCCCAGATCCGCTCGCGGTCGGGCAAGCTGGCGTTCCCAGGTGATGTCGCGCGCTACCGCGTGGATGCGGCCGGAATCCGGAACCGCGTTCCAGTCAAGCAATCGATAGCTGCCGTCCCGACAGCGATAGCGGTTCTCGAAGGAGAGGGTGGTGATGCCTTGCGCAAGCTTCTCGACCTCGGCCGCCGTGCTGGGCAGATCCTCGGGATGGACAAACTCGGAAAGGACATGGTCGATCATCTCGTCTTCCTGCCATCCCAGGAGCCGGGTGGCCGAGGGGTTGACCGATCGGATGATGCCGTCAAAATCGCAAACCAGCATGAGGTCCTGGCTCAGCGACCAGAGGCGATCGCGATCCCGCCGTTGTGCCGAGACCGCGTCGATCGTGGCCAGCGCGCCTGCTATCTGAACGGCGATCAGGCTCGCAAAATCCCGGGTGACATCGTCGAGGACGCGGTAGGGATTGAGGCCAAGCACCAGGGCACCGACGGCTTTTGGTTCCCCTGGCTGCTCGACCGCGAGCATCAAAGCCTCGCGTGGGGGAATCTCCCATGGCCCGGTCGGCAAATCAGGCCTCAAGCTTTCAAAGGCGATCACCCTTTGCTTCTCGCCTCTTTCGATGTCGGCAACGGGCCAAGACACTGTGTCGTCGGACCCAAGATAAGGGCTGTCGGCCAATTGGAATAAGGTCAGATCGGCGAACGGAAAGTCCCGGCCATCGTGGGCAAAAACATCATGAACTGCTTGCGTCACATCCGATCGGCGTTGCGCCTTGAGCAATGCCGCGGCTAGGTTATTCAGCTGCTTGATCCGTCGTTCGCTGATGACCCTGTCGGTTTCCTCGCTGACGACGCACATCAGTCCGTCGACAGCGCTGGCGCTGCCGATCAACGGGCTGTAGGAGAATGTATGGTAGGTTTCCTCCGGATAGCCATTGCGCTCGAGGAGCAGCAGTAACTGCTCGTCCCAGGTCGCGACGCCATCGTTCATGACGGAGAATATGCGGTCCTTGACGTCCTCGAACACTTCCTTCCAAACCTGCGACATGGGCTGGCCCAGCGCGGTCGGATGCTTAGAACCGAGCGTTGGAATATAGGCGTCATTATAGAAGAAAGTGAGGTCCTCTCCCCAGCCGAGCCACATGTCGAAACGCGACAGAAGCATGAGCCGGAGCGACGCCTTCAGTCCGTCTGGCCATTGATCTGGCGGTCCTAATCGCGTGGCTTCCCAATCATGCGCACGCATGAGGGCGCTCATCTTGGACTCGCCAGGAAAGATGTCGGAGAGGCAGCCTGTCATATTCCCCCTACTGCTTGTCACAAGACTGCAGCTAAGCGGTAATGACTTCAGTCGCCTTAGGTTCCTGCCGATGGGACACTGGACGCTTGAGGTCTGTCGGATCGACCTGATCCGACGCAACGCTATCGCCGCCGGGCTGGGAAGACCATTGGCCGCTTATTCGACCTGTGAGCGCGCCTCCATTGCGGCGCGTAATAATTCCCGCGCCGTGATTTCCGCAGCGTCCGGGGTTAGGGCGACGGCAATCCCGTCGGGCCCGTCCAGCAGGACCTGCCCTTTTTCCGCTACGGCTTTTCCGGCGTCAGAATAAGGCTGCTGGGTCATGTCGATCTCCACCTGATAAGGAGCGAACGACACGGACCCGTCAGTGTTCCGTCAAAGAATCATCGATGAAAAGATAGTCGGCGTTGAATTCGCTGAGCCGATAGAGCGCGGGTGGATCAATAAAAGTCACTTGATGGGCTCGCACCGTCAGCAGGTCGCGCTCGCGCAATTCCCTCAGCATGCGGTTGACGTGCACGGAAGTCAGGCCGCAGGCTTCGCCAAGATCAGCTTGGGTCACGGGAAGGTGGAATTGCCTGCCATCACTCATCCCAACGGCGCGCAGCTTCATCTCGATTTCGCAGAAGAAATGGCCAAGCCGCTGGATCGCATCGAGGCGGCCGAGCCGAAATATCCACTCGCGGTGCATCGCCGCGTCCAGCAAGGTGCTGAACCATAGCAATTTCGCCATGCCGGGTCGCTCCGCCATGATTTCGTCGAGTCTGTTGTGGGGTACCTGAGCGATGGTGCAGGCGGTCATGGTCGCCACATCATGATCCAGGCGTTTGAGCGGATAAGCATGGAGGTCGACAAAGTCGCCCGGCACATGAACGGCGATCAACTGCCTGTACCCCTCACGGTCGTCCTTGTAGCGACACATAAAGCCATCGACGAGGTAGGTGCTCATGGACACCGGATCGCCCTCGCGTATCAGCATATGCCGAGGAGAAAGCGCGCTGATTGGACCTGCCGCCTGCTCCAGGGCAGCGAGGTCCGCTTCAGTCAGCTGGTTGCGGCGGCGGCCGAGAAGAAACTTATCGAACGTCATTAGCGCCCCCCAAGAAAACGGCATAGCAGGCAATTCATAGGGGTCTGGTTGCTCGTAGCAAGGACGATCATCTCCGACGCCGCGCACAATCCAGCACCATCTACGGACGGTATCACGCGCCGGCAACGAAGATATCGTTTCGGACCGTATCTTTGAACCATCGGAACGAGTTGTGCTCACTTTGAGCTACAGCCGGTCCCATGGCCGCCAAGTCAGGCTACATTAGCCTGCTTCTCGAAGTCCATAAGGCTGAGATAGACCAAGGCCGAGTGCCTGCGTCTGGGATTGTAGAAGCGCTCGATGTAATCGGCGCCGGTACTGTTGGAGCAAACGCCGGAGTCGATGGGTGGCGCTGAGGCAGTTCGCGGTAGCTTGTGGCCGATATGCCGGCGACGGGCATAGCGGACGGTCCGCACTTGGGCGGTAAAAATTGACTGCTGAAAGGCCGCAAAGGGTCGACTCTCGTCGGCCGATATTAGCAACATTCAACTGACAGACCCAGCGGATCTCAGAAACTGGCGGTCAGGTTGAACGATCCATATTTCGTCCAGGGCCCCGATGGCGCGTTGGGCGCGTAGCGCAAGAAGCGGCCCTTGGCCAACAGCAGGCCGTCAAATTCGAAGCGCAACCGCGCCGGGATGAGCCAGTAACGCAGCCGTGCTTCCAGTTGATGGCCAGCAAAGTCGCCCGACCGTCCCGACGCATCGCGCACCCCGGTCCCTGCAAAGCTGTCCTCGCTGGCGGCCAGCCACATCGCTCGATACACCGCAAAGGCGTCAAGGCGCTTGTTGGGCGTGACCTCCAGCCTGATGCCAGGCGTCATGATGTTCGTGCGGGCGATCGCATTGTAAAGACCCGCTGGAGCGAGGTCCGCCCGGCGCATGCCGAACAGCGTGTCGAAACGCCCATAGCGCCCGCCATGCCGGTCACCGCTGGCCCGATCGAATTCGACTGACAGTCGAGGTTTCCATGCGCCCGCAAAGCTGTAGCCAATATCGGCATGGATGAAGTTGGCGTGTACCGATTGATGCAATGCGGCGGGCGCGAGCGACGCGCTAATCATACCGGTCTGGTATAGGGCTTCCACCTCATAATAGAGTTTCCTAGCGCGCGGCTCCGCATTGATACGAACCCCGAACGTATCAAGCGATCGGTCGCGCGTCGGCCGTCCTGGCGCATCGCGTTCGCCGAGATGATAATAGCTGATCTCGCCTATCGCCGATCCCAGGATGTTGCTCTTCGTCATCAGCCCTCCCCATAGGACCACATCAAAACTCTCCCTGTCGAGGTTGACCCTGGCGTCGCGGAGATCCTGCTGACTGTCCGGCAGCCGGACCTGCGGCAGGGTGTAGATCAGCGTCGCCTTGATCCCCTGCGGCATGACCAGATCGGCGCGCCCGCCGGTATAGCCATTGGTGGTATTGCGATAATCATCGGCCGCGACGAGACGCCGCGATCCCAGGTTCAACATCATCCGCCCGGCCGTCAGAGTCAGTTTTGACCCCTTGCCGAAGGGCGCAAGGATGTCGGCAGCGATATAGGCCTGGACCGGCTCCAGCGCATTCACCTCCCCAACCGTGACCGGCGTGCCGGCATCGTCGCCGAACACGCGACTATCGTATAGTTCGACACCGAACCGCACATCGCCCGTCCTATATTCGACGAGAATGTTCGTGCGGATGTTGAGCAGGTCGTCGCTAGCGTTGAAACCCGCGCGCGCCTGTCCGTCGATCGCTTCGTAGCGGACGCGGATAGCGCCGCTCACGGTGAGACCGTCCGCTGGATCATCGGCCATCGCAACCGACGGGACGCCCAGTGCCAAACAGCACGTCACGACGACCGGGAAACAAGCGGCGGCAAATTGCATGAGATATATATGTTCCTATGATTCGATTGATAAGATATATATGTTCTATGATGACGACAAGCGAACCCTCCATCTGGCTGGCCCTGCTGCACCAGCTTCCCGTCAAGCCGCCCTATCTGCGCGTGAAAATCTGGCGTCGCCTGCAGGCGATCGGTGCGGTTCCGCTCAAAAATGCGGTGCATGTCCTGCCTCTCCGCGACGAGCATGAAGCGGCGTTTCGCAGTCTGATGGGCGCGATCATCGATGGCGGCGGAGAGGCGACCCTCATCGAAGCGCGGATGCTGGGCGGCCAGAGTGACGGTGATATCCGCGCCATGTTCGACGCCGCGCGCGACGCCGACTATGATGACATAGCCCTGGCGGCGCGGCGGTTGATCGATACCGGCCCTGCCAGCGGGGCCGATATCGCCAAGCTCCAGAAGCGGATGGCGGATGTCGTCCAACTCGACTTTTTCGGCGCACATGGGCGGCAGCAGGCGCAAGCGGCGTTGGCCGACCTCGATCGGCAACGCTATCAGCATCCCGACGTCAGTCGCGACGAGCCCGCCGCCGACCTGCCGCGCGATCTGAAGGGCAGGACATGGGTGACGCGCAGCGGCGTCCATGTCGATCGCATCGCCTGCGCCTGGCTGATCCGCCGCTTCATAGACCCGGATGCGACCTTCCGTTTCGTCGATGGCCGCAGCTACGCGCCGCAAAAGCATGAGCTGCGCTTCGACATGGCGGATGCCGAGTTCACCCATGAGGGCGATAATTGCAGCTTCGAAACCCTCGTCGCGCGGTGTGGACTGACCGATGATCCGGCGCTTGTCGCTATCGCGGAGATTATTCACGACCTGGATATTGCCGACTGCAAGTTCGCGCGGCCCGAGACGGCGGGCCTTGGCGCGATGCTGTCGGGCGTCTGTGCCTCCACCGATGATGACATGCAGCGCATCGCGACGGCCAGCGACGCGCTGAACCAGTTCCACGCCTATTTTTCGAACCGAAAGGCAAACCGATGACCGCAACCGGCTCCATGCTCGCCGATCCATCTGAGTCGAAAGCGAGCGATCATGGCATCCCGCTTGGGGAGGCGACCCGGATATGGGCGCGCATCGCCGCGTTGAGTTTTGGCGGACCGGCTGGCCAGATCGCGGTGATGCACCGGATATTGGTCGAGGAGAAACGCTGGATCGGCGAGGAACGATTTCTCCATGCGCTCAACTATTGCATGTTGCTGCCCGGCCCTGAGGCGCAGCAGCTTGCCATCTATATCGGCTGGCTGTTGCACAAGACGCGCGGTGGGCTGATCGCGGGTGCGCTGTTCGTCCTGCCCGGTTTTCTCGCCATATTGGCCTTGAGCTACCTCTATGTGCTGCTGGGCCAGTTGCCGCTGATCGAGGGCATATTCTTCGGGCTGAAAGCCGCTGTCCTGGCCGTGGTGGTTCAGGCGGTTGTGCGTGTAGGATCACGCGCGCTCAAGAATAATGTTATGCGCGGCATCGCGGTTGCAGCCTTTGTCGCGATCTTCTTTCTCGACGCACCCTTTCCCCTGATCGTCCTGGCGGCGGGCGCGGGCGGCTATATCGGCGGGCGAAGCGGCCTGCCCCAGTTCAAGGGCGGCGGCGGTCATGGTCCTGCCGTGGGCGACGTCGTCCATGACCGGGACACCGCGCTGGGTGAAGCCTTGCCCGACCATGCGCGACCCGATCTGGGGTGGTCGCTGCGGATATGCGCCATCCTGTCGTTCCTCTGGCTGGCGCCCGTTGCCGGATTGTTCCTGATGCTGGGGCCGGACCATGTGTTCACCCACATCGCCACTTTCTTCAGCCAGATGGCGGTCGTGACCTTTGGCGGCGCCTATGCCGTTCTTGCCTATGTGGCGCAGGAAGCGGTCGGCACTTTCGGCTGGCTGCGGCCCGGCGAAATGCTCGATGGCCTGGGCATGGCGGAAACGACGCCTGGTCCGCTCATCATGGTGACGCAGTTTGTGGGATTTCTGGCCGCCTTTCGCGACGCGGGCACGATGGCGCCCCTGCTGGCGGCGACGCTGGGCGCGATCCTCACGACCTGGGTGACGTTCGTGCCCTGCTTCCTGTGGATCTTCGCCGGCGCGCCCTTCATAGAGCGGCTGCGGGGCAACAAGGCGCTGTCGGCAGCCCTGACCGCCATCACCGCAGCTGTCGTGGGGGTCATCTTCAACCTCGCCATCTGGTTTGCGATCCACACCTTGTTCGGCCAAACGATCGCGGTTCGCTCGCCGACCGGCAGCTTCGACGTTCCCATTCCCGCTTCCATCAATATAGCAGCGGTCGTGCTGGCGGTCGCCGCCGCAATGGCCATCTTCAGGTTCAAGCTGGGCGTATTGACGGTTCTGGCCGGCTGCGCGACGCTTGGCGCGATTTACACCCTTACCGTCTGACAGGATTTGCAAACATGGTTGATGTCTCTCGTCGTACCGCCTTTCAAACCCTGGGAGCAGGCGCTTTGGCCATGGCCACCACCGATACGGCAAGCGGGCAAATCGCCGCGCCGCCCGCCGCCTTGCCGCCAGCCTTTGCCGGCACGCACCAGCCCAAGCCGCTGCGCTTCGATCCGGCGAAGCTGGACGGGCTGTCGGAGCGCCTCATCCGGTCGCATTGGGAGAATAATTATATCGGGTCGGTAAAAACCCTCAACATGGTGGAAACCCGGATCGCCGCCGCGCTGGCCGATGCCGACATGCCGCCAGTCCTCTATGGTGGCCTCAAGCGCGAGGAGTTGCATCGGACCGGATCGGTCATTCTCCATGAGATATATTTCGACGGGCTTGGCGGCAACGGCCAGGCCACTGGCTCCATTCATGCGGCGCTCGCCAAAGCCTGGGGATCGTTCGAGACATGGGAGAAGGATTTCCAGCGCACGGGCCTATCGCTGGCCGGCGGCTCAGGCTGGGTGATCCTCGCCTATAATCTCCATAACCGCTCGCTGCACAATTATTGGGCCTGGGACCATATGCATGGTGCGGTCACCGGCATCCCGATCCTCGCCCTCGACATGTACGAGCATAGTTTTCACATGGATTACGGCACGCAGGCCGCCAAATATATCGACGCCTGGTTCCGCAATCTCGACTGGGAAGCGGCAGACCGGCGCTATGCGCAGGCGATAGCGGTCGGCGCGACCTGAGTTCGGCCGCGTCTAAAGATATTTGGAGATCGTGCGAAATTCTCGACGGCAAACCCATGCCTTCCCTCGCCTGGGTATGACTGAGGCAATGGTCGTGATAATGGCTTCTTGGCGGTGACGATCGCCTTATCGACCGCTTGGACGATGTCTGCGCAGGGGCGTCCGCTGTCGATCATCTCGACCATGCTGTGCAGATGGGGACCCGCCTAAATAGCTGACGGTCTGCTGCTTGGGAGCGAAGTTGGATCGCTGAGAGACTGATTTGGGTCGACATTGTAAGGCCGCGGATGGCACGTGGCCAATCCATTCAGGCTTTAAGGCGCGCTTGATCTGATTGAGCGAAACGCTTGAGAAGCGAGCGTAGCTCTTCGCTTTCGACCATCTCGGTAATCTGCCCCGCGAGAATCCAACGCCTTTGCCGAAAATTCATTTCCGGCCAGGTTTGCAGCTCTACCGTCACGCGCATCGGGAACGTATCAACCGGAATTTCGATCGCGGCCCCATATCCGACTTTCTTTCGCAGATAATATGTCTCGAACGGTGTTTCCGCCATCGAGCCTATTACGCCGGCCTCCTCAAACGCCTCCCGCGCCGCCGAAGCGTGAGGTAACATTCCGCTGACCGTTCCCTTTGGCAGAACCCAGCGTCCCTTCCTTCGAGAGGTGATGAGCAACAGGGAAAGCCTATTGGCCTCATCTAGACGAAAAGGAATGGCTGCCGACTGAATCTTCTTCATGTGGGAGAATGTAGCTAAGCCGTGTGCGTCCGCTATACATATTCGGACGAGAAGCCATCCTTAAGCAATGTCCGCAATCAGGCGATAGAGCTTGGCTCAGGAAAGACCGAAAAGGGTCGATTGACCCTCGACCTTTTCATCTGGACCGGCGATATCGCCTTATGGCGTCCGATCGTAAAACCGTTGAATTCCTCGTCGAGCAGATGGCAGGCGGCGGCACCGTTTCAGCCAAGGCGATGTTTGGCGAATTTGGCATTTATTGCGATGGGAAAATGGTCGCATTGGTCTGCGACGACCGCCTATTCATAAAGCCAACGGTTGGAGGGCGGGCATTCGCTGCCGGTGCGGAAGAAGCCCCTCCATATCCCGGTGCAAAGCCCTGTCTCCTGATCGATGGGGAAAAGTGGGATGACCGTGAGTGGCTTGCCGAGATCGTTCGTATCACATCCCAGGAATTGCCTGTTCCCAAGGTCAGGACCAAGCGGAAATCCGGTTGATGCAACGCCAGGCAGAAGCCCGTGTTCGTTAAACGAATATCCGCTCTTGGAATGTGCAAGTGAATTCCTGAATATCCGGGACGGGTCGGTTTTGGCGGGATCGAGCCAACAGCATTCGTTATCTCCAATCCCTATCGTGCTAAACGCTGCCATCCATTTTAGCGGTGCGTTTCGCCGGCGCCCGAAAATGTGCGAGGAGATAAGTATGACGTTTCAACGGCCGCCTGAGCATGGGCCGCAGTTCGAAGCTATGATGGCGTAGATTGACTTCAAGCTTACCAATGACGGCGTCGATATCCCGTCGCGACCGATGCTTGCGGTGCGCGAAGTTTCGATGACGTATAATCTCAGCATTCCGCTCGGTGGCGACACCATGCGTATGCCGCCGGAATTGCGCGAGAATGCAGCACTGAGCGAAGCGATCAATCAATGGTACAAGGACAACTACGGCGATCGGCTGAAAGAAGATCCATGCCCGGGTCGGATGGTGATCCTGCTCGATGGAGATTTCTATGTCCTGCGTGTTCCTCGTATCTTCGGCAGCGTGAATTTCGTTCTGACGCGCCAGTGGTTGCCTAACCTTAGGATCGGGCGTGGCCCCGCAACCTGCAATATCATCCAGCTTATTGACGGGATGACCGCTGCTAAGGCCGGGCGGCTGTCCGATGCCGCGCTTGAGACAATTGGGCGCGCGTTCGAGATCGCCGTGCCTGCAACGTTTACGCTTGAGAGCACGGGTCATAATTTGATGTTCATCGCTCGCGGCGATGTCGAGGCTGCGGTCAACGGTCTGATGGCTCGTGGCGGCCGCTATGGAGAATCGAAATGGGCTTCGCTTCAGGCCGCCGAAAAGGTACTCAAAGCCGCGATCGATCGCGAGGGCGCGAAATACGGTTTTATCCATGGGCTTGCTGCCCTGTGCAAGACGCTCGCCGATCAAGGGCTGGGCTTTAACGCCGATGCCCAAGTCGCCGCGATTCAGTGCAAACCGGGTATTCGCTATGGTGAGGAACCTTGTACATGCGACGAGGCCTTGGCAGCCCACCGCGCATCGCTTGAGCTGGTAAATATCCTGCGTGACTCAGGCGCGAAGTTCGAACTGGGTATTGGCGGACTCCATCGATCGGGTTGAGCCTGGGCTATTTTCGGGTTCTCCAAGCCCGCCCAATCGCTTTCGGCCAATCGCAGCGTCAGGATTGGAAAAGCCGCCGGTCCGCACTTGGGAACGATAAATTGGTGGCTGAGCGACCGACTAGGGTCGACATCGGAAGGCAGTGGGTAGAACGTGCCCAATCTATTCAACCTTTAAGGCGCGCCTGATCTGATTGAGCAAAACGCTGGAGGAGCGAGCGCAATTCTGCGCTTTCCACCATGTCGGTTATTTGTCCCGCTAAAATCCATAGCCTTTGCCGGAAGTCCATCTCTGGCCAGGTCTGGAGCTCTACCGTCACAAGCATCGGGAACGCATGAACCGGGATATCGATCGCGGCCCCATATCCAACTTTCTTTCGCAGATAATATGTCTCGAACGGTGTTTCCCCGATTGAGCCTATTACGCCCGCCTCCTCGAATGCCTCCCGCGCCGCCGAAGCGTGAGGTAACATTCCGCTGACCGTTCCCTTTGGCAGCACCCAGCGTCCCTTCCTTCGAGAGGTGATGAGCAACAGGGAAAGCCTATTGGCCTCATCTCGTCGAAAAGGAATGGCTGCCGACTGAATCTTCTTCATGTGGAAGAATGTAGTTTACCCGCGTGCATACGCTACACATATTCCAACGAGATGCTCTCCCTTACGCCGTGTCCGCAGTCAGGTGAAAGCGCTTAGCTGAAAAGCGATCGAAGGGGGACAGCTGCCGAAAAAGCGGAACGTCAGCTGCTGGGGATCAAAAATCAGGCGCTGAGTGACCAGAAAGGGTCGGCGTCATCTGAAGCGTTATTCCTGCGGCCATCATGGCCTTAGGAGACGTGTCATGGGATTATCAGAATTTGATCCCGCAGCTCGGGAGCGAATAGCGTGGAACGCCGGACGTAAGGTTGGTGCGAAGCGGGCGCTGAAACCCCGTCAAATTTGGGCGATCCGCTTCTTTCTCGACCAACATGGACGCATTCGAGATCGGGCCCTTTTCGACCTCGCTATCGATAGCAAACTGCGGGGCTGCGACCTGGTGAAGATCAGGATCAGCGACATCGTCTGTGATCGGAAAATTCGAACACGGGCTACCGTCGTGCAGCAAAAGACCGGGAGGGCGGTTCAGTTTGAGCTGATGGACGATGTTCGCGCTAGCCTGCTGAAATGGCTTGAGCTGCGAGGTGGTTCCTTGGAGGATTATGCGTTCCCCAGCCGGACCGACCATGCCGCCCACATAAGCACGAGACAATATGCCCGCCTTGTCGACGAATGGGTCACTGGAATCGGGCTGCCTAGCGAGGATTATGGTACCCATTCTCTTCGCCGAACCAAGGCATCAATCATCTACAAGGCTACCGGAAATCTCCGCGCCGTCCAGATCCTGCTTGGACACACGAAGATCGAAAGTACGGTCAGATATCTCGGAGTGGATGTGGAGGACGCACTGACATTAGCAGAGGGCACAGAAATTTGAGGTTGCCTGGCTCCTCGCCGTTGCGGGGAGCCAGAACCTTTATAGCGGCTGCGCGTCACAAGTCGGTCGCTCAGGCAAGGGTAGGAGTGACCTGAAACTGGCCATTCCCCGCCGTGCGTCATAATAATCGATCCGCATCTTCAGTGCGCGGAATCCAGCAACTCTGGCGCTTGCCGAAAATGCGGTAGCGGTTGCGGGCGACCCAGCGATAAATAGTGTCGCGCAGGCGTCGCGGGATATATCCCGCGACGCCTGCGATCCGCCACGGCCACCCCAGACCGACGTAGATGGAAATGACCGCATCGCTGTCGCGCAGCACCTTGTCCCCATCAATGACTAGGATGGTGTCTGGATCGGTCGGATCGACGCCATGGCTACGGAACAGTTCCTCGCCCACTGCACTTTGCATTGAGGCCAGCCGATAGCGGCGGGCGCGGTCATGGGTCAGGATGAACTGCGCGTTGGCGGAGCAGAGCACGCATTGCGCATCGAACAGGATGATGGGGTGAGTGTCAGTCATCAATGCGCTCCATGCGGCCAGTGTAGCGAATGACATGTCCTAGCCAGGGAAGGCTTACCGGCACGTCAAAGACATAATGCCCGGCCTCTTCCCTTTCCCTCGCCTGACAGTGGGGGCGCGCCCATCCGGGGAAAGGGATACCGAGAAAGCGAAAGCCGACAAGGTCGAGATGAAGCTGCCCGGCGACCGCCGATAGTCGGAAGATATTGGTGGCCGGTCCCATCCGCTCGAACATCAGGCCATTGCGTTCGGCAAGACTGCTGCGATAGCGCCGCCCGGCAAAAGCGCGGCTCCATCGTTCGGTGCCGCTCCGGCGCTCGAACAACACCGACACGGGCACATCCTCTCCCGGAGAGGGCAATCGCATCATCCGGCAAAGCAGCTTTGCGATCGGATTCGCGCTGCGGGTCGCGACCGCCTTGCCCGCCCAACGCTGCATGTCGTCGGCATCATGCGCCTGCCGCAGAAGGGGCGGCAGCTCTTCTATATTCTGCCCCAACAGGCGGCGAAACAGGGGCGCGGTCATATTCCGATCTCCGGTTTGGCGACCATCAGCCAGAAAATGACGATGACGCCGATAAATGCAGGCCAGCCGAGCGCGAACCACCAGCGGGACAGGCGAAAATAGTGTGGCGGCAGCGGCGTGCCATCCGGCGTCGCGTCGGCAATCCGGCGCATGGCGATCTGGATGCCGACAACCGGCAGCCAGCAGGCCCCGACCAACAGATACAGCAGCATCGCCGCGACCAGCCATCCGCTGGTCAGGGGAAAGCCTGCAATCTGGGCCAGCCATATGCCGGTAACAGGCTGGATGATGACGGCGGGCGTCGTGAACAGCCAGTCGGCCAGCACGACATTGCGGTTCACCACGCGCCGCGCGTCCAGCGATCCGGCGCGGTTGGCCATCCAGCCATGAAAAGCGGTGCCCAGCCCGGTTCCGAACAACAGCGTGGAGCTGAGGATATGGATCGTCTTCAACAGGACATAGTCATCCACGGCGTATCTCCTTCGCATGGACGGCCAGCGACAGGCCGAGCACGGCGATATTCTTGACAAGCGGACCGAAGGGATCGGCCCATAGTTCAGGCGCAGCGGCGGTCAGGATTGCTGTGTAGACCAGCATCAGCGCCATACCGGCCAGCGCTGCCCCGCGCACCCGCGCCAGCAGGGCAAGGCCGACGGCGATATCGGCCAGCGACCCCGCCCATAGTGCGGCAGCCGCCGTGAAACCGGACAGGCCTCCACGCGTCAGCCATGTTGCGATCAGATCAGGCGGTGCGAAAGCCAGCGAAACGTTCCCGCCCGCTAGCCAGACCAGCGCGAGGAGGACCGGCAGGATAGGGGCGATGGCGCCGTCACGGGCCTCCGCCAGATCGGCCGGGGCAGCAGGGTGCCGGGCAAGCGCCTGATCCATTGCCATGGGACGAAAGCCGAGCGCGCTGACGAAGGGGGCAACCGGCGCGCAATTTCCTGCGGCCAGCATGGTCAGGCTCTCGCGCGTGGCGGGGCCTATACCCAGTCTTGCCACCCATGCGAGCAGCCATTGGGGGATGCCGATGCGCGGGACTGCTCCCATTCCCAGCCAGCGGCGTAGGGCGGCTGTCAGTTCATCAGTCGTCATTGGCGCGGGACCGACAGCGTCCAGCTTCAGCGCGATCGGCCCGTCATGGCGCAGGAGCCGCACTACAGCCTCGACCAGATCGTCGATATGGATCGGCTGGACCTGCCAGCCGCCTTTGCCAAGGCGGGGCGTCAGGGGCAACGCGGCCAGCATGGTGAACAGCGCCATGCTCGCGCCACCCCGACCCAGCACGAGCGAAGGACGCAGGACGGCCCAGCCCATTCGCCCGCCCATCGGGTCGAGCGCGGCGAGATGTTCATCCGCCCGCTGCTTGCTGCAATGATAAGGGGTGACTCCGGTTGCATCGGCGCCCAGCGCAGAAATCTGGATGACCCGTCCGACACCAGCCGCAAGGCAGGCGTCGAACAGAGCGCGCGGCCCTTGGTCATGCACGCCTGCATAATCGGCGCGGTGGCCGATCAGCCCGGCGCAGTTCACCACCGCATCAATGCCGGCGAGGCGAGCTTCCCACACCCCGGCATCGTCGCGGCTGAGATCGCAGGCCAATGTCGCGGCCTGCGGCCAGCAGCGCGCCAGTCCGACGGGGCGGCGGCCGGCAAGGGTTACGTCGAACCCGTCCGCCAGCAGCCTGCCTGCGATATGGCGGCCGATGAAACCGCCTGCGCCGACGATCAGGACGTGCATCTTTCTTTCCTCCTTCAGGCGTCGTGGCGCGGGCTGCGGGTCCACACCGCGATACCCATGCCGATCAGAGCCAGCAGCACACCGAACAGCGCGCTCGTCATGGTGCTCTGGATCAGGTCGGCGGCGCGGATCTGAATGCCCTTCATCGAGACGAACAGCATCGGCGTGGCGACCATCATGACCATCGACCAGACCGTCCAGAAGCGCGACCGCTCTTCCGTGCCGCAGAGTTCAGCGAGCAGGATCGACAGCGATCGCCACAGCACGGCAGCGGCCAGCGTCGCGACCAGAGCGGTGAGAGCATAAGTGATAAGCAGAGCGGCAATCGGCGCCAACATGGTCTGTCTCCCTTTCATGTCCCACCGGCTTGGCGGGCATGCCGGATGCTTCGCAATTGGCGTGCCAATTGCTTGGAAGGTCGGGAAAGCGGGGAAATGTGCGAAATGGGTGGAGCGATGGGCGGACGAAACGTAAACGATGTAAACAGAAAGCGCTGTTAAGGTGTCAACGATGGATACAGCATTCGGCATCATTGCCTATGTGGGCGCACTCGCTCTGACGGCTGTCGGCAGCCTTTTGCTGGCGATCTTTGTTGCGCTGCGGGCGCGCGCCTTACCTGGCGCAATGCTTCTGGTCGCTTTTTTGTCGGGTGTCGCCCTATGGAGCGCCGCGCAGGCTGCGCCTGCCTTGCTGGGAACCGGGGCTGCACCCTTCACCACCGCGATCATCGCCATCTCGCCGCTGTCAGCCGCGGCTTTCGTGCATCTTGTCTTCGGCTATGCCCTCTCACCATCGGCGCGGCAGGTCGCGGTCGCCAGCTATGCGCTGGCCGGTTTCGCTGGGCTTGTGGGGCTGGTTTTCGGAGTCGGCGAAGTGATCCTCTGGCGCAGCTTTCCGGGCTTTTTCGTGCCCTCGATCGTGGGTTGGGGCGTGCTTGGGCTGGCGGGAGCGCTTTCGCTGGCGGGGCATCTTCGCCTTTTCCGCCTCATGACAGTGCAGACTGGCGCGCCGCGCGAACAGGCCCGCGCCGTATTCGCGTCCAGCGCCCTCGGTCTGGTCGCGCTGAGCGGCTTTGCCTTTCCGGCGCTGGGCATCGATGCTTATCCCTGGCCGGTGCTGCTACTGCCGCTTTATTCGGTGGCGTTGGTCTATGGCATCGTGCGGCATCGCTTCATGGCGGCGGATATGTGGGCGCAGCGGGGACTGGTCTGGCTGTTGCTGCTGGCCGGAGCGGGCGCGGCGAGCGCGCTGATCGCGGCCTTGCCTCTGGCACTGGCAGGGCGTCCGGCGGGTTTCCTTGCGACATGGAGTGCGCTGGCGGCGACGCTGCTTTTAGGTCTTGCGTTGCTGACACCGCTCAAACGGCTGGTCGACCGGTTCGTTTTCCCCGGTGGACGCCTGACCGAAAGCGACGTCGCCCACTGGCGGGACCGGCTGGCTGAAGCGGCGGACGAGGTGCAACTCGCCGCGCTCGCCAATGCCATGCTGCGGGAGCGGCTGGCCCTGCCGCCGGATGGGCCGGTCCTGACGGTGCAGGGCGATGCCGTGACGCTGATCGGATGGGATGACGCGCCGCTGCCCACCCGTCACCTGGCGGAGCGCTTTGCCGGCCTTGTCGGGGAAGCCACCCGGCGCAACGCCGCATCCCAGCAGATGGTCAATGCGGAGCGCGAGGCGCGGCTGGCGGAGATTGGCGCCCTCGCTGCCACCGTGGCGCACGATCTGCGCAATCCATTGGGCATCATCACCATGGCTGCAACCCAGGCACCCGCCGAAGTGCGGGCGGAGATTGGCGAGCAGGTGGGGCGGATGAACCATCTCATCACCGATATTCTGGACTATGCCAGAGCATGGGTGGTCGCTCCGCGAGTCGTGGCGTTGGAGGCACTGGTCGCCCGCCACCGCGTGGAGGCGCAGTTTCCGCCCGGCATGAACATAGAGGCCGATCCCGCGGCTCTGGACCGTGTGCTGGCCAATCTGATCGACAATGCCCGGTCATTGGGAACGAAGGTCGCCCTGTTCGCTGAACCCGGACCGGCCGCGATCATCGACATATGCGATAATGGCCCCGGCATCGCAGCCGATATCCGGGAGAGCCTGTTCCAGCCTTTCGTATCGCGGCGACCGGGCGGCACCGGCCTTGGCCTCGCCATCGTCCGTCGCATCATGGAGGCGCATGGGGGAACCGTGTCGCTGGTCGAGCGACCGGGCTGGTCCACCTGTTTTCGTCTGACCTTTGGAGTGCAACCATGATCCTGCTCGCCGACGATGAACCTGCTTTCCAGCGGCTGACCGGTCAATGGCTGCGCAGCCTGGGCCATTACGTTGAAACGGTCGGCGACGGCGATACCGCCCGCGAAGCCTTTGCCCGCATCGCGCCCGATGTCGTGTTGCTGGACCTCTCAATGCCGCCGCATCATGATCCAGAGGCAGGGTTGGCTTTGATCCCTGCCTTCGCTCCCGCGCCGGTCGTCGTCATGACCGGTCATGCCGATCATGCACTGGCGCTGAAGGCCGTGCAGGCCGGGGCATGGGATTTTCTGGCCAAGCCGGTCGATCCCGATATGTTGCAGGTGGTCGTCGCTCGCGCCGTTGAACGCGCCCGCCTTGCCCGCGAAGTGGCGCAATTGCAGGCGCAGGCGAGCGGTAGCGAGGATATGGGGCTGTTTGGTGTTTCCCCTGCGATGGCGAACCTCCGCGATCTCATCCGCCGCGTCGCGCCCACCCAACTGCCGGTGATGATATTGGGGCCAAGCGGTACAGGCAAGGAACTGGTCGCGCGCGCGATTCACAATGCGTCGCGTCGCGCCGTCAAGCCATTGGTCCCCGTTCATTGCGGCGCGGTGCCGGCCGACCTTCTCGAAAGTGAGCTTTTCGGCCATTTGAAGGGCAGCTTTACCGGCGCCCATGCCGACCGGCCGGGCTTGGTCGAATCAGCATCGGGGGGCACGCTTTTCCTCGACGAGATTGGGGAAATGCCCGCAGCCATGCAGGTCAAGTTGCTGCGGTTCTTGGCGGACGGAAGCTATCAGCCGGTCGGGGCGCGGGAGATGCGGCATGCCGATGTGCGGGTTCTCGCTGCTACCCATCGCAATCTGGAAAGCGCCATTGCCGATGGCAGCTTCCGCGAGGATCTTTTCTATCGGCTGCGCGGCCTAGTGCTGCGTACGCCAGCGTTGGACGAACGACCTGACGATATTGCGATGCTGGCCCGTCTGTTTCTTGCACGCGCCACCAACGGCGAAGCTATGTTCGCCCCGGACGCGCTGACTTGGCTGACAGCTCGTCGCTGGCCGGGCAATGTGCGAGAACTGCGCGCGGCAATCGAATGCGCCGCCGCCTTGGCTCCCAAGGCTGCAACCGGCATCAGTATCAGCGCGAGCGACCTTGCGTTCGCTACCGGCGAAGTCGCGGCTTCGACGCCCCCAGTAGGCAGCCAGACGCTGGAAGAGGAGGTGGCTGCGCTGGAACGCCGGAGGATCAGCGAAGCACTGGACCGTACTGGGCGCAATCATACCCATGCAGCGCGTGAACTTGGCCTCTCACGAGTGGGATTACTCAAGAAGATGGATCGGATGGGATTGCGCTAAAGAAACACGTACCCTTTCATTGGTTGCATTGCACGATCAATGGACAACGGCAGGATCGCAGGCGACCAATTTTGAGGGCCGGAGATCGAATAGCGGCCCTTCCGGACCCGAGAAACGAAAATCAGCCTCGGAATGGCGACAAAGGGTCGTTGCTGCACAATTCTTTCACCTCGTAAATCCGTCTATTCCGATGGACCATGCATGGGTGAACAACGCTCATAGGTTTGAAACAACTGAAGGGCGATCGACCAGAAGTCGATAATCGACCGGCATGACAGTCTCTATTGCGGTGCCATGCCGCTGTTGTCGCGGCGTAGCAGCACAGGAGAGTTGCATGTCCGCTGCCGCCCGAAAAATCGATGTGTCTGCTAATGTCCTGCTCGACATCCGCCCGTTGCAGCCGACCATCGGCGCCGAAATCCACGGCGTCGATCTGTCGCGACCGCTCGACCCCGAGATACGCGACGCGATCCGCGCGGCGGTCGTGCGGCACAAGGTCGTCTTCTTCCGCGACCAGACGCTCGACGATGCCGGACAGGAGGCCTTCGCCGCCCAATTCGGCCCGCTCTATACGCATCCGGCCAACCGCCATGTAAACGCCGTCACGCCGCTGCACGAGATTTCGGCCGATCTGCAGGCGAAGATTGAGGCGAAGCGGCTACATCAGGATGTGAAGCGCGGCGACGAATATCATAGCGATACGAGTTGGCGGCTGGTCCCGACCTGGGGCGCGGTGCTGCGCGCGATCGACCTGCCGGAGGTCGGCGGCGACACCATCTGGGTCGATGCGAACCTTGCCTATGAAGGCTTGCCCGAGGAGGTGAGGCAGCGGCTGGAAGGGCTGCACGTCACGCACGACTATCGCGATGCGCTGCTTGCCAACGGGCACGACTATCCGATCGTCGCCCATCCCGTCGTGCGCACGCATCGCGAGACCGGGCAGAAGATCCTGTGGGTCAACCTGACGCAGAAGCCACAGATATTGAGCGTCGATCTCGCCGAAAGCCGGGAACTGCTCGACGAGGTGCTGCGCCAATACAAGCGACCCGAATTCCAGGTCCGCTTTTCCTGGAAGCCCGGATCGGTCGCCTTCTGGGACAATCGCGGCGCGGTCCATTATGCGGTGCGCAACTATGGCGACTATCCCCGCCTGCTGCGGCGTGTGCTGATCGCCGACGAACCGCTCTACGCCGATCTTTGAGCCAAGAGGAGGCGGCGACATGACCCGATGCGGCTGGCTGACGGCGTCGCTGCCGATCCTGCTTGTGCTGATCGCCGGCGCCCTTTTCTGGGACAGGGGCCGGCTCACGCCGGCGACGGAGGCACGGACCGTCCTCGTCGTCGGCGACCAGAAGGGCGGCGCGCAGGCATTGCTGGAGGCGTCGGGCGAACTGGCGCACATGCCCTACCGGATCAAATGGGCGTTGTTCCCGGCGGCGTCGCCGCTGCTGGAAGCGCTGGATGCCGGGGCGATCGATGTCGGCGGCGTCGGCGCCGCACCCTATGCCTTCGCCTATGCGGGCGGGGCGAAGATCAAGGCGATCATCGCCTATCGCCCGCCGCAGGCGGAGGCGGGGCGCGCTTCCGCGATCGTCGTGCCGAAAGAATCGCCCATCCACACCCTCGCCGACCTTCGGGGCAAGCGCCTGGCGACGATCAAGGGGTCGGCGGGGCAGGATCTGGCGCTCAAACTGCTGGAGAAGGCGGGTCTGAAACCCGGCGACGTGCAATGGACCTATCTCGCCAATGGCGAGGCGAAGGCGGCGCTGGCCAGCGGATCGATCGACGCCTGGTCGACCTGGGGCAGCTATGTCGGCATTGCCGTGCTGGAAAATGGCGACCGCATCCTGGCCGACGGCAGCGGCGTGCCCACGGGCGCGGTGTTCTTTGCTGCGGGCGACGGGGCGATCCGCGACAAGCTGGCGCTGCTGGCCGATTTTGCCGCCCGGCTGGCGCGCGCCCGACTCTGGGGGCAGACACATCAGGAGGATTATGCCCGCACGCTGGCCCGCGATACCGGCATTCCGATCGACGTCGCGCGCTTCGCCGCGGGTGCGGCGCTGGGCGAGACCGTGCCGATCGACGCCGCCCTGATCGCCGAACAGCGCGACATATTCCGTCGCTATCAGGCTGCGGGTTTGATCCCGGCCGTGCCGGACCTGAAAGGGGGATATATCCCCGACTTCAACAGCGCCGCGCAGCCCGCAACTGCACGCTGATCACGGCATCATCCATCAGCATGACGCAACGGTCTATGAGAAGGCCTCGTTATCCGGGGGCTGTCGCTTCGCTTAAGCCCGACCGCATCGGAGGACCGCATATGATCAATCCATCGACACGCGAACTGCATCTCGGCGCGATCCTGGAAGGGGTCGGCGCCAACCAGTCGAATTGGCTGGACCCGGATTTGCCGGGCGACGCCAGCATCGACATCCAATGGTATATCGATCAGGCCCGCGCGGCCGAGGCAGCGAAGTTCGACCTCGTCTTCATCGTCGATTCGCCCTACATCACCCCCGATACGGCGCCGCATTTCCTCAACCGGCTGGAGCCGCTGACCTTGCTGTCGGCCATCGCCGCGACCACATCGCGCATCGGCCTCGTCGGCACGCTCACCACCTCTTATTGGGAGCCCTATAATGTCGCGCGGCAGTTTGGATCGCTCGACCATATCAGCCGGGGCCGGGCTGGGTGGAATGTCGTTACCACCGGCCTGGAGGGCGCGGCGCGCAATTATGGCAGGCAGGAGCATTTCGACCATGCCGTCCGCTATGGCCGCGCGCGCGAATTCGTCGATGTCGTGCAGGGCCTGTGGGACAGCTATGAGGACGACGCCTTTCCGCGCGACCGCGCCGCCGGCCTCTTCCTCGACAAGACAAAGCAGCATCGGTTGGATCATGTGGGCGAGCATTTCTCCGTCGCCGGGCCACTGGCGCTCAGCCGCTCGCGGCAGGGGCAGCCGGTCATCTTCCAGGCCGGCGACAGCAATGAAGGCCGCAACCTGGGTGCCCGCATCGCCGAGGGTATCTTCACCAGCGGCGAGAATTTCGACGATGCCCAGGCCTTCTACGCCGATATCAAGGGACGGGCCGCCACGATCGGCCGCAATCCCGACCATATCACTATTCTGGCCGGCGTGGCGCCGGTGATCGCAGATACCGACGAGGAGGCGCAGGCGATCGCGCTGGAGGCGCAGGGATCGCTGGACGTTAAGAAGCTGCTGGTGCAGGTCGGCCGCGCTTTCAACTATCACGACTTTTCTCAATATGATCTGGACGCGCCCTTCCCGGACCTGTCCGGCGTCACGCTCAACAGCTACAAAGGCCATGCGGAAAAGATCATCCGGGTCTCGGCGGAGCAGGGGCTGACGCTGCGGCAGGCGGCCTATCGCTTCGGCCAGTGGCGCTCGCAATTTGTCGGATCGCCCGAGACGATCGCGAACGAAATTGAGCGCTGGTATGGAGAGCGCGCGGTCGACGGCTTCCTGCTGCAGGTGACGCGGCCCGAACCGTTCCGCCGCTTCCGTGACGAGGTGGTGCCGATCCTGCAGGCGCGGGGCCTGTTCCGCACCGATTATGCGGGGGAGACGCTGCGCGATCATCTGGGCCTGCCGGTCCCGGAAAACCGCCACGCCGCCGCGCCGATCGCCATCGCGGCCGAATGAGGGACGCCGAACCGATCGCGATCACTGCCGATGTTCTGGTCATCGGCGGCGGCATGGCGGCCTGTTGGGCCGCCATCGCGGCGGCGCGGGGCGGCGCGCAGGTCGTGCTGGTGGACAAGGGCTATGTCGGCACCAGCGGCGTGACCGCGACTGGCGGCCCGAACCACTGGTGGGTCGCACCCGAACCGGGCAAGCGCGAAGCGGCGATCGAAGAGCGCTACAGCCGCAGCTTCGGCCTGGCCGAACGGCGCTGGATGGCGCGCATCATCGAGGAGACATGGCGCGCCCTGCCGGAACTGGCCGGCTATTATCCCTTCGCTGGCGACGGCCGTGGCGGCACATTCTATGCGGGCGTGCGCGGCCCGGAATATATGCGCGCGTTGCGCCGCTTCGCGCAGGATGCCGGCGTCACCCTATTCGATCATCATCCCGCGCTGGAACTGCTGGCCCATGCCGACGGTTCGGTGGCGGGCGCGGCCGGCTATGCGCGGCTGTTGCGCCGGCCCTGGATCGCGCGCGCGGGCGCGGTGGTGATGGCGACCGGCGGCTGCGCGTTCCGTTCCGGCCTGATCGGCAGCTACGGCAATACGGGTGACGGATTGCTGATGGCGGCCGAGGCTGGCGCCGTCCTGTCCGGCATGGAGTTTTCCGTTTCCTACTCGCTCTCGCCGGCCTGGAACTCGACCCGAACCTTGCCCTATTTCGCGGCACGCTTCTTCGACGAGAGCGGAGTGGAACTGGACATACCCCCGCCGATGAGCGGCGAAGCGGCGCATCTGCGTGCTCTGGCCAAGGCGATGGACGCGGGACCGGTGCTGGCCGATCTCAGCGATGCGCCGGATCGGCTGAAGCGGGGGCTGCGCACGATCCAGCCGGCATCGCTCGCGCCGTTCGAGCGCAGGGGCATCGACCTGTTCCGGGATCGCTTCCCGGTGAAGATTTTCGGCGAAGGCACGGTGCGCGGCACCGGCGGCCTCCAGATCGTCGGCGACGGGTGCGAAACCAATGTCGAGCGCCTGTATGCGGCGGGCGACAGCGCGACGCGTGAACTGGTGGCCGGCGCGACCAGCGGCGGCGGCGCACAGAATGCGGCCTGGGCGCTGACCTCCGGCCGCCTCGCCGGGGCGGCAGCAGCCGTGCGAGCGCAACGGGAAGGGCAGCGCGCAGACAGCCCCGTCCGGGCGCTGGGCGCGGCGGGGTTGCGCCCGGCCTCGCTCGCCCGGATCGATGATGCGGCTGCTTTCCTGCCCGCCATTCAGGCTGCGACGATCGGGTATGACGCGGCGCTGTGGCGTAGCGCGGACAAGCTGGAGCGCGGCCGGGCCGAAGCGGATGTCGCCTGGCGCGCCGTCGCCGATCATGGCCATGCCAAGGGTCTCGGCGCTATCGCCCTGCGCGAACAGGCGGCGATGATCGCGAGCGCGCGCTGGGTGCTGGGCGCGGCGCTGGCCCGCGACGAGAGCCGCGGCATGCATATGCGTGTCGATCGACCTGCGCGGGATGACGCGCAGGAGCATCGGCTGCTGACTGGCGGGCTGGACCAGATCTGGACACGGCCCGATCACGTCGTAAGGCTGGAGGCGGCCGCATGATCGCGCAGATATTCGTGGATCTCTGCACCGGCTGCGACGCCTGCGTCATCGCTTGCCCGACGCATGTGCTGGATGCGGTGGAGGGCGGCGCGCCGACCATCGCGCGGATCGACCAGTGCCAGACCTGCTTCATGTGCGAACTCTATTGCCCGGCCGACGCCATCTATGTCGCGCCGGAGCAGGATGGAGCGGCCGGCATCGGCGCCGCTGACGCCCGCGTCGCTGGACAGGTCGGGCGGCTGCGCCATGACTATGGCTGGGACCGGGAGCCTGAAGATGGGCGGAGCCATCTGCGCGACTTCTGGCAATTGGGGCCGCTGTTGCGCGAAGGCGCGGAGATCGCCGCGAAGCGTTATGCCGAACGGCGCCATGGGGAGGGGGCCAAGCACGCGGCTTCATGAGCCGCGCTTGATCGCGTGAAACGAAACTCATATGTCGCAACGCCCTCCCGCCGTTATCCTCGGCCGTCCAGTTGGGAGGTCGCTTATGAACATCACCGAACGTCTGTATGCGCTGGAGCGGCGGATGAAGGCCGCGCTGAACGACGACCGGCGCTATGCGGTGGCGGAAAAGATCCGGGACCTGGGCTATATCGATTTTCGCGACTTCGCCCGTGCGCAACCGGCCCCGGCGCATATCGAAGCGGTGGAGCGGGCGCTGTCGTAGCGTCGAAGGGCGCCGCCGCCGTCAATAATGGATCGCGCCCCGCGTGCCGCCACCGGCGGCGATGGCGTCGCCGTTGATCGCTACGCTGCGCGGCGAAGCGAGGAAGGCGACGACATCCGCCACCTCTTCCGCTTCGATGATCCGGCCGATCAGCGAATGGCCGTAAAGTGCGCGTTCGGCCTCGGCGGTTGAAAGCCCGTCGGCGTCGGCCTTTCGGGCGACCGCGTCCGCTGTCTTTTCCGTGCGGGTCGCGCCTGGATGGACGACCGTGACGTTCACGCCCCGCGGCCCCAATTCGTCGGCCAGCGTCTTGGTCAGGGCCGCTACCGCCACGTTACGGGCCGAGCCGGGGATGGTGAAGCTGCTGCGTGCGGCCAGCCCGCTGATGTTGATGATCCGGCCCCAGCCATTGGCGACCAGATGCGGCGCGGCGGCACGCGCCACTCGCAGATAGCCGACCAGCTTGGTGTCCAGTTCCTCCAGCAAATAGGCCGACTCCACCCCCGCGACGCCGGGGATGGCCGGCGCGGCGCCGGGCCGCGCGGCATTGTTCACGACGATGTCGAGGCCGCCGAGCAGATCGACCGCGCTGGCGACCAGTGCATCGACCTGTGCGTCGTCACGCGTGTCTGCGGACAGGGCATGGACCTCGCCGCCGGTCTCGCGCGCCAGTTCTTCAGCGGCGGTCCGCCCCGATGCCGGGTCGCGCGAGGCAAGGACGACGCGTACGCCCTCGCTCGCCAGCGCCCGCACGATCGCCTTGCCGATGCCCCGGCTGCCGCCGGTGACGATTGCCCGCTTGCCGGTCAGATGCGGGTTCATGTCATCCTCTCCTTGCGATTCCGGTCAGAAGCTCACGCCGATGCGCGCATAGTAAAAACCGCCGGTCAGCCCGAATGGCGCGAACAGGCCATATTTGCCCAGGCCCGTATTGGCCTGCACGACGCCGATCGGGTCGGGATAGACGTCGAACAGATTGTTCGCGCCCACCGCCACGTTGATGGTCCGGCTGACCTGTGCCGATATGTCGAGGTCCGTCACCCATTTTGGGCTGAAGGTCCGGTCGTCGGCGGTGGAGGTCTGGCTGCTTCCCGCTTCGGTATAGCGACCGAAACGGGTCAGGCGCAGGCTGGTCTTGACCGGGCCGACCGTCCATTCGCCGTTCAGCACCAGCTTGTCGCGCGGCGTCGCGCTGGTGATGTCCGACCGCGCCTGCCGCCCAAACAGGATCGTGTTGGTCAGGTTCGCAGGGTTGGGCGCGACGCGCAAAATCTTCGTCTGGTTATAGCTGTAGGCCGCGCTGAAGCGGAAATCGCCCAGCCTGTCGGTGCGCAGGCTATATTCCGCGACCGCATCGATGCCGCGCGTGCGGGTGTCGACGCCGTTGATGAAGAATTGGGCGCTGCTGATGCCGGGGACGCCGCGTTCGGCCAGGATCGCGGTGACGGCGGGACTGGCGAGGATCGCTTTCGCCTCGGCGCTGTTCAAAATCTCGGTCTTCACGATGCGATCATCGACCCGGATCTGATAAGCATCCACCGTCAGCCGGAAGGCTCCGGATTCGAAGGTCGTGCCGGCCGTGAAGTTCAGCGACTTTTCGGGCTTCAGCGGCTTGGCGCCGAAATAGCCGGCGATCGGATCGTTGGGCGCCAGGAACTTGACCAACTGGGTCACGAAATCCCCGTTGATCGTGATGCCGGTATTTTGCGACGTGGAGAAGCCCTGCTGCGCCAGCGATGGGGCGCGGAAGCCGGTATTGACGCCGCCCCGGATCGCCCAGCCGGGCACAATCTCGTAGCGGGTGGAAAATTTGCCGCTGATCGTGTCGCCCGAACTGTCGGTATAATGTTCGGCCCGAGCGGCGAGGCCGACATACCATGCCTTGGTCACGTTCGCGCCGACATCGACATAGGCGGCGATATTGTTGCGGGTGAGGGTGAAAGCATCGGCCGGCGTGGTGCCGGTGAAGGACACCAGGCTGGCGGCTGGTCGCTGTCCGCCGAACAGCCGTTCGAACGGGCTGGTCCCTTTAGGAATGATATAGCCGCCGTCGCGATAGCTGTCGGGCTCGCCTGCCTTGTTCTGGAACCGCTCCAGCCGATGCTCGATGCCGAAGGCCAGCGTCAGCGGTTCGGCGAAGCCGACATCGAAGCCGCGGCTGAAGTCGATATTATTTGCCCATAGCGATGAAATCTGCGTCCCCATATAGAAGCTGGTCTTGCTGCTCGGACCCAGCGAGGGGTTGAGCGTATCGACCGCGCCCAGCTTCACATGATCCCGGCCGAAGCTGCTGGAGATATCGACGTCCAGGCCCCGGATCGTACTGCGCAGGCCCGCCGTCACCTGGAAATCCGTTTCCCGGATGCGACGCTTGGCCAGGAAGCCGTTGGGATAAAGCTCCGGCAGCGAATTGACGTTGTTCGCGTTGAACTGGCCGCGCCCGTCCTTCACATCGCGATGGCTGAGGGTCGAGAAGCTGTAGAGCGTCGTCTTGTCGCTCAGTGGCAGCTCCGCATTATAGGAGCCGTTGACGATATAATCGCGGTTGGTGCGGCCGTAATTGCCGGCGCGATTGCGGTCGATCGTCGCCTCACGCGGATCGCGCGATCCGTCCGCGAGGCGCGGGTAGAGATCGACCGAGTCCGCGACGATCGCCCCCGACGGGTCGCCCCGGTCATGATATTTGCCCTCCACCGCGAAGCGGATGAAGCCGCCGTCGCCGCCAAGCCGCGTGCCGTAGCTGATCGCCTGCTGCGCCAGTTCGGCGCCGTGCGAATAGGTGCTGCCGGCGGTGGTGGTGAAGCTGCCGCCCTCGGGCGCGGCATCCAGGATGAAGTTGATGACGCCGGATATCGCATCCGACCCATATTGCGCGGCCGCGCCGTCGCGCAGCACCTCCACGCGGCCGACGGCATTGGTGGGCAACAGGTCGATATCGACCGGCGTACTGCCACCGGAAATGCGCGACAGATTGTTGATGAGCGATGTCGTGTGCCGCCGCTTGCCGTTGACCAGCACCAGCACATAGTCACCCGACAGCCCGCGGATGGAGATCGGTTTGGCGCTGGAGGATGTGCCGCCGCCGCCCAGCGCCGGCATGCTGAGTGAGGGGATGATGTTGCCGAGGATATCCTTGAGCCCCGTCCGCCCCGTCTCCTGCAATTCCTGCGGACCGATGACGTCGATCGGTACAGGGCTGTCGGCGACTGTGCGGGCGCGCGCGCCGCGCACGCCGGTCACGACGATGGCGGCGCCGTCTCCCGACGCGACGGCGTCATCGTCCGGCGCTGCTTGCGTGCCGGCATGAGCGACATCGTCGCGCGCCCAAACGGGTGCTGAGGATAGGGCGATGGCGGATGTCGCCAGCGCCAAGCGCTTGAAGGATAAGATCATATGGTTCCCTGAGGCGGTGTGTTTTCTGTCTCTAGGGATTGATCGAAGTCGGACTATTCATTCAATTTAGAATTGCTTGGTCCGAATATTGCAATTATTTAAGGAATATTAGATATAATCGCTTGTCAATAATCTAGATGATAATATGAAAAATCCTAATATAATTTATTTTAATATGAATTACAGGATTGCTTGTTTGTTTCGACGTCGATGATAGGCCTGAAGCGTCTATATTGCTGGACTGCGTGTGCGAGGAGCTTAGAGCAATTGCCAATCCGTGAGCGTCGGGCCTGACAGGTCGGCTTTTTACGCATCCCTTTTATAGCAGACCGTCTGCACTTGGGATGTGGAAATTGGCGGCTGAATGGCCAGGATGGGTCGGCTTTGCCAAGCACACTGCAGCGTAGCGGGACAAATAGCAGTTCCCGTTCAGCGTTCGTGCGGCGGGTGTCGGCGAAGGCTGCCTGTCTTATCATGTTAGGGCACGACAGCCGGGCTCCCCTCCAACTCTCGGTTGGGCGGATAAACAGCTCTACCACACAAAAAAATCAGATTGTCCCCTATGGGCAAAGGACGGTCGCCCACCGAACAATCTGGATCAGGCCACTGCGTCTTGTCCCGGCAAGGCTCAGCCGGTAGGGCGGGTAACCGAGCCTAGAGTATGCTGGAACGTTCCCGGCAATCTGACGCAATCGGAGAGTCCATGTGCCGTGACGACCTTCCCGTAGAGCTGCGGGACTATTTCGACAGATCGCCGGTCGCCCTGTCCCTTGGAGAGGCATCGAGCGATCATGCTCTGCTGTTGACCAACAGGCGTTTTCGCGACCTGACCGGTTACACAACGAGCGAGATCGTCGGCCGCAACTGCCGCTTCCTCCAGGGCGAGAGCCGAAATGACGAGGCGCGCGAGAAGATCCATGCGTTTCTAGCGGAGGATCGCATTGCCAACGTCCGCACGCCCATCGTCAACTTCCGCAAGGATTGCCGTCCGTTCGTCAACCTCCTCTACATGTCGAAACTGCGGGCCCAATCCGGCGAGGTGCGCTACATCTTCGCATCGCAGTTCGACGTCAGCCGTACGCAGGCGGACCTCTTGCAGAACTATGACGCCGACCTTGGTCAGACGCTGGACCGGATGAGCCCGGTGCTGGCGGAAAGCGGCATTGTGGTGGAGGGATCGCTGATGACGATCGCGAACTCGGCCGCCACCATCGTCCAGGCCAAGCTGACCCTGACCGAGCTAGACCGAGGTTCCTTCCTTTGAGCGGCGGAGACGTTCCGTCACCACGCCTGCCAGTTGTTGGCATCGGTGCCTCGGCCGGTGGGCTGGAGGCGCTGCGCGAGATGCTGTCGACGGCGCAGGGCCCGACAGGCATGGCCTTCGTTATAGTGCAGCATCTCGACCCCACTCATGAGAGCATGATGGCGCAGCTGCTCGATCGCCACACGACCCTGGAAGTGCTGCAGTCCGAAGGAGGCGAGCGGATCGCGGCGGATAAGGTTTACGTCATCCCGCCGGGACACGGCCTCGCCATCCGCGACGGCGTGCTGGAGCTGACCGAGTTCGCACAGCCACGGGGCCTGCGCCGTCCCATCGACGATTTCTTTATCTCGCTTGCCACCGACCAACAGGGGGATGCGGCGTGCGTCATCCTATCAGGAACCGGCGCGGATGGGACCACGGGACTACGCGCGATCAAAGAAAATGGCGGCGTCTGCCTCGTCCAGCAGCCCGAAAGCGCGCGCTACGACGGCATGCCGCTCTCGGCCGTCGGCACCGGGCTCGTTGACTATGTGAAGCCGCCGGGCGAGATGCTCGAATGCCTGATCGCCTTCTTCAACCACCGCGCCGTCGATGCAACGGAGCGGGAGGCGGCACTGGTTGCCGACCATGTCGATGAAATGTGCAAGACCTTGCGCGCCGCCGTTGGGCACGACTTCTCCGGTTACAAGCGCACGACCCTGATCCGCAGGGTCGAACGGCGCATGCATGTGCTCGGCATTGTTTCGGGCAGCACCTATCTCGCACGCATCAAGTCCGACGCGGAGGAGTGCGAGGCGCTGTTCCGTGATCTCCTTATCAACGTCACCCGGTTCTTCCGCGATGCCGAGTTGTTCGAGCGGCTGCGCACGCAGGTCGTGGAGCCGCTGATGCAAGAGAGCGATGGCGAGGAGATACGCATCTGGGTGCCCGGCTGCTCATCCGGCGAGGAAGCATACAGCATCGCCATCCTGTTTGCCGAGGCGGCGCGCAAGCTGGGCGTGACCCCGGCCACGGTACAAATCTTCGCGACGGATATCGACGAGAGCATGCTCCAGATCGCGCGGGAGGGCGTTTATCCTGCCTCTGCTCTCGCCGACATGCCGATCGCGCTGCGAGAACATTATGCAATCCCGCATGCGGAGCGCTTCACCATCGCGTCGCAGATTCGGGACATGATCCGCTTTTCCAGCCACAGCATCGTCAAGGATCCGCCCTTTTCGCGCATCGACCTGGTGTCCTGCCGCAACCTCCTGATCTATTTCGACGATCGTTTGCAGCAGTCGGTCATGCCGCTTTTGCATTATGCGATCCGGCCAGGTGGCTATCTCTTCCTCGGCCCCTCGGAAAGCGTCGGCCGTTTCGAGCATCTTTTCCCGACACTCGATCAGCAGGGGCGTCTGTTCAAGCGCGCGCCCGGTCCGCCCAGTTATCCCATAGACCTGCCCGGCAGCGCCTATCCGCGCGGCACCCGCGCGGACGGCCGGACGGAGAGGGGTAGCGGGCGCACCTTATCGGACGAGGGCGCAGCGGTGCGCCGGATCGTTGACCGCTATGCACCCGCCAGTTTGGTCCTGGACCAGGATGGTGGAATCATTGCCGCCTATGGTCGGTTGGGACGATATTTCGACTTCCCCGTCACCCGTACCGGCGGATCGAGCGCGATTAGTCTAGCCCGGGCGGGTCTGCGCACCGTGCTCGGCCCGCTGCTGCGGGAGGGCCGCGACACCCGCAAACGCGTCGTCGTGCGCGACGTCCAGATCGAGACGGAATATGGCAACCAGCAGATCGACGTCGTGTGCGATCCGTTGCCCGACGGTACGTTGCTCTTCGTCTTTCGCGATACCGCTCCCTTCCGTCCTGTGCTGGATGATGACGTGGCAGAGATGGATGCAGGCGACGACCATCTCGACGCGCTGGAGGACGAGCTGCGCGTCACACGGCACCGGCTGCGCTCCACCGTGGAGGAACTGGAGACGGCGAATGAGGAGCTGAAAAGCTCGAACGAAGAAATGATGTCGATGAACGAGGAGCTCCAGTCCACGAACGAGGAATTGTCCACCGTCAACGACGAGCTCAAGTCCAAGGTCGATCAGCTTACTGTCGCCAATTCCGACCTGCGCAATTTCTTCGAGTCCACTGAATTGGCCGTGATCGTGTTGGATTCGGATTTGCGCATCCGCAGCTTCACGGAGGCCGCGACTTCTCTCTTTCCCCTGCAACCCGGCGACCGGGGGCGGCCGCTGGAGGACGTATCGACGCGCCTTGTGGAGGCGGACTACATGGATGATGCCCGCGCCGTCGCGGAAGGACATTCGGCGATCCAGCGCCGGGTTACAACACGGGATGGGGAGCGCGCCCTGTCGTTAAGGACCCTTCCCTATCGAATGCAGAACGGCGCTACTGACGGTGCGACCCTGGTGCTGACGGACATCACGGATGCTCTGTCTATGGAACGGGATTTGGCTGCACAGCGGGAGCGGTTGGATATGGCGATCCGGGCGGGCGGCATCGCCGTATGGGAATATAACTTCGAGACCTGCGAAGCGGTCGTGGACGCGCATGGTCGGGAAATCCTCGGTATTTCGGCCGATACGGCGTCCAATGATGCTGAAGCGCGGCTCAGCCGCCTGCATCCCGATGATCGACCCGAATTCGACGCCGCGCTCGCGAAGGTTGTCGCGGATGGCGGCGATTTTGAGGCAAGCTACCGGATTGTCGATGGCGACCAGATGCGTCGGATAAAAAGTTTTGGCCGGCTGGTTACCAGCGAGGGATCGCCGCGGCTCGTCGGGGTATCCATCGACGTGACGCCGGAATATGCGCTTGCCGAAACGCGCGAGCTGATGCTGCGCGAGATGAACCACCGAGTGAAGAATTTGTTCGCCATCGTCGCTGGCATGGTCTCGGCAGGTTCGCGCACCCATCGGGACGTCCGCGCTTTCGCGGCGGACTTGCGGGAACGGATAGCGGCCTTGGGCAACGCTCATTCTCTCGCCTCGCCAACAGGCGAGGTGCAGGCTATCGATCTGGCCGATCTGTTGAATGCGACCCTGGCACCCTACCGCGATCACACTGATATAGCGGTCGATGGACCAGATGTTCGGATCGCTCGCTCCTCACTCTCGCCTCTTGCACTCATACTGCACGAATGGGCTACGAATGCAGCAAAATATGGGGCTTTGGGTCCGGATGGCGGCGTTCTGCGAATCGGTTGGGCGCTTGAAAACGACATCTTACGATTGCGGTGGGTTGAGGAATGCACTCATGCGACCGTTCTTTCAGAGGGGACCGGTTTCGGGACAGTGCTGGTGAAGACTTCCGCGAAGCAACTCGGCGCCGAGGTTACACGAAAGATGAAAGACGGAACTTTTTTGATCGAACTCTGTTTGCCTGCGCAAGCGCTTACGGATGGATAATGTGAATGGCCGGGACGGTATTGCTGGTTGAAGACGAACTGTTCGTTGCGCTCGACCTACAGGATACCATCGAGGGGGCGGGTTTCGCCGTTGATGGACCTTATATCTCCGTTTCGTCCGCGTTGACCGCCGTCGGTAGCGCTTTGCCGGATTGCGCCATTTTGGATGTTCAGCTGGCTGATGGCGAGGTCTATCCGGTGGCAGAGGCGCTAGTCGCAGCGGGCGTCCCTGTCATTTTCCATTCTGGACATGCGGACCCGTCTTTGCTCGTCGAGCGATTCCCCAGGGCAGTTGTCTGCGGCAAGCCATGTTCGCCTTCCCGCCTCCGAGACACATTGAGGAAGGTTACCGGCGGCAGTGAAGATATGGCGTACACTGCTGCATAACATCGGTCAGCCAGCGGTTGACCTATGGGCCGAAGCTTCCGTTTGTCCACCACTGTGCCTTTGCACCCTCACGCGATAGATAATGTCTTCCTGAGGGCCAAGCTGAGCGCCTCTGCGCCATAGGGTTTGGCAAGGACGTCGAATTCATCGATACCTTCCCCGATCATCTGCTCGCTATACCCTGTGGCCAGCAGCACTGGCAGGCCCGGGGCTCGAACGCGCAATTGCCGTGCCAGATCGATACCGCTCATGCCTGGCATGACCACGTCGGTAAATATGAGGTCGAACGGATCTTCCTGCAGTGCTCCGAGAGCTTCGGCGCCATTTGCAACGGCGGTCACCTTAGCCCCCAGGTCGTGCAACAAATGCTCCGCAAAGTGGCGCACCTGGTCGTTATCCTCCACAAGCAGAACCTTAAGCGCCTGTGGGATGGGTTCCAACGTTCCCTTTTCCTCGATGGTTCGTAGCGCCTTGTCAACGCGAGGGAGAATGATGCGAATCGTCGTCCCGACGCCTTCGCGGGAAAAAATCTCTACCGAGCCTCCGGCCTGAGCCGCAAACCCATGAATCTGGGAAAGCCCCAATCCTGTCCCCTCGCCAACCGGCTTGGTGGTGAAGAAAGGTTCGAATACCCGTTTTACCGTGTCGGGCGACATGCCCATCCCCGTATCGGTGATATCGATTGCGACCCCAGGTTCGTTTGCCAGAGGATGGTCCCGGATTGCAATCGACAGTGTGCCCCCATCGGGCATCGCATCCCGCGCGTTGACCGCTGCATTCAGGATGGCAGTTTCAAATTCGGTGGGATCGACTTCTACCCGAGCTTCCTGCCCGGAGGGCCTGACCTCAATTTGAATATGGCCACCCAGAGAGCGAGCCAAGACCTCTTCCAGTGCGTCGATCTGAATGTTGAGATCGACGACCTCCGGCCGAATGACACGCCTCCTGCTGAAGGCCAGAAGGTGACTGGTAAGAGTCGACGCGCGCTTTGCGGTCGATGCTATACTTTCAATATATCTGGCTCGCTTCTGTTCCGGGAGATCGGGTCTTGCCAGCATCTCCGCAGCACCTGCAATCACTGTCAGCAGGTTATTGAAATCATGCGCGACCCCCCCGGTCAGCTGACCGATCGCTTCCAGCTTTTGGGCGTGCCGCAAGGCCTCATGCGCCTGGGTCAGTTCGGCCGTTCGCTCGGACACCCGCCTTTCCAGCATGTCATTTGCTTCACGGACCTGCTGGATAAGGCGGGCATTTTCGATCGCAACCGCCGCTTGGCCTGCCAGCCCGGCAACGAGCCCTTCATCAGCCTTTTGGAACCTGCCGGGTTCAGGATGCCCGAAAAACAATCCGCCCAGCACCTCGCCCTCGCGGGACATAACCGGGACGGCCAGATAACTCCGTACCGGAAGGTGCCCGGCAGGCATGCCAGACCCTGGTTTATTATGCCCGTATCTGGGGTCCAGCGTGATGTCATCAGATCGAACAATCCCATCGCCTTGGAAGGTCGGTGCAAACACCTGCGTGTTTCGAGGCATCGGAAAATCGGCAAAGGCTTCGCGTTCGACCCCAGAGAGAGAGTAAAGCATATAGCTTTCGCCCCCTGTGTTGACGACATTGTAGAAAAAGGCGCCGAAAGCCGCTCGTGAAAGTTCGACGCCCGCGTCGGTAACAAGTTGGACAAGACGCCCGAGGTCATGCTCGCCCGCCAGAGCCGCACCGACCCGGTTCATCAGTTCGAGCGCCCGCCGAGCGTTTCGTTCTTCGGTTATATCTTCGCACGAGATCGCGATCCCGATGACGTCACCTGAAGTGGCTCGTACGGGCACCCAATTTTCTCGCCAGCAGCTGGGCTCTCCAGGCTTTCCCAAAGTGGAGGTGATGACTTCATGTCCACATATCGCCTCCCCAGACAACACCTTGCGGAGTCCTGCCAGTGTGTCTTCGGGCAGATCGGGCAATATATCAGTGACCGATTTGCCGATGTGCTCGGCCGCCGCCACACCATTCCATTGGGCGAGCCGGTCGTTGATGCTTACAAAGCGGAGATCCCGATCAAGCATGGCAAGGCCGACAGGGGCGGCTTCATAGATGGCTTTGAGCGGGTCGCTATCCGTGTGGAGTTGGACGGCATCCGCGGAAATCCCAGCTTTTTCCTCTTTCGCGTTGAAGGAATGCATCGCGCTCGTCCCTGAACCAACTGCTTCACATCTGGAGCAAGGGAGACGGTTTCGTCAAGATTTTCGCCGGAATCGCAGGGCGGATTCATATAGATTCATATCAAACATGGAAGGCTTTCTGGCGAAGCGTTAGCGTCAGTGATGGGACGAAGGGCCGTCCGAGCCTACAACCGGGTCACTTGTAGGGAATGGGAGCGCAGCCATGTGATTGCGCTGCTCGTCGCTAGGCGCATCCCGGCAAACATCCCAATGCTGACCTGCTAGATACCCTCCCACGACGAGGAAATCCTCGCTCGGAGACAAGGCTCAATGGCCAGTCCCCGTCGGCAGAAATAGCGCGTCGCCGGCATCCGTTCGGCGCAAACCACGCCACTGCTCTCGCGCAGCGGCAAGCTGCTGGGCATGATCTCGCACCATTGGAGCGAACCGCACCAACCCTCCGACCGCGACCTACGCATGCTCGACATTGTGGCCCGGCAGGCGGCCGACATCCTGGAACGCACGATCGCCGAAGAACAGCTGCGCCAGCTCGCCGAGACGCTGGAGGTACGGGTCGAGGAGCGATCACGTGAACTTATGGCGTCGGAGGATCAGGTTCGACAACTGCAAAAAATGGAAGCCATCGGCCAGCTGACCGGCGGCGTCGCGCATGACTTCAACAATCTGCTGACGATCATTCGCTCTTCAGCTGAACTGCTGGCCCGACGCGAACTGCCGCGCGACAAGCAGAAGAAGTATATCGACGCCATAGCGGAAACCGCCGATCGCGCCGCGAAACTGACCAGTCAGCTCCTCGCTTTCGCACGCCGGCAAGCGCTCAAACCCGAAATATTCAATGCCGCAGACAAAGTGGCCAGCGTGGCGGACATGCTGCGCACGGTTGTGGAGTCGCGTATTGCCCTCACGGTCGATCCGATATGCTCGTCCTGCTTCGTGGAGGTCGATGCCAGTCAGTTCGAGACGGCACTCGTTAACATGGCGATCAATGCGCGGGACGCCATGAGCAGCGAGGGATCCATCACGATCGCGATTGAGGCGGAGGGATGTATTCCCGCGCGGCGGGGCCATGCGGCCGCAAAAGGCGATTTCGTCAAATTGTGCGTGACCGACACAGGCTCAGGAATGGCTGGCGATCAGCTCTACCATATCTTCGAGCCTTTCTTCACGACGAAGGAAGTCGGCAAGGGTATAGTCACGTGCTGGCCGATGATGCGCGGCACGGGTTCGCTCTGTTGCACAAACCCTATTCCGTCGACGAACTGTCCCGGGTCCTGCGGGATGCCCGCTGGGCAAATAGCCGCTGAGTGCCAAGAACAGGCGAAATCCGCCCCTGAGGCTGTCGCTGATGGGACGCTCACCATTTATGAACTGCCGGATAGCCCGCTCATCGATCCTGAGACGCCGCGCAAATACTGCCGTTTCAGCAAACAGCGCTACACAGTCTGCGAGGTGCTCCTGTCGATTTTGCATGCACCGCTGTCTTGCGAGGGGAACGATGTAAGGGAAAGCGGCCCCTCCGCTCCTGGGAAGTGAAATCCGGCGTTTGAATGGCGGCAAAGGGTCGCTTTAGTGAGCCTGATCAACATTTTTGTTGGGTATCGCGCCGTCTATAAGTCGAGGTATCATCGGCAGCAGTTCACGTGCCAGAAAGCCCACCGTCGCCATTTCATGTGACAGGGCTGCACCCGTTCGACCGTGAATGCAGGCCCCCCATCCAGCAGCGGTCAACGGGGCTGCACCCCGTGCTGCCAGCCCGCCTATAATTCCCGCAAGCACATCCCCGGATCCGCCGGTGGCGAGGCCGACAGAGCCGCCCCGATGGATCGCAATTTCGCCTGACGGGGCTGCAAGAATGCTCTCCTTGCCTTTTAGCAAGATGATGGCGTTGAACCGTTGTGCGATGTCGCGGGCCACGCCCTCCGGATCGGCCTTCACCGCTTCGATCTCCAGCCCGGAAAGATGCGCCATTTCGCCATGATGGGGCGTCAATATGACATGCCCGTGATGCGCCGCGATCAGTCCTTCCAAACATTGCGCCGACGTCAGCGCCGCCGCGTCCAGCAAGATGGTACGCGAGCCGTCCGGCGCACTGAGGAGGTCAGCCACTAGCTGGTCGGTGCGCTCGCCAATGCTCATGCCAGGGCCTAGAATCAGGGCGTCGCAGCGCAGGAGCTTTTCGCGAAGCACCTCCGCCGCCTCCGCGGCAATCTCGCCCTTCTCATCGGAAGGCAGGGCAATCATGGCCGCTTCGGGGATCAGCACACCCAGAGCCATCGCCACAGTCTTGACCGTTGCGAGCTGCAGTTTGCCCGCACCCGCACGCAGCGCTGCCTCGCCAGTCAGCCGCAGCGCGCCGGGCACGAACTCCGCCCCGCCAACCACCAGCACGCGACCTCGGCTGTCCTTATTGCATACGGTGTCCAAGCCGGGTAGAGGATGGGCTGCAAGCCAAGTATCGTCGATTTCGGTCACCCGCGCGCGCCCGCGATGCGGTCTGGAGCTTTGGTGACGGGCGTCGCTTCCTTCTCCATCGCTGCGGTGACATTGTAACGCTGCAGGACCAGCTTTCCCGCCGCCTCATCGAAACGGTAATCGGTGATGGCGCAATTCGCCACATCGCCTTTGGCGTCGATGGCAAGTATCTCCTGCTCACGCAGATTCTCGATAATGTAGCGCAAGCATAACACGACGACCTGGTGCGAAAAGATCATCACGCGCTTGCCCGCATAATGCAGCGAAATGGTGTCCATTACAGAGCGTAGGCGCAAGATAACGTCGCACCAACTCTCCCCTCCCGGCGAGCGATGATAGAATTTGCCAAGCAGTTGCCGGAATGCCGCCTGTTCCGGCTGGAGGTGGCGGATGCCTGTGCTGGTTAGGCCATCCAGTATCCCGAATTCCTTTTCTCGCAGACGCTCGTCGAAGCAGATCGGCTTATCTCGGGGGGCGCCGCCCTGCGCGCGGAAAATGTCCGCGGTCTGGCAAGCGCGAAGATAGGGTGAGGACAGGATGACTTCCGGTCTGTCCTCTTCAGGTTGCACGGCGAACCAATGCCCTAGCGCCGACGCCTGTTCACGCCCCAGATCGCTCAGCGGCACATCAGCATCGCGGATGGACAGGGGGATGCGGTCCTCCTCCGCCTCATGTGCTGCATCGCGCGCGACATTCCCGGCGCTTTGCCCGTGGCGCACGATGATGAGCTGGCTTGGCCAGCGGCCGGGTCCGCTCAACGCTTCCTCCTTCAAAACAGGCATTTTAAAGGAAGTGTTTGTCTGCGCCGCAAGTTCCACCAGAAGGCACTGATCGGTACTCAGCTGATAAAGGCGAGACTCAGATCACCAACGATGTTGCTTATTTGCTTTTGTTGGAGGTGCTGCTTTGTGACTTCGCCGCGCTCTTGGCAGCTTCCTCAGCGGTGAAGGGATGACTGTCGGGAACGCCAGGCACAACTTCTTCGCCCTTGTTTGTCCAGCGTCCATCAGTGGTCTTGGCGGTCCGGGTCACGTTGCGGGAGTCGGCTGGCTCATATTCACCGGTCTTGGCCGTTGGTTCCTTATCCCCGCTCCAGCGTCCGTCCTTGGTATTGGCCGCGCCGGTCACGTTCCGAGAATCCTCAGGTTCATATTCACCACCGCTCATGGCTAAACTCCAATCAGAATTGCGACCTCTCACAGCCAGCGTGGTGGAAACGGTACGCAAGACGCCATGGTTCCTCTCGGTCATCGGGAGATATCGGTTCAGCGACTATTCCCGGTTGAGCCCGCCATTTGTGGCTGATCCTGGTGCTGGTGGGTATGTCCGCTTTCCGCTGTGCGATAAGGGACAACCGGACGGTCTGCACCTGAGAAGCTCAAACGGGCGCTGAATGACTGACATGGGTCGTTCGAGGCTGAATATAGATGCCGCAGCTCAGATCACCAGCTGATCACGGACCGCTTCTGCTGGCTGATTGGTGCAGCGTCATGGCTTGGCCAAAAATGGATCCTGCGGGTCCAGTTTTGCGGCCTCATAGGCACAAGTTCGCAACTGTTCGACGGCGCGTGACGAGCCATCGAGTTTGATGGCTGAAACCACTGTGCCTTGAGGAGTCAGCACCGCCATGAAGCCGGAGCTGGCAAAGTCAGCCAGGAAATCTTTGTAAGTAGGGGATGCGCTGAGAACCCGTTGCGCATCCACCTCATGGACGTCGAACGGCATCACATGTTTGCTGGTAAAAGGCCGTTCAGGTTCGCTGCCAAATACGACCACCAGCGACTTCACCTCGCCCGCCCGAAGCGATGTGGCGTGCTTGTTGGTGATCATCACGCTGGTGCCGACGCGCGGCTTATATCCAATGGTGACATATTCGTCAAAAGCCGTGGGAAATCCCAGGTCGCACATCTCCTCGTCGGGATAGGCGAAAACGCGCCAGCCCTCGTCACCGGACCAATATGGCGTGAGGTCTGAATCGATCCGCGCGGTGCTGTCCTGCGTAGCAGCGAGCAGAGCAATGGCGGCAATGGCTGCGAAAGCTGGCATAACCGTCAAATCCGATTGAATTGTGAGAGCGCCGACCGCTCAACAGATGCTTTCGCAAGGCACCCCATCGCCATCACCATCCAACCGACCAACCCCGCACTCGTTGAGATAATGATAGGCTTCCTCGCAGCTGCTCATCTGTCGGCATAGATGTTTGCTTCCACAGCTTGGTCTCTCATCGCGCGACCCTAGATCTTCCAACGCGCGGCTTGAGACCAATGCAGCTGGCTCGGGGGCACGCTCAGGGGGCGCCTCGACGGGCGTATCCAAAGCTTCTCCTGGGGAGGCCACAGCATCAGATGACATCAGCGCTACTGGGGCAGGGTCAGTGGCAGGCTTAGGGCCTTCTGCGGAACATCGGCCGAGCGCAAACAGAAAGGCACCAATGGCGATGAAGCCGATCAGACTGTCATTTTTCTTCCCCCGCATGGACGTGCGCTATGCCATGCAATCCTTTACACGCCGTATCGCTTGTTGCCACTGCGCGTGATGCAATAACGTCCTCCTCTTGGACCGACGCAGACTTTGCCGCCGTTACATGGGCATTCGCCATCATCTGTCGTGCCGCGGCCAAATAAAGGCGTGGACGCGCCGCTGCCGGTACGGCGCCGTGCCTTGCGACTGCGGCGCTTGGCATCGCCATCGCTTTCAAGTCCAGTGATTGCTAGCGCAAAAATGCCAGCCAAAAACGCGCGTCGATGCATCTCGTCCCCCTCCCGATAGCAAGATCAATCGACAGCAAAGTTGATTGCAAGTCAAATAGACTTGGATTAAAGATGCATAACTTTGATCTTGGGAGAGAGGTTGCTGCCTTCTACGGCTTTCATGCCGCGGTGGTGCCGCCCTGTAGCATGATGATGGCTATGCGAACTCAGACAGCATGCCTGCCCGCGACCAGATCATCGAGCCGATGAGCCAGCGCCTGCCACAGGGCAACGCCACCATCCTCGCCATGATGTGCCAATCTCGCGATCCGGCCGGCGACTTCGGATGACGCTTTGTTGCCATGCTGACGCAGCATCATAAGGGCCATGCCCCAAAGCTCTTCGTCTCGAGTCATGCGGGTTCGATTTTCTGCACAGCGAGCAAATCGAAGCCGTCGCGGACGCCGATCACCCTTACGCGTGTGCCGAAGAGATGTTTGTGGCGTTTGGTGATGTCTAACCGCCATTCGCCACCGCCTGGCGTACGCAGGATGGGGTAGAATCCGTTTTCGAGAAGGATCCCGGTCAGATCATGTTCGCTTCCGCGTGGCATTGAGCGTGATCATAATCCTGTTCGGTGCTGGAGGTCTATATCGCTATGGCCATTCACTTTGCTCGACAGCCATAAGCAACCGACCGAAGGCTGGCATTTGGCCGAGCTGCATTGTATTTCGCTTTTGAAGGCGGTGAGGGCCATGAGACTGTGAAGGGTGTCTTCGAGATCAGCGGGGCGTCACGCTATGACGATCTTATCGCTGAGCGCTATCACTTCCCACGAATTTATCTGCGGGCTGCGCAAACCTGCATCGGCGACTGGATCATCTACCGTGAGACGGGGTCGGGTGGTGGCCGTAAAGCCTATGTCGCAGCGGGTCATGTCGACCGAATTGACGCGGACCCGGCCGCGCCTGGCCTTTACTATGCGCGGATTAGCCAGTTCGTCGAATTTGACCGCCCGGTTGCCTATCGCGACGCAACCGGTCGGTTCGCTGAACAGATGCTGCGGGATCTTTCGAACCCGGCGGAGGCAGGGCGTGCGCTGCGCGGACGGTCAGTCAGAGCGCTAAGCGGCAGCGATTTCACCGCGATCGTCAGCGATGGGCTGACGGACACGCTGTCGGAGCGCCTTGCCATTCGGCTGGAACTAGACGCCGCGCATCTTGATCCGATGACGCAAGCTTTGTTGCATGAACCTCCGTCTGAGCGCCGGATCGAACAGATCCTCATCAACAAGAAGATCCGCAGTGCAGCCTTTCGAGGACATGTGCTTGACGCCTATGACAATCGCTGTGCGGTGACGGGGCTTAGGATGATCAACGGCGGGGGCAAGGCAGAAGCGCAGGCAGCGCATATCTGGTCGGTCGCCGACGGAGGACCCGATGAGGTGCAGAATGGGATAGCCTTGTCGGCAACGGCTCATTGGCTGTTCGACCGGCATCTCATCAGCCTGGATGAGCAGTTCGGTCTACTCGTGTCGCATAATAAGGTGCCGGCCGAGCTTAGCCGCCTCTTCCCGACTTCCGGCATGCCTATTCACTTGCCTGCCAATCCCAAATTCCGGCCCCGGCCAGAATATGTCGCGCGACACCGGGCTCGCTTCATGGGTGACCTGCACTGACCGCTTACGCCCGCACGATCGCAGCCTATGATGAGGCAGCAGCAGATCTGGCTGCGCGATATGAGGCGTTGCCTGGCGGCGCTGCCTTTGTGCAGGCTCATGGCCTGTTGCCCAAAAAGGGTTTGGCGCTCGACGTGGGCGCCGGATCTGGGCGGGATGCTGCCTGGCTCCACGCACAGGGATATGATGTCGTCGCTGTTGAGCCTGCTGACGGATTTCGCCTGGAGGGCCGCGCGCGTCATAGCCCAGATATTCGTTGGCTCGACGACCAGCTGCCCAGCTTGAACCAGGTGCATCGGCTCGGCTTGGCATTCGATCTGATCGTGCTGTCAGCCGTCTGGCAGCATGTCGCGCCAAAAGACCGGGCGCGCGCCTTTCGAAAATTGGTGACCCTGCTTCGTGCGGGTGGCGTGATGGTCCTCACTTTACGGTCCGGGCCGGCGCCTGAAGATCGGCCGATGTTCTCTACCTCGAGTGGCGAGATCGAAGGCCTGGCACGAACCTATGGCATGGAGATCCTTAAGGTCCATGCGTCTCACGATCTACAAGGACGCGATGGCGTCATGCCCGCGAACATGGTCTGGAAGGACAGGCCGCGCGCCGACAATCTTTCTACGCGACGCGGGGCCCCAAGGAGAAGATCGGCCTGGAGGCGCTGCATCTCCAGTGGCGGGCTCGGCTCGGGGATCCAGCAGCGGCGCCGATCGTGTCACGCATGTTCGAATGGTTCGAGACCGGCAACTATTCGCTCAAGGAACTGTCGAAGATGGGGCGTGACGCCGGCCTGCTCCGCCATCGCAGCCAACGTCCCGTCAGCGTCTCGACCGTCCACCACATGTTACGCAACCGACTATATGCCGGTGCATTTGAATGGCAGGGACGGATGTTTCAGGGCACGCATGAGCCCCTTGTGTCGACAGAAACCTGGGAGAATGTTCAGGAAGTCCTGGACGGGCGAAGCGTCAGCAATATCAGGGGAAAGCCGCTCTTATTCGCCTTCACGGGCCTCATCACCTGCGGGCACTGCGGTTGCGCTCTGGTCGCGGAAATCAAACGAGAGCGATACATCTACTATCACTGTTCGGGCTACAAGCAGAAGTGCCCGGAGAAATATGTCCGGCAGGGGGCGCTGGTAGAGGCATTCTCCGAACAGCTCGCACGGCTACATCTGGATGATCAGGTCTTCGCCCTGATCGAACGCGCCCTCCGCGAGTCGCATACGGACCGGAGTCGCGAGCGGGTTGAAACGATGACCCGCTTGAGGGCTGAAGCCGATCGCCTGCAGCAGCGGTTAGACAAACTCTATGTGGATCATCTTGACGGGCGAATCTCGGGAGAAATGCACGATCGGATGGCGTCGACCTGGCGTGAGGAGCGGGAGCGCTGCTTGCGGCACCTTGAAGGTCTCCACAGCACCGAAGACCTCATCGTGGACGACGGTATCGCGCTGTTGGAGCTTGGCCGGAACGCGCATAAAATGTTCAACAAACAGTCCCCAGGCACCCAAAATGCCCTTTTAAAACTGTTAGTATCGAACACTGTCTGGGCCGAGGGAAGGCTGCGAGTAGAGTTCAACGAACCCTTTGGAATGCTTGATAAAATGTCTGATTTTGAGCTGGCTGAAAATCGCCCAGAAGGGGCCGAAAAATCGCAGCGTACAATTTGGCTCCCCGAGTAGGATTCGAACCTACGGCCATTCGATTAACAGTCGAATGCTCTACCGCTGAGCTATCGGGGAGCAACCCGCTTTCGCTGGGCAGGCCGCGCCTATAGCAGCGGCTTTCCTGACATGGCAAGGGCCAAATGACGGAAATTTATGCGATGAATTGTTCCGCCGCGATGCGGTCGTCCAGAGTATGTTCGGGGTCGAACAACAATGTCAGCGGGGTCGCGCGGTCGATGCCGATCTCCACCTGCGCGATGTCGCGCACTTCGCGCTGGTCGGCCACGGCGCTGACCGGGCGCTTGACGGGATCGAGGACGATGAAACGGATGACCGTATTTTCGGGCAGGATGGCGCCGCGCCAGCGCCGGGGACGGAACGGACTGATCGGGGTCAGCGCGACAAGCGCGGACCCCAGCGGCAGGATCGGCCCGTGGGCGGACAGATTATAGGCGGTTGAGCCGGCCGGGGTCGCCACCAGCACGCCATCGCACACCAGTTCAGGCAGCACGGTGCGGCCGTTTACCTGTACCTCCAGCTTCGCGGTCTGGCGGGTTTCGCGCAGCAGCGACACTTCGTTGATGGCGGGAATGGAGAAGCGCTCACCATCGACCGTGTCGACCGTCATGCGCAGCGGATTGACCTTGAAGCTCTTGGCCTTGTCCAGCCGCTGGTCGAGCCGTTCCAGCCGCCATTCGTTCATCAGGAAGCCGACCGTGCCCAGGTTCATGCCGAAGATGGGGACGATCCGCCGCCCTTCCAGCATCGAATGGAGCGTCTGGAGCATGAAGCCGTCGCCGCCGAGCGCGATGATCATGTCGGCCTGCTCGACCGGCACGAAGTCATAGGCGGCGCGCAACCGTTCCTCAGCCGCCCGCGCAGCCTGGGTGGGGGACGCGACCAGAGCGCGCCTTGGTTCGCTGCTCATCCGCCGGTGACGCTCATATGACGCTGCGTGGCGGCGCCTTCGCCCGCGCCGATGCGGAAGTCGTGGGCGGCGGGCTTCAGCCGCAACGCCCGGTCGATCAGGGGTTCTACAGCGGTCAGGCCGCCTTCACGCAGGGCCGCCTTGAAGTCGACATGGTCCTCATGGCCCAGGCACATGAATATCTTGCCCTCGCACGTCATGCGGATACGGTTGCAGTTGGCGCAGAAATTCTGGGTGAGCGGGGTGATGAGGCCCAGTTTGATGCCCATCCCCTCGACCGCATGATAGCGGGCAGGGCCGCCAGTCCGGTGGGAGAGGGGGGTGAGCGCATGTTCGGCGCGAATGCGGTCGGCGACCAGGGTCAGCGGCAGATAATGGTCGGTGCGATCCTCACCGGTGTTGCCGAGTGGCATGGTTTCGATCAGGGTCAGGTCGAACCCTTCTTCGCCGCACCAGCGCAGCATCGGCAGGATTTCATCGTCATTCACGCCCTTGAGCGCGACCATGTTGATCTTGACCGCAAGCCCCGCGGCACGCGCGCCGTCCAGCCCGGCGAAGACCTGATCAATCTTCCCGCCGCGGGTGACATGGGCGAAGCGCTCGGGATCGCGGCTGTCCAGGCTGACATTGATCCGCCGCACGCCCGCATCCGCCAGCATCTCCGCATGGTCGGCCAGCCGCGTGCCGTTGGTGGTGAGGGTCAGTTCCTCCAACTCCGCGCCGATGTGCCGCCCGATCCGGCGAACCAGATCGCCGATGTCCCGCCGCACCAACGGCTCGCCACCGGTCAGGCGAATCTTGCGGATACCGCGTGCGATGAAAAGATCGGCCAGCAGCGCGATCTCCTCCAGCGTCAGCACCTGATTCTTGGGCAGGAACTGCATCTTTTCCGCCATGCAATAGCGGCAGCGCAAGTCGCAGCGGTCAGTGACCGAAATGCGCAGATAGCTGATCCGGCGGCCCAGGCCGTCGGTCATCAATGTGCGTGAGGGATCGGCCATGGCCATGCCGACTAGCTAGGCGATGGACATGGCCGGTGCAAGCGTCGCGGCTTGCGGGGACCATAGGAAGTTGCAGACGAGGCAAGAGGTCGGTAACGCCTATATGCTAGGGCGTGGCGATGCGCGGCGCCGGGGAAAGAAGATTGTGAGCGCGGACCAGAGCGGCGGGGACCAGAGCGGCGGGGGCCAGCGCAGCCTGTTCATCCTGTCGCCCGGAGACCGCGACGGATTGAGCCAGGCCGCGCAGCGTGCCGGCTGGCGCGCTATTGGCGCACGAAGAGCGAAGGATGCGCCGCAGCGTTATCTGCATAGCGAAGCGCAGGTGGCCCTGGTCGATCTGCGCGGCGGCGGCAATGTCGAGGCGCTGCTGACGCCGCTGGTCCCGGCGATGGAAGCGGGCGGCGGTGCGATACTGATATTGATCGATCCGGAGCATCTGGACCAGGCTCCTGCCTTGCTGGCGGTTGGCGCGACCCATTATCTGGTGGGGCCGATCAGCGACATGGGCTTGCGCGCCGCCCTGGCGTCCGCGCATCGACTGGTGGAAAGGCTGGGCGGCGGTGTCGCGCATAACCAGCGCGCGCAGCGCATCCGGCGCGGCGACGCGCTCTATTGGGCGCTCGGGCGTGACGGACAGTTGCGGTTGAGCGACAATCTGGCGCGGCATATGGGATTGGACGACACGCGGATCGCGCCGGCCGCGCTGGTGCGCCGGCTGCCCCGTGTCGAGCGTCGGGCGGTGCTGGCCGGGCTGAGAGCGATGCGGCGCGCAGGGCGACCGGCTGCGCTCGCCCATGCCTTGCCCGAACGACCGGGCCAGCGGCTGGTCCATCATCTGCGCCATAGCGACGGTGCGATCGCCGCCGATGTCGAGTGGTTGTCGGACGGGCAGGCGCAGGATGGCGCCACGCGCGATTATCTGACCGGGCTGCGGTCGCGTCAGGCGGCGCTCGACTGGCTGGATCGGCGGGCGGGCCTTGCCACCACGATCCTGCTACTATCGATCAGCCAGTTCGACCGGATGAACGCGGCCTATGGCCAGGTTGTCGGCGACGCTCTGCTGGGCCGGATCGCGCGGCGGATCGAGCGGATGGTCGACGATGTCGCGCCCGGCACCATGGTCGCCCGCATCGCGGGAACGGAATTTCTGGTCGGCCTGACCGGCGAAGCAGCCGGGAGTGACCGGGCGACCTTTCTGGCGCGGCAACTGATCGGCGCGGTCGGGCAGCCGTTCAGCGCGGGCGATCACCTCATCCGCCTGATCGCCCGTTGCGGCATTGCGCAGGCCCGGACGGAGGATGACGCCACCCAGTTGCTGCGGCGTGCGGGCACGGCACTGTCCGACGCGCGGCAGGCGGGCGGAGAGGGCATCCGCATCCTGTCGGCGGAAAAGCATAGCCGCCAGGTAGATGCCGACCGGCTGGAGACGGACCTGCGCCTGGCTCTGGACCGGGGCGAGATCGGCATCGTGTTCCAGCCGCAATATCCGGTCGACAGCGACAAGATCAGCGGCGTGGAGGCGCTGGCGCGCTGGAATCATCCCCATTACGGGCCGCTGGGCGCAGGCATTTTATTCGCTACCGCCGAACGATCCGACTATATGCTGCCTCTGTCGGCGCATATCCAGGCGGAGGCGTTGCGGCAGGCGGCGGCCTGGCCGCGCGCGCTGTCCGACCTGCGTCTGTCGATCAACGTCACCGCGGCCGACATCGCCCAGCCGGGCTTCATGACCGGTCTGCTGGGGCTGGTCGATCGCAGCGGCTTCCCACGGTCGCGCCTGACGGTGGAGATTACCGAAAGCGGGCTGATCGAGGATGTCGGCGCGGCGTCGGCGCTGCTCACGGCGTTGAGGACGGAAGGGCTGGGGGTGGCGATCGACGATTTCGGCACCGGCTATTCCAGCCTCTCCTATCTCAAGAATCTGCCGCTCGACTATCTCAAGATCGACAGCGGACTGGCGCAGGATATTGCCGGCACGGCCCGCGACCGCATTATCGTGCGCGGTGTCATCCACATGGCCAAGTCTCTGGGCCTCAAAGTGATCGCCGAGGGCGTGGAGACGGAGGAGCAGTTGCATCTGCTCGCCCGCGAGGGATGCGATTTTTATCAGGGCTTCCTGCGGTCGGCGGGCGTGTCTTCCGCCGACCTCATCAATCTGGTCCTGGCGACTTAGACAGTCAGCAGCGGCCAGAGGGCGATCAATATACCGACCAGGCTAGCCAGGAAGATGACGGTGCGGACCACCGGGATGCCCGCTGCGTAGAGCGGCAGATAGACGACCCGCGCGCCCAGCCAAATCCAGCCGCCCATGGCCGTCCATTCGCTGGTCTTGTCCGCCGCCACCACGCCAATGAGCGCGACGATGGCAATGGGCAGGGTTTCCTTGAAATTGGCTTCCGCGCGGACCAGACGTCCCGCGAGCGGATGGAGGGGCGGCAGTTTTTCGTCGCGGGCGCCCATATTCCATTTGGGGCCATATTGCTTCGTCTTCACATGGGCCGCGGCGAATATGTGGACCAGCAGCAGAACCATGGACCAAGCCAGGATCGTGAGTTCGACGGGCATGATATTTCCCCCTCCATATGGAGGGGGAAGGATAGGTCTGCGGCCGCTGCATAACAAGCGGAATAGGCGGTGGCCTAAAGCGTCAATCCGACCCTGGCGATCAGGCTGGCGCCGGCATGGCGGCTGGCGGGGCCGTCGATGCTGCTGTTGGCATAGCGCAGGCCGGCGGACCAGCGGCCCCTATACCAGTCGAGCGCAACGCCATGGTCCCAATAGCCGCCATCGGGACGGGGCCGTGTGGCGCGCGGGGCGTCACGTACATCGCCCGAAGAGTGGCCGACATGGCCCGACAGCGTAAGCGGTGTGCCGGGGATGCCGACAGCCGAACTGGCCGACAGATAGAGGTTGTCGCCGCCGATCGCCGACTGGCGCGGGGCATAGCGAGCGGCCAAATCCATGCTGGCAGGGCCGAGTGAGAAACCGGCGATCGCGCCGACTTCGCCATAGCCCCATCCGTCGCCATTCGCGCCGGATGCGCCGGGGAAGAGATGGTAGCGCCCCTCCGCGCTCAGCCGCCAACCGCCTAGCTGCCGCATATAGGTGGCGCCCAGGTCGATCACGGCATCGGCGTCGCCATAGCGGTTGCTGCCCCAGAGCGTGGTGGCCGCGCCGTCGAGGCTGAGCCCTTGCGCGACCGGCACCGACACCGTTCCGCGCAGCACGGGATCGCCGTCGCTCCAACTAAGGCCGCGGCGGCGTTCGTCGCTGGCGACTTCGAGTGTGACGGTCGGGTCGGACGCCATCTGCGCGGCGGCCGGAACGGCATGGCCGGCGAGCATGATCGCTCCCAGCCATGCCATGCGGGGCAAGCGATCAATTCGATGCAAGATTGCGCACCGAATCCAATTCGGCCATCAGCGGCGCGCGATCGGCCTGCGCCACCGCGATCAGATGCGCCGCAATCTTGTCCTGATGCTGGGCGAGATTGCGCTCGCCCGACTGGCGGCCGGGGGTGCAGGCACCGGCTTCGCTGCCCGAAAAGCGCGTGTCGGTCGCGATAGTGCGGGCCAGCGCCGGGCCATGGTCCAGCTTGCGATCGACGACGATGGTCGCGGTCCATTGGCAGCGCTGGGCGTCCATCCGGTTGGGGACTTTGGCGCCAACGGTCCTGGTGCGCATTTCCGCGCGGGCGGTGTAGGTTGCGCCGAGCTGCTGGCCGTGATGTTCGATCGAGACGCTATGGGACGCGGCGGCAGCCGCGAGCGCGATTAGGGTGATGCTCATGTCAATTCTCCTGCTGTGACGCCGGACTTTGCTGGCCGATCGTCAAAAGCGGATTTAGGTTTCCCCTGTTGCTGCTTGTTTGCTGGATGATGAGGAATGGCGACTTGAGGGTCTAGGTGGAAGCGACGCGATCCGCTTTACCCCGCCGCCTTGGCCAGCCCCTTCGACAGTTGCAAAGCGCCGTTCAGGCGCGCCTGCGGATCGGGCCAGGCGCGATTGACGACGATCTTGCTGTCGGGGCGCAGGCGGGCGACGCCATCCAGGCGCTGGACGTAGGCGACCAGACCCGCGGGATTGGGGAAGCGGTCTTCGAAGAAGCTGACCAGCGCGCCCTTGGCACCCATGTCGATTTTGGCGATGTTCGCCGTCATGCAATTCTGCTTGATCTCTATGATCTTGAGCAGGTTTTGCGTGGGCAGCGGGAGCTTGCCGAAACGGTCGATCAGTTCGGCGGCGAAGGATTCGAGGCCCTGACGGTCCTCGATTTCGTTGATACGGCGATAGAGGCCCATGCGCAGATCGAGGTCCGGCACATAATCGTCGGGGATGAGGATGGGCGCGTCGACGCTGATCTGGGGGGAGAAGCTGTCGCTGCGTTTTTCGATGCCGACGTCGCCGGCTTTGGCGTCCATGATCGCCTCTTCCAGCATCGACTGGTAGAGTTCGAAGCCGACTTCCTTGATATGGCCCGACTGTTCGTCACCGACCAGGTTGCCCGCGCCGCGAATGTCGAGATCGTGGGAGGCAAGCTGGAAGCCAGCGCCCAGCGTGTCGAGGTCCGAGAGAACCTTGAGCCGCTTTTCCGCCGTTTCCGTGATGATACGGTTGGCGGGTGTCGTCATATAGGCATAGGCGCGCGTCTTGGATCGGCCGACGCGGCCGCGGAGTTGGTAGAGCTGGGCAAGGCCGAAGCGGTCGGCACGATGGATGATGAGCGTGTTGGCGCTGGGGATGTCCAGGCCGGATTCCACGATGGTGGTGGACAGCAGCACATCGTAGCGCTTGTCGTAGAAGGCGGACATGCGCTCCTCCACTTCGGTTGCGCTCATCTGGCCATGGGCGACGATGGCCTTGATCTCCGGCACCTCGTTGCGGAGATACTCCTCGATCTCGGTCAGGTCGGCGATGCGGGGGACGACGAAGAAGCTCTGTCCGCCGCGATAATGTTCACGTAGCAGCGCTTCGCGGATGACGACGCCGTCCCAGGGCATGATGTAGGTGCGCACCGCGAGGCGATCGACCGGCGGGGTCTGGATGACCGATAGTTCGCGCAAGCCCGACATCGCCATTTGCAACGTGCGGGGAATCGGCGTTGCAGTGAGGGTCAGGACATGGACGTCGGTCTTGAGGGACTTTAGCCGTTCCTTATGGGTGACGCCGAACCGCTGTTCCTCGTCCACGATGACGAGGCCGAGCCGCTTGAAATCCAGTCCCTTGGCGAGCAGCGCGTGGGTGCCCACGACGATGTCGATCGTGCCGTCGGCCAGGCCCGCCTTGGTCGCCTTCGCCTCCTTGTCGGGGACGAGGCGGGAGAGGCGGCCGATATTGACGGGAAAGCCGCGGAAGCGATCCTCAAACTGCATGTGATGCTGTCGCGCGAGCAGCGTGGTCGGGCAGATGACCACGACCTGCATTCCCGCCATCGCCGCGACGAAGGCGGCGCGGAGCGCGACCTCGGTCTTGCCGAAGCCGACGTCGCCGCAGACAAGGCGGTCCATGGGCTTGCCCGATCCCAGATCCTCCACCACGTCGTTGATCGCGCGGTCCTGATCGTCCGTCTCCTGATAGGGGAAGCGATCTACGAAGGCGGGGTATCCGGCCTGATCCGGTTCGGCGACGGTGGCGGCGCGCAGGGCGCGCTCGGCGGCGGTTTTCAGGAGTTCGCCCGCGATTTCGCGGATGCGCTCCTTCATCTTCGCCTTGCGCCGCTGCCAGGCTTCGCCGCCCAGCTTGTCGAGGCTGACGCCTTCATTCTCGCTGCCGTAGCGGGAGAGAACTTCGAGATTTTCAACCGGAACGTAGAGTTTGTCGCCACCAGCATAGGTCAGTGCGACGCAATCATGGGCGGCCTTGCTGACCGGAATCTGCGTCAGCCCTTCATAGCGGCCGATGCCGTGATCCATGTGGACGACGAGGTCGCCGGGCGAGAGGGTGGCCAGTTCCTGTAGGAAGGCGTCGGCGCTTTTCTTGCGCTTGGCGCGACGGACCAGGCGGTCGCCGAGCATGTCCTGTTCGGTAAGGACGGCAACGTCGGGTGCGGTGAAGCCGTGGTCGAGCGGCAGGACGGTGAGCGTCACGCTGCCATTGGCGGCGACGCCCAGCGCCTCTTGCCAGCCGTCGGCGGTGGCGAGGCGGGGGACGTCATGGTCGGCGAGCAGGCCGGACAGGCGTTCGCGTGCGCCGAGCGAATAGCTGGCGATGACGATCTTTTTTTTGGTCCGGCGCAGGCTGGCGATATGCTTACCTACCGCTTCGTAGATGTTGCTGTTCTGCGCGCGTTCGGGGGCGAAATCACGGGGGCCGTCGACGGCGAAGTCGAGGACGGTCGCACTTTCCGGTTCGTGGAAGGGCGTGGTGTGGTGCATCCGCCGCGTGGCGACGGCGGCGTCCCATTCGGTGGCGTCGAGATAGAGCGAGTCGGGTTTGAGCGGACGGTAGGCGCCAGGATCGGCCGACTTCGCCTGGACGCGGTTGGCATGATAGTCGCGGATCGCCTCGAACCGGTTTTCCGCCGCGCCCGCGACGCCGGGATCGCGGATCAGAACGGCGTCATCGCCCAGATGGTCGGCGAGGGGGACGAGCTTTTCCTCGAACAGGGGGAGCCAATGTTCCATGCCGGCGAGGCGGCGGCCGTCGCTGACCGCCTGATAGAGCGGGTCGCCGGTCGCGGTCGCGCCGAACGTCTCGCGGTAGCGGCTGCGGAACCGCTTGATCGTGTCTTCGTCCAGCAGCGCTTCGGAGGCGGGGAGGAGGGTGAAGCCATCGACATTTTCGATCGTGCGCTGGTCGGCCGCGTCGAATCGGCGGACCGTCTCGATCTCGTCGCCGAAGAAGTCGAGGCGGAGCGGTTGTTCCTCGCCGCCGGGGAACAGGTCGACGATGCCGCCGCGAATGGCGAATTCGCCCCGGTCGTGGACCGTGTCGGTACGGACATAGCCGTTGGCCTGGAGCATGGCGGCCAGCGTCTGGATCGCGATCCGTTCCTTGGGCGCGAGTTTGGCGACAAGCTGACGCACGCGGAAGGGGGTGAGCGTGCGCTGGGTCATGGCCGCCAGCGTGGTGAGGACCAGTTGCGGGCCTTTGGGCGGGGCTTGCAGCGCATGGAGTCCCGCCAGGCGCGCGGAGGCGGCGCGCAGCGAGGGGCTGGCGCGATCGTAGGGCAGGCAATCCCAGGCCGGGATTTCGATGATCTCGATCTCTGGCGCGAAATAATGCGCCGTGTCTGCGACCGCACGCATCAACTGTTCGTCGGACGCGATGAAGACGGCACGGCCGCCAGCGGCCCCCGCCGCGCGGGCGATGTCGGCCAGCAGCCAGGGCTGGAAGCCTGCGGGCACGCCGGACAGGGTGAGCGGCGCCTTCGCCTTCAGGATTTTCTGGAGATCGGTCATTCTGCTTTTCGTCATTCCCGCGAAGGCGGGAATCTATCTCCCGGCCTGTCGCCTAATTGGTCCGTTAGAAGATGGATCCCCGCGCTGGCTTGCGGCCGCTCTTCGGGTCGCGGGGATGACGAGGATCAGTTCTCGATCTTCACGAAATCGAGCTTCAGGAACTTGTCCATCATCGGGCCTTTCCATTCGTCCGGCACTGGGATGGTGCCGAGCGCCCAGCCGATGATGTCGGCGTCCTGCTCCTCCATGAACCGTTCGAACCAATCGATCTCTTCCGCATTCCATTCCGCATGATAGCGTTCGAAGAAACCGCCGACCGTGTAATCCGATTCGCGCGTGCCGCGGTGCCAGGCCCGAAATTTCAGACGGCGCATCAGGGGGGTGTCGTTCACAATTTGTTCCTTTTGCGGGCATGGCAAAATGGCCGATCGGGGATTTGTATGACCGCCCCTGCTCAGCTACAGGCAGCCAGATAGCCATGCGACCCGATATTCTCAATCCGCTCTTTGCCGAAATATCCCTGTTCAAGGGGATCGGCCCCACGCTGGCCCGTCCTCTGGAGCGGCTGGGGCTGGCGCGGGCGGTCGATGTCGCCTTTCATCTGCCGGTTAGCTGGGTGGACCGCCACCTGACCGACAGGCTGGACATGGCCGATGCCGGGCGAGTGGTCGGGATCGAACTGACCCCGGTCGATTATCGCGCCAGCGGCAGCGCCCGCGCGCCCTTTCGCGTCGATGCGGTCGATCGCTACGGCAATCATGTGGCGCTGGTCTATTTCGGCCGGAATAGCGGCTGGCCGCGCAAATTGCTGCCATTGAACGAGCCGAAATTCGTGTCGGGGAAGCTGGAGGCCTATGGCGACAATCTCCAGATCGTCCACCCGGACTATGTGTTGCCGCCCGAAGAAGGCGGCACGGTGCCGCCGCGCGAATCTGTCTATGGGCTATCCGAAGGGCTGACCAACAACCGGATGCGTGACATTGCGGGACAGGCGCTGAGCCGCGCGCCCGACCTGCCCGAATGGATCGAGCCGAGCTTGCTGGCGCGCAAGGATTGGCCTGCCTGGCGCGAAGCGCTGGGTCGGGTTCATGCCGACCCGTCCGACGCCATGGCGCGCGAGCGACTGGCCTATGACGAGATTTTCGCCGGACAGTTGGCGCTGATGCTGGTGCGGCAATCCTCGCGCAGGCGGCGGGGCGTCTCGATCCAGGGCGATGGGCGATTGCGGGACATGCTGAAATTGCCCTTCGCGCCTACGGGCGCGCAGCGACGGGCGATCGGCGAGATCGAAGGCGACATGGCGCAGGCGACGCCGATGCTGCGGCTGCTTCAGGGCGATGTCGGGTCGGGCAAGACCTTGGTGGCGCTGATGGCGCTGCTGAACGCGGTCGAGGCCGGGATGCAGGGTGCGATGCTGGCGCCGACCGAGATTTTGGCGCGGCAACATCATGAGACGCTGCGGAAAATGGCGTCGGGCCTGCCGATCGAGATCGCGATCCTGACCGGGCGTGAGAAGGGCAAGGTCCGGGAAGCCACGCTGATGGGGCTGGCGGACGGCAGCATCGACATCCTTGTCGGCACCCACGCCATCTTTCAGGAAGCGGTGCAATATAAGGCGCTGGGTCTGGCCGTGATCGACGAGCAGCATCGGTTCGGCGTGGCGCAGCGCATGATGCTGGCCAGCAAGGCGGAGCGCTCGCCGCATCTGCTGGTGATGACGGCGACGCCGATTCCGCGCACGCTGACGCTGACCTATTATGGCGAGATGGACGTGTCGCGGCTGGACGAGATGCCGCCGGGGCGCCAGCCGATCCAGACGCTCGTCATGGCCGCCAGCCGGCTGGACGAGGTGGTGGAGGCGCTGGCCCGCCATGTCGAGGGCGGGGGGCAGGCCTATTGGGTGTGCCCGCTGGTCGAGGAAAGCGAGACGAGCGATCAGGCCGCGGCGGAAATGCGGGCGGAGTCGCTGCGGCAGCGGTTCGGGGCGCGTGTAGGCCTTGTCCATGGCCGGATGAAGGGACCGGACAAGGATGCGGCGATGGAGGCCTTTGCCGCCAATCGCACGCAGATATTGGTGGCGACGACGGTGATCGAAGTGGGCGTGGATGTGCCCAACTCCAGCCTCATCATCATCGAGGGGGCGGAGCGGTTCGGCCTCGCGCAACTCCACCAGCTACGTGGGCGCGTGGGGCGTGGCGACAAGCCGTCGGTCTGCCTGCTGCTGCGCGGCAATGCGCTGGGCGAGACGTCGCGCGCGCGACTGGCGCTGATGCGCGAGACGAATGACGGATTCCGGATCGCCGAGGAGGATCTGAAGCTGCGCGGCGCGGGCGAAGTGCTGGGCACGCGCCAGTCGGGGGAGGCGGAACTGAAGGTCGCAACGCCGGAGCATGTCGCGGCGCTGGTGGATAGCGCGCGGGACGATGCGCATTTGCTGATCGAACGGGACGGTGGGCTGGACAGCGCGCGGGGGCAGGCGGCGCGGACATGTCTGTATCTGTTAGAGAAGGATGCGGCTGTGGGGTTGTTACGGGGCGGATAGCCTTCCAACGGAACCGCTCGTCGCTTTTTTGCTGCAACTGCGAAACGTCAGAGCGGTCATGGCGTTGCCTTGTCGATGACGGATATAAGTTTGACCCACATCACGCCCATGGCGGCGATGTCGATCGCCATTGCGGTGGCTGCCGCTTTCCTGATCCACTGGGCGCTCTACTGGATCGCACTGCGGGTTGCGAAACATTCGAAGATCGAGCCGGTGCTGCTGCCCGCCATCTTCCAGCCGACGCGATGGCTGGTGGTGTTGCTGGCATTGGGCGCGGGCCTCAAGTCGATCAAGGTAGGGCCGGGCACGGAAGATATCTGGTCGATCGGGGCGCGGATGATCTTTGCGCTGCTGGTCGGCTGGCTGATCTTCCGCGTAATGCGCGCGGGCAAGGCGATGCTGGAGGAGCGCGCCGACATCAGCGTCGAGGATAATCTCAAAGCCCGGCGGCGGCGGACCAAGATCAGCATCCTCTACCGCATCTGCCAGTGCATCATCGGCTTCTTCGTGATCGCGATGATGCTGATCGCCATTCCGGGCGTGCGGACGATCGGCGTGTCGTTGATGGCGTCGGCGGGCCTTGCAGCGCTTGCGGTCGGCGCGGCCGCCCAGCCGGCGCTCAAGAATCTGATCGCGGGCGTGCAGATGGCCTTTTCCGAACCGATCCGGCTTGACGACGTCGTGATCGTCGAGGGCGAATGGGGGCGGGTCGAGGAGATCAAGCTGACCTATGTCATCATCCGTATCTGGGACGACCGGCGAATGGTGGTGCCGGTATCCTACTTCCTGGAAAAACCGTTCCAGAACTGGACCACCAAGACGTCCGACCTGCTGGGCACCGTGTTCCTCTATGTCGACCCCACCGCGGATATCGAGCGTATCCGCACCCGATTCGTCGAGGCGGTGAAGGCGAACGGCCGCTGGGACGGGCGGGTCGCGATCCTGCAGGTGACGGATCATCGCGCCGACGCGCTGGAACTGCGCGGGCTGTTGAGCGCGCGCAATGCGGGTATTGCGTTCGACCTGCGCTGGGAAGTGCGGGAGGCTATGTTGAGCTTCCTGCGCACCGAGATGCCCGAAGCGCTGGTGCGCGGGCGTCAGCGGGTGGAGGCGGGAGAGGGCTTAGCCCGGCTGGACGTCGCCGGACTTGACGCCATCAGTCCGGAAATTACCAAGCCGTCCGGCGCGGCGGAATGAGCGACAGCATCGCGTCATAGATTTTGGGGCTGATCGGCTCGTAAAACTCCATGCCGACCCGGCCATCCTCCACCCAGCGTATTTCAGCGGGATAGTCCTTTAGGATCGGCAACCAGATGCTGACCCGTTCGCCCTGTAATAAGGCGCTGTCGCTGCGGCACATCAGGCCGAGGGCGGAGATATTGATGATCCGTACACCATGACTACGCCCCTGCGCCGTGACATGGCTCACCATGTCGACCAGTTCGCGCTGCGCACGGCGTTGATCGACCGCAGGGTCGCGCGAGCGTAGCACATGGCCGAGATTGGCGAAGACGGAGGACGACATGGTCCCGAGTCTAAGCCGTTGGAAATGGACGAGTCGATAGGAAGGAGCGTTAATCGGGTGCTAACGCTCTTTTGCCAGTTTGTTGCCATGGTCGGTCATTGCGAGCGCTCTGCGCTCGCAATGATGAATTTCAGGCGACGACCAGACCGTGCTTCTTCGCACCGAAGCTCAGCTTATCGCCGGGCTTGAGTGTGACGGCGGGGTCGGTGACGACATCGCCATTTACCCGGATTGCGCCTTCGCCCAGTTTGCGGCGCACTTCCTTGTTGGAGGTGGCGAAGCCAAGGCCGGTGGTGGCCTGCACGACGTTCAGGCCGTCCGCGCCGAGGCTGACGGTCGGCAGGTTGGCGTCCGACGCGCCTTCCTCGAAAGTCTTGCGCGCGGTTTCGGCGGCCGCGGTCGCGGCCTCCTTGCCATGGGCCATGGCGGTGGCGGCATGGGCCAGGATCTTCTTCGCCTCGTTGATCTCCGCGCCTTCCAGCGCCTCCAGCCGGGCGATCTCGTCCAGTGGCAGGTCGGTGAAGAGGCGTAGGAAGCGGCCGACATCGGCATCCTGGGTGTTGCGCCAGAATTGCCAATAGTCATAGGCGGGCAGGGCGTCGGCGTTCAGCCACACCGCGCCGTTCATGGTCTTGCCCATCTTCCCACCGTCGGCGGTGGTGATGAGCGGGCTGGTCAGGCCGAAGACCTGCGTGCCGTCCACCCGGCGCGAAAGTTCGATGCCATTGACGATATTGCCCCACTGGTCGGAGCCGCCCATCTGCAGGCGGCAGGCCGAGCGGCGCGACAGTTCGAGAAAGTCGTAGGCCTGCAGGATCATATAGTTGAATTCGAGGAAGCTGAGCGACTGTTCGCGGTCGAGGCGCATCTTGACCGAGTCGAAGCTGAGCATCCGGTTGACCGAAAAATGCTGGCCGATGTCGCGCAGGAAAGGGATATATTCCAGGGCATCGAGCCAGTCGGCATTATCGACCATCACCGCGTCGGTCGGGCCTTCGCCAAAGGTCAGGAATTTTTCGAATACCCGCTTGATGCTGGCGACGTTGGACGCGATCGTGTCGCCGGTCATCAGCTTGCGGGCTTCATCCTTGAAGCTGGGGTCGCCGATCTTGCCGGTGCCGCCCCCCATCAGCACGATCGGCTTGTGGCCGGCCTGCTGCATCCGGCGCAGCATCATGATCTGCACCAGGCTGCCGACATGGAGCGACGGGGCGGTCGGATCGAAACCGATATAGCCGGGCACCACCTGGCTCTTGGCAAGGGCGTCAAGCCCCTGCGCGTCGGTCAGCTGGTGGATATAGCCGCGCGTGTCGAGCAGGCGGAGAAGATCGGACTGATAGTTGCTCATGGCGCGCGCCTGTAGCATTGCGGTTGCGACTGTTAAAGAGGCGGAGTTTTCGATCATGTTGGCAATCGGCCTGATGTCCGGCACATCGCGCGACGGAATCGACGCGGCGCTGATCGAAACGGACGGCGAGGGGCTTAGCCACGCGATCGAATTTCACGCCATGGCCTATGATGACGGCTTTCGCCTGCGGCTGGCCGAAGCGTGCCAGCGGGCGATGGCGATGGATAAGCCTGGCTTCGAGCCGCTGCTCGCCTCGGTCGAGGTGGAACTGACCGAGCGCCATGTGCAGGCAGTCGCGGATTTGCTGGGCCGTAGCGGGCATATCGCCGAGGATGTGGGCGTGATCGGCTTTCACGGCCATACCGTCGCGCATCGGCCCGATCGAGGCTGGACCTGGCAGATCGGCGACGGGGTGGACCTGGCCGGGGCGTTCGGCATTCCGGTCGTAGCCGACCTGCGCAGCGCCGATGTGGCGGCGGGCGGGCAGGGCGCGCCGCTGTTGCCCGTCTATCATCGGGCGCTGGCGGCGGGGCTGGACAAGCCGGCGGCGGTGCTCAACCTGGGCGGGGTGGCGAACATTACCTTTATCGGATCGGACGGCACGCTGATCGCGTTCGACACCGGCATGGCGAGCGGGCTGATCGACAATTGGATGCAGACGCATGGCGATGCCGCCTATGACGCGGGCGGGGCATGTGCGGCGCGGGGGCGCGTGGATGATGCGCGCCTGGCGGTAATGATGGCCGACCCCTGGTTCGAAGTACCGCCGCCCAAGAGCATCGATCGCGAGCAGTTCAGCATCGATATGGTGCAGGGACTTTCAATGGAGGATGGCGCGGCGACGTTGACGGCCTTTACTGCGGCGGCAGTGGCGCGGGCGGTCGATCACTTGCCGGAGCGGCCGCGAGCGATCCATGTCGCGGGTGGCGGACGGCATAATGATGTGCTCATGGCTATGCTGGCCGAGCGGACCGGCGCGGCAGTGCTGTCGGTCGATGGATTGGGCTGGAACGGGGACGCGCTGGAGGCGCAGGGCTTCGCTTACATGGCGGTACGGCATTTGAAGGGGCTGCCGATCAGCTTTCCGGGGACCACCGGCGCGCCCGAACCGATGACCGGCGGGGTGCTGTTCCAGGCGTGAGGGCTAATGATGTAAGAATGGCGATGAAGGGGCGGCGCAGGCCGGCATTCCTATATTGTCATCCCCGCCGGCGCCTGGCTCAGGCCGTCGGCCTTGACGCCATGGTTCACCGTTTGCGCGTCAGTTCGCGCATCGCCGCGTCTATGCCCTGGATCGTCAGCGGGTACATGCGATCGTTCATGAGGTCGCGGATCATCTTCGTCGACTGGCTATAGCCCCAATGCGCTTGCGCTGCGGGGTTGAGCCAGATGCAGGCGGGATAGGTGTGGGCGACGCGCTGGAGCCAGACGGCGCCGGCTTCCTCGTTCATATGTTCGACCGAACCACCTGGATGGGCGATTTCATAAGGGCTCATTGCCGCGTCGCCGACGAAGATGACCTTATAGTCATGGCCATATTTGTGGAGGATGTCCCAGGTCGGGATACGCTCCGAAAAGCGGCGGCGATTATCCTTCCACACGCCTTCATAGAGGCAATTGTGGAAGTAGAAGAATTCCATATTCTTGAATTCGCCGGTCGCGGCTGAAAACAGTTCCTCGCACAGCGTGACGAACGGGTCCATCGATCCGCCGACGTCGAGGAAGAGCAGCAGCTTGACCGCATTATGCCGTTCGGGCCGCATACGGATGTCGAGCCAGCCCTGTCGTGCGGTGCCGCGGATTGTTTCATCGAGGTCCAGTTCATCGGCCGCGCCTTCGCGCGCGAAGCGGCGCAGGCGGCGCAGCGCGACCTTGATGTTGCGGGTGCCCAGTTCCTTGGCATTGTCGAGATTGGCGAATTCGCGCTTTTCCCAGACCTTGATTGCGCGCTTGTGCCGGGATTCGCCGCCGATCCGCACGCCTTCCGGATTGTAGCCGCCATTACCGAAAGGGGAGGTGCCGCCGGTGCCAATCCACTTGCTGCCGCCCTGATGCCGGCCCTTCTGCTCCTCCAGCCGCTCCTTGAGCGTTTTCATGATCTCGTCCCAGTCGCCCAGGGATTTGATCTTCTCCATTTCCTCGGGACTGAGGAATTTTTCGGCGACGAGGCGCAGCCATTCCTCGGGTATCTCCGCCTCGACCCCATCCTGGCCCAGCACGCCCTTGAACACCTTGGCGAACACCTGGTCGAACCGGTCGAGCAGCCCTTCGTCCTTCACATAGGTGACGCGGGCGAGATAATAGAAATCCTCCGGCCGCCGGGCGATGACGTCGCGGTCGAGCGCTTCGAGCAGCAGCAGATGCTCCTTGATGCTGGCGTTGATGCCGGCGGCGCGGAGCGTGTCGAGAAAGTTGAGCAGCATGGTCCGCTTGTCGGCCAGCGCGCGGCGCGATGCAAGCTGCCGTCGTCGCATGGATTGTCCGAATATTAAGTGTTGCAGTGCATGGTTAATCCGTCACTATCCGCGGCACAAAGATGAGCAGGGGCGCGCTTGGAAAACAGGGACTTGCTGGCTGATCTGGGGGAACGGTCGGGCGACATCGCATTGCAGTGCAGCGAAACGGCTGGATATCTCGGCGAGTTGAACCGTCGTATCCAGGGCGATTCCGCGCATCTGGCGGATTTGCAGGCCAATATGGAAACGCTGGCCGCCAGCCAGAATGAGAGCGTGGCCGCGGCACAGGAGCTGAGTCTGACCGCACGGCGCGCCGGACGCATCGTCGCCGACGGACATGAGGTGATTGGCCTGTCGCTGGGCGAGGTCGCGGGGCTGGTGGAGCATGTCACCGGGCTGGAGGCGCATTTGCGCCAGTTCCTGACCGTGATCGAAGCGGTGGGCGATATCAGTGAGGAACTGGGCGCGATCGCGCGGCAGACACGAATGCTGGGGGTCAATGCCGCGATCGAGGCGGCGCGCGGGGGCGCAGCGACGCAGGGCTTTGCCGTGGTGGCGGACGAGATCAGGCGGCTGGCGGGGCAAGCAGGCGAATCCGCGGCGTCGGCCGGCGACAAGCTGATCCAGCTGGATCGGGATGCGCGTCATCTGATCGGCGGAGTGGAGGCCAATATCATGCGCGGCCGGGGGGCGGGTGCGCATATCGACCGACTGCGGCTCAGCATGGCGGAAATCGCTTCGCTCGTCACCCAGTTCGGCGAACGATCGGACGCCATCGTCACCTGCACCGATGCGGCCGACGGCGACGTCAATGCACTGCGCCATGGGCTTGCGACGTTCAGCCGGTCCGCCAGCGACAGCGCTGCGCGGGTCGATGTCGCGCGTGAGCAGCTCGAAGGGCTGGAGGGCATGGCCAACGCCATGCTGAATACCGCCGCGCACGGTCCGCAGAAGACGCGCAACAGCCGCTATATCGGACTGGCGGAAGATGGCGCAGACGAGGTGGGCGCGCTGATCGAACGGGCGCTGGAGACGGGGGAGATCAGCCTGTCGCAGCTGTTCGACACCGACTATCGCCTGATCGAAGGATCGGCGCCGCCCCAATATCTCAACGGCTTCACCCATTTCGCCGACGGCATGTTGCGGCCGGTACTGGACCGGCGCACGGGCGAGGACAGTGCGATCGTCGGCTGCTGCCTGCTCGACATTAATGGCTATCTGCCCACCCATATCAGCGCGCGCTGCCAGCCGCAGCGGGCCGGTGCTCACGACTGGAATATGGAGAATGCCCGCAACCGGCAGATTTTCATGGACAGCCAGACCAGCCGGGCGTTGCAGGAAGAGGGCGACTTCTTCCTCTATACCTATCGGCAGGATCTGGGCGAAGGTCGATACCGCGCGCTGCGCAGCGTGTTCGTGCCCCTGGTCTTCGGCGGGCGACGCTGGGGACTGTACGAGGTCGGTTATCTGATCTGATCGCGCTTCGTGCCCATGCCGTGGATCAAGGACACGAGCACGAACGAGATGATGATCAGCAGATACCAGCTGCCCAGTTTGGCGACGCTCACCATCTGCCAGCTATGCCGTTGATCGGGATAGGTCCAGGCATTGGCGAAGGTGCCGATATTTCCGCGAACCATATGAACAGGGCGACGAGGATGAAGCCGATGAGGAGCGGCATCCGTCGCGGTATGTGCCAGGGCGTAAAGACAATCCAGGTGCGGCCGAACAGCAGGATTGCCGCCGCGAACAGCGCCAAGCGCATGTCCGGCAGCCAATGATGGGCAAAGAAATTGACGTAGATCGTGGCGGCCAGCAGCGCCGTGGCCCAGACCGGCGGATAATAGGTGAAGCGGAAGTCGAAGATGCGCCAGATGCGCGCGATATAGCTGCCTACCGCTGCATACATGAAGCCTGAGAAGAGCGGGACGGGGCCGACATGGAGCAGACTGGCTTCCGGATAGATCCACGAACCGGCATGGGTCTTGAACAATTCCATGACCGTGCCGATGAGGTGGAACGCGAAGATGACCTTCGCCTCGCTCCAGCTTTCGAGCCGGAAGTCCAGCATGGCAGCCTGAATGGAGAGCGCCGCCAGCGTAAGGAAATCATAACGGTGAAGCGGCGCTTCGGGTGGATAGAAGAGGTGCGTTGCCAGCAGGAGCGTCAGCATCAGGCCGCCGAACAGGCAGGCCCAGCCTTGCTTGAAGCCGAAGAGGAGAAATTCGAACGCCCATGCCGGTGGGCCAGGCGCGATCTGGATCGTTTCCAGCCGCGCGCGGATACGGGCAAAACGGGTCGCGTCTCGCGGCTGAATCATAAGGGCGGATCAAAGCCGATTTTCAGCGGGACAAGAAGAACGCGATCAGCGCCCCTTTTGCGCCAGACGGCTAACCGTGATCTCGCCATTGGCGGCATAGGTCGCGACGGCCTGCGCTTCGGCGGTTTGGGTGTCTTTGCCGTCGATGATGGCGGCCACCTGACGCGGGCTGGGCACCTTGTCATAGACGCCATAGAGATCGGTCTGGCCGACCATGTGGATCGAGAGCTTATAGCCTTGTCCATCGGTCGCCGGATCGAAGGCGAGCACGGTGCCGCTGTCGTCGATTGGCACGATGATCGCGCCGTCGTTGCGCCCAGCCTGCTGGAGCATGTCGTAGTTGCCATCGGCAGTGGCCACGGTGCCTCGGATGCAGAGTGCGTCCCTGCCATCGCGCGGGATGCGGACATCCTGGGGTACGGCTTCCTCGGTAAGCTTGGCCGGGGTCGGTCGGGCGTCGGCAGTCGGCGCGGCAGGACAGGCGGCGAAGCTGGCCGGAGCAGTGGCATGCAGGCTCGCGGGATCATCGACCGACAGGTTGGCGAGCATGCCGTCCAGGCCGGCCAGCACTTCACCACGTCGCTCGGTCGGCCCGGTCACGCGAAGCTTGACGATCCAGCGTCCGGCATGGACGAAACCGGCAGCGGTCGTCAGCGCGCCGTCGGCGGCGTCTTCATAGACCGCGCGTATAGCGCTGTCCGCGTGGCCGGCGACAGGGGCGCTGGCATAGGCCGTGCGGCGGGTTTTCGCGCCAAACCTTTCCATCACCGCCTTGTCGGTCATATAGGCGGCCAGCGAGGCGTCGGCATAGGTCGGGAGATAGACATAGAGGGTCGCCTGGATGGCGCTGTCCTCGGACAGATATTGCGCATAATTGTCGACCGCGCGGCCGCCGTTGGACGCTTCGCCGCTCTTGCTGAGCGACAGGCCGGCCACGGTCTGGGGCAGGGCGATGCCGGCCGAAGCGGCGCGGATAGCGCTTTCGGTTGGGGTCCAGGCTTCGGTGTCGGCGGCATGGGCAGGCGATGAAATGGCAAAGCACAACGCCGCGCCAGATATCATGACGGCAATGAGGCCTTGGGTGCGCTTCGGCATCGTCATCACTCTCCAGGTCGATACCGTCTTCGCGCGGCATTGAACTATGCAAGGAGGCTACAGGCTAAACCAGGCCGTGCAAGCGCCTATTTCAAACCACCGGCGGGATTTGCGCCGGATAATGGGGCAGGTCGGGATCATGATGTGCCCATGTCGGCGCGGCATCGGTCCAGATGACCGCTTGCGGCCCGATCAACGAGGGATCCTCCAGCGCACCGGCGCGGATGAAGGTCAGATGCGGGCGTGATTCGGCCAGGCTGAACAGCGGCGTGCCGCAGGTCGGGCAAAAGCCGCGCTTCATCGCGTTGCCGCTGTCGGCGACGCTGTCGTGCCACCGCACCTCGCCGCTGGTCATTATCTTGTCCGATGGAAAGCACACGTTCACCGTGGCCGCGCCGCCGCCCAGATACTGGCACAGCCGGCACCAGCACATGCGTGCGGCGATCGGTTCGGCGTCGATGGCGATGCGGACAGCGCCGCAGAGGCATCCGGCGGAATGAGGCATGGTTGGGCTTTCCCTTCAAATCCCTCTCCCTCAGGGAAGGAGAGACATGGGTGAATCAGGTCATCGCCCTTGACGGCGCGCCATGAAGGCGAGGCGCTCGAACATCATGATGTCCTGCTCATTCTTGAGCAGCGCGCCGTGGAGCGGCGGGATCGCCTTGGTCGGGTCGCTGTTCTGGAGGACGTCGAGCGGCATCTCCTCGTTCAGCAGCAGTTTCAGCCAGTCGAGCAGTTCGCTGGTGCTGGGCTTCTTCTTGAGGCCGGGAACTTCCCGGACGTCGTAGAAAATATCCATCGCCTTGCTGACCAATATCTTCTGGATGCCGGGGAAATGGACATCGACGATTTGCGCCAATGTGTCGCGGTCGGGGAATTTGATATAGTGGAAGAAGCAGCGGCGCAGGAAGGCGTCGGGCAGTTCCTTCTCGTTATTGGAGGTGATGATGACGATCGGGCGATCGGCCGCAGCGATCGTCTCGCCCGTCTCATAGACGTGGAAGGCCATGCGATCGAGCTCCTGCAACAGGTCGTTGGGAAACTCGATGTCGGCCTTGTCGATCTCGTCGATCAGCAGGACGGGCAGCCTAGGTGAGGTGAAGGCCTCCCACAGCTTGCCCTTGCGGATGTAGTTGGCGATGTCGTGGACGCGCTCGTCGCCCAACTGGCCATCGCGCAGGCGTGCGACGGCGTCATATTCGTAGAGGCCCTGATGCGCCTTGGTCGTCGATTTGACGTTCCATTCGATCAGGGGAGCATCCAGCGCCTTGGCGATTTCCTGGGCGAGGACGGTCTTGCCGGTGCCCGGCTCACCCTTCACCAGCAGCGGACGGCGCAGCAGCACGGCGGCGTTGACCGCGACCTTCAGATCGTCGGTGGCGACATAGTCCTGCGTGCCTTCAAAGCGCATATTGCTGTTCCGTTCGGTTGCCGATGGCAACCGGACTAGGCAATGCGGCGGACCTGCGCAATCGGGAAAGGGGGAATCAGCCCTGTCGGGCGCGCACGTCGGCGCGGGCCGCGAGCAGATCCCAGAGGCCGCGATGCTGGTTGAGCAACTGGCGCGCGCCGAACTGGATGGCCCGGTCGATGCCATCGTCGCCGCCGATCGCGCGGGCGACGTCCAGCGTCGCATTGCGATCGGGCATGGCATAGGGATGAGGCTCCAGGCCCGCGCGCAGAGCCGCCATGTCGAGCACATGGCGCACGGCGCGCCAGTCGAGCACCAGCGCCATGGCAGCGCCCATGGCGCAACCCCGCCGGTCGGACTGGGCCAGCATATCGAGCGCGTGGCGCTGCTGGCTGACGGCGGTTTCGCAATCGGCCTGGCCCGCTGTGCTGGGAGCGGGGCCGGTGGCGACGGTGACCTGGGTCAGATAGGCGCGTTCGCGGGCAAAGGCGTCGGCCGTCTCGATCAGCCACTGGCGCGCGGCGTTGTCGGCCGAGCGGGTCGCGGCATGGTCGATCACGCCGGGATGGCGCCCATGGAGCATACAGAGATAATAGGCCGCGTCGGCAAGGTCGGACAGCGATAGCAGTGCGTCGCGGGCGACGCCTGTGCTGGCGCGATTGGCATAGGCATGGGCAGCCGTTCCATCGGCGGCAACCAGCGCCTCCAGGATTCGCGCTATGTCGCCAAATTGATAGCGCGGTGCCGCTTCGCTCATGCCCAAATCCCTGTAATGCCCGCATCGGCAGGCTATAATCACAAGGCATAGTGCGCCCAAGTAAACGTCCGGTTTACGGAAGCAGAAAGGGCGACCGTGAAAGCCGCCCTTTTCCGTCAACGATGGTTAATTTACATTTACCGATCGATTTTAATTTATTGATCGAGGAAGGATCGCATCTTCCGGCTGCGCGACGGGTGCTTGAGCTTGCGCAGCGCCTTCGCCTCGATCTGGCGGATACGTTCGCGGGTCACGCTGAACTGCTGGCCCACTTCTTCCAGCGTATGATCGGTGTTCATGCCGATGCCGAAGCGCATACGCAGCACGCGTTCCTCACGCGGCGTCAGTGATGCAAGGACGCGGGTGACAGTTTCCTTCAAGTTCGCCTGGATCGCGGCATCGACCGGGATGATCGCATTCTTGTCCTCGATGAAGTCGCCCAGATGGCTGTCTTCCTCGTCGCCGATCGGCGTTTCGAGGGAGATCGGCTCCTTGGCGATCTTCATCACCTTGCGCACCTTTTCCAGCGGCATGGATAGACGCTCTGCCATTTCCTCCGGCGTCGGTTCGCGGCCCTGCTCGTGCAGGAACTGGCGGCTGGTGCGGACCAGCTTGTTGATCGTCTCGATCATATGGACCGGAATACGGATGGTCCGCGCCTGATCCGCGATCGAGCGGGTGATCGCCTGCCTGATCCACCAGGTCGCATAGGTGCTGAACTTGTAGCCGCGACGATATTCGAACTTATCGACCGCCTTCATCAGGCCGATATTGCCTTCCTGAATGAGATCAAGGAATTGCAGGCCGCGGTTCGTATATTTTTTAGCAATGGAAATGACGAGGCGCAGGTTCGCTTCGACCATTTCCTTCTTCGCGATGCGGGCTTCTCGCTCGCCCTTTTGCACCATGTTGACGATGCGGCGGAATTCGCTGAGCGACATGCCGGTCGCCTGGGCGATCTCGCTCACCTCGCTGCGGATGCGGTCGACTGCGCGCCCTTCGGCGGCGGCGAAAGCGGCCCATTTCTTGTCCAGGCCCTGAACCTTGTCGAGCCAGGCGTCGTCCAGCTCATGATTCACATAGCGGTCGAGGAAATCCTTGCGGCTGACCTTGTGGCGCTCGGCCAGGCGCAGCATCTGGCCGCCCAGTGCGGTCAGGCGCCGGTTATAGGCATAGAGCTGATCGACCAGATATTCGATCTTCTGCTGATGGAACTGCACGCTCTCGACCTGCGCGGTCAGGCTTTCGCGCAGTTCCTGATAATCATCCTCGTCCTTCTGGCTCAGCGTCTCGCCGATCGCCATGGCGACCATGCGCGATTCCTGGGCATTGGAGAAGGCGCGGAAAATCTCGGTGATGGTCGCGAATTTCTCCAGCGCCATCGGCTTGAGAGTCTCTTCCATCTGCGCGAGGGAGAGGGTGTTGTCTTCCTCCTCTTCTTCTTCCACACGACGAGTCCGACGTTCGGTACCGTCTTCATCCTCGTCGCCGTCGACGGATTCTTCCTCCGGCTCTTCCTCTTCCTTGAAGCTGGGACCGGCGGTTTTTTCGCTGATCTCGCCATCATCGTCCTCGGCGCCTTCCTCCAGACTTTCCGGGGCAGGATCCTTGGAGAGCATGGCGTCGAGATCGAGGATCTCGCGCAACTGCATCTCGCCATTGTTGAGCGCGGTCGACCATTCGATGATCGCGTTGAAGGTGGTCGGGCTTTCGCACAGGCCCAGGATCATCGTATCGCGGCCGGCCTCGATCCGTTTGGCGATGGCGATTTCGCCCTCGCGGCTGAGCAGTTCCACCGCGCCCATTTCGCGCAGATACATGCGAACGGGATCGTCGGTGCGATCGACCGTTTCCTTCTTCTTCTCGGTGATGAGCTTCGGGCCGTCATCGTCGCTCGACTCATCTTCGGCGTCCTCGGCATCCTCGCGCTCGCGCTGCTCGTCGCCGTCCTCGCTCGCTTCTTCATTCTCGACGATGTTGACGCCCATGTCGTTGAGCGCGGACATGACATCCTCGATCTGCTCGGAAGACATCTGGTCCTGCGGCAAGGCATCGTTCAGCTCGTCATAGGTGATGTAACCGCGCTTCTTGGCGCGGGTGATCAGCTTCTTGACCGAGGCTTCGTTGAGGTCGAGCAGGGGCGCATCGCCGCCTTCATCCCCGCCATCGCCTGCACCCGCCGCACTTTTGCTGTTCGCCTTGGTCGCCATTTATTCGCCTTAACTCCGCCGTCCCTTGGAGGGACGATCACATCAAACCCGTCGCCCCTCCAAGGGACGATCTATATCAAACAATGTCTTCCGACTGCGCCAGTTCCGCCAGTCGACTGTCATGGTCCGCCTTGAGAGCGCGTAAGCGTTGTTGCTCAGCGAGATTTTCCTCGCTGACGTCATTTCTGAACCGCCTCGTAGCCTCCGCCAGCGCCGTCTCCAACTCCGGTCCCTGCGCCATCACCCGGATGGCTTCCTCCAGATCGCGCGCAAGGCGATCGGGATCGGTTGCCATCCTGTGAGGGGTGAGTGTGAACGTGTCGGCCCGGAGCATCCCCTTAGCCATATTATACACTTCACCTTGCCCCAATATGGTAAGGAGGGCCTGCGTTTCAACTGTTTCTTTTCGGAAGGACGCGGCGATCATCGCCGCAAGCAACTGGGCGAGCATCGGGTCGCCGATCTGGAGGCCCGAAAGCGCTTCCCGATGCGGCGCGATCTGGGCCGGGTGCCGCAGCAAGCCGGCGAGGATAGCGCGCAGCAGCCGCTGCTCCATGCCGCTCGCGCCGATCGCGCGTGCCTCGGTGCCGGCGGACGGGATGGGCGGTTTCCAGTTGCCGCGCTTGTCGCGTTGCCAGCGGCCGCCATCCCCGCCGCCGCGCGCTTGCCTTTGCGCCGGGGCGTTGTCGCGCCGGGCGAAGAAGCGGGCGTCATAGCGTTCGCGAAATTCATGGGCGTAGTGGGCGCGGACGTCGGAATGGGCGATCGCGTCCGTTATGGCGCGAAGCCGCTGCTTGAGCGCGGCCTTCTGTTCGGGCGTGTCGAGCGGCATGGCGCTCAGTTCATGACTCCACAGCCGTTCGATCAGCGGCTCTGCCGCTTTGAGCACCGCTTCCATCGCCTCCCCGCCGCTGGTGCGGATCAGGTCGTCGGGATCCTGGCCGGGCGGCAGCGTCGCAAAACACAGGCTATGTCCGGGGCGCAGCAGGGGCAGGGCGCGGGTGGCGGCGCGGATCGCGGCCTTCTGCCCGGCAGAATCGCCGTCGAAGCATAGGATCGGCACTTCGACCATTTTCCAAAGCCGCTCGATCTGATGTTCGGTCAGCGCGGTGCCGAGCGGAGCGACTGCGTCGCTGAAGCCGGCCTGCGCCAGCGCGATCACGTCCATATAGCCTTCGACCACGATCACCCGCTCGGTCTGGCGGCTGGCGGGGGAGGCGCGGTCGATATTGTAAAGCGTGCGGCCCTTGTCGAACAGCGGCGTATCGGGGGAGTTCAGATATTTTGGCTCGCCCGCGCCCAATATACGGCCACCGAACGCAATGACGCGGCCACGAATGTCGCGGATGGGCAGCATCAGGCGGCCGCGGAAGCGATCATAGCTTTCGCGTTTCTTGGCGTTGCCCTGCTCCAGTGCTTCAGGATCGATCAGCAGTCCGGCCTCGACCAGCATCGGCTCGCCAAATTCCTTGAGCGCGCTCTTCAGACGGCCGCGCCCGTCAGGGGAGAAGCCGAAGCCGAAGGCCCGGCGTATGGCTTCGCTGATGCCGCGCTTTTGCAGATAGGCGCGGGCATCGCCACCGTCGATGCCGCCCAGTTGCTCCTCGAAAAATGCCTGCGCCGCCGCCATGGCGTCATGCAGGCCCTTTGCCTGTTCGGCGCGCCTGGCGGCGCGTGGATCGGCGGCGGGGACGTCCATGCTGGCGGCTTGGGCCAGTTCCTTCACCGCCTCCATGAAAGGCAGGCCGCGCTGGTCCGTCATCCAGCGGATCGCATCGCCATGCGCGCCGCAGCCGAAGCAATGGTAGAAGCCCTTTTCGTCGTTGATCGTGAAACTGGGCGTCTTTTCGTTATGGAAGGGGCAGCAAGCCTTATATTCGCGGCCCGCTTTGGTGACCTTTACGGTCTTGCCGATGAGGGTGGAGAGCGATGTGCGTGCGCGCAGTTCGTCCAGCCATTGGGGGGTGAGGGTCAATAGCTCCCCTCCCGCTTGCGGGAGGGGCTGGGGGAGGGCATGTCTGCAATCACCCGTTCGATTTCCTCCACTACCCCGTCCAGATTGCCCAGCACGTCACTGTTCCAGAATCGGATCACGCGAAAGCCCTGCGCTTCGATATAGCGGGTCCGTTGGGCATCGACTTCCTGATTATGTTGTCCGCCATCGACTTCGATGATCAGGCCGATCGACCGCGCCACGAAGTCGCAGATAAACGAACCGACCGGTACTTGCCGGTTGAAGCGGACGCCAGAGACTTTTCGAGCGCTAATGGCGCGCCAGAGAATGCGCTCGGCTTCCGTGGCGTTGTTGCGCAATGCTCGCGCTTTTGCGGTGGGGCGGGCGTAGCCTTTGTCCATTGGGAGTGAACATGCCCTCCCCCAGCCCCTCCCGCAAGCGGGAGGGGAGCTATCCACTATAGCTTAGCCCAGCGCAGCCTTCACCAGCCCGCTGGCCTTGCTCATGTCGATCACGCTGCCATGGCGTTCCTTCAGGACGGCCATCACCTTGCCCATGTCGCGCACGCTTTCCGCGCCGAGCTCGGCCTTGATCCCCTCGATCGCCGCCTTGGTTTCTTCTTCGCTCATCTGCGCAGGAAGGAAGCCTTCGATGACATCCAGTTCGGCCTGCTCCTTGGCCGCCAGTTCCTCGCGGCCGCCGGTCGTGAACATCTCGATCGATTCGCGGCGCTGCTTGACCATTTTCTGCAGCACCTCGACCACCACGGCGTCGTCGTCCGGCACCGTGGAGGCGGTGCGCAGTTCGATGTCGCGGTCCTTCAGCTTCGCCAGAATCAGGCGCACGGCCGCCAGCCTTTCCTTGTCGCCGGCCTTCATGGCGGTGACCTGGGCGCTCTTGATGGTATCGCGAATCATCGACGAGTGAATCCTGTTTCTTGCGGAAAGGAGCAGATATAGCGGCAAAAGAGATTTTTAACAGACGTTGACCTTGCGGGCGTGGGGGCATAGGTGACCGGCCGTTTAACCCGCTGTAGACGGGTTCCCGCAAAAGCATAAAGGACGCTGACACCATGGCTGACGCCAAGACCCTCATTGTGCCCAATGGAGCGACAGGGGTCGTGGTTTTTGCCGATGGCAGCGCGGTGTTCGGCCGCGGTTTCGGCGCGATCGGCGACGCGGTGGGCGAACTTTGCTTCAACACGTCGATCACCGGCTATCAGGAGATCATGACCGATCCCTCCTATGCCGGGCAGATCATCGATTTCACCTTTCCCCATATCGGCAATGTCGGCACCAATCTGGACGATGTCGAGGCGGACAATCCCTATGCGCTGGGCTGCATCGTGCGCGAGGACGTCACCGCGCCGAGCAATTTCCGCAATGTCGAGCCGTTCGACCAATGGATGGCCGAAAATGGCCGCATTGGCCTCGCCGGGGTCGATACACGCGCGCTGACCCGCCTGATCCGCGTCAAAGGCGCGCCCAATGTCGTCATCGCCCATGATCCCGACGGCGCGTTCGACATCGCCGCGCTGGCCGCCAAGGCGGCGGGTTGGCCGGGGCTGGAGGGCATGGACCTCGCCATCGCAGTCACGGGCCAGGAAACGCGCTTGTGGAAGGACGGCGGCTGGACGCTGGGCAAGGGCTATGATGTCGATGCCACCGATCGGCTGGAGACGGTCGCGGCGGGCTATCCCGCCAGCGATGAGGAGGGCAATGCGCTGCTGTTCGACCAGCAGGATCTGCCGTCTCCCGCACCGCGTCCGCATGTCGTGGCGATCGATTATGGCGCGAAGAACAATATCTTCCGCAATCTGGTGAAAGCCGGCGCGCGCGTGACCGTGCTGCCCGCGACCGCGACGTTCGAGCAAGTGATGGACTTGCAGCCCGACGGCGTGTTCCTGTCCAACGGTCCGGGCGATCCGGCCGCGACGGGCGCCTATGCCGTGCCGGTGATTGCCGCGCTGCTGACGGAGAATGTGCCGATCTTCGGCATTTGCCTCGGCCATCAGTTGCTGGGGCTGGCCGTGGGCGCGAAGACGATCAAGATGCATCAGGGGCATCGCGGCGCCAACCATCCTGTCAAGCGGCTGGACGATGGCCTGGTTGAGATCACATCGATGAACCATGGCTTTGCCGTGGATGCCGCCACGCTGCCCGCCAATGTCCGCGCGACCCATGTGTCGCTGTTCGACGGCAGCAATTGCGGGATAGAACTGACCGACAAGAACGCCTTCTCGGTGCAGTACCACCCCGAAGCCTCGCCGGGGCCGCAGGACAGTTTCTATCTGTTCAAGAAGTTCGTGGCGGGCCTCAAAGGGTCAGTCGCGGCGTGAGCCAGAACCTCCCCCCCGTGGATGAAGCGCGCCTCGCCGCCGAGTGGGAGGCGGACAAGGACGTTCTCGCCAACCTCGCCGCCAATGGCGACGTGGCGCGGATCGCGCGGCCGGTGGACGTGTCCTTCCGGGGCAGCGAAAAGGATTTCGAGCGGCTGCTGACCATCGCCAGCCAGTTCGGCTTTGTCGAACTGGATCGGGAAGAGGATGAGGAGGGCGACCTGTACCTGTTCCTGGAATGCGTGCAGCCGGTCGACGAACAATCAATCCGCGCGCTGACCCGGAAGTGCCTCCAGATCGAAATCCTCTGCGGCGTCGAATATGACGGCTGGGGGTGCGAGGCGCAGACTGGGGGCGTGCATTGAGTGCGGAAGGTGCCATGAAATCCGTCGCGCAAATTGCGGCGGAGTATCAGGTGTATACCGTTATTCCCGCATTGGCTTTGTCTCTGCGCGGAGAAAACGTAAGACCAAAGCAGGTGTTTGATCCAGAACAGCTGGCCAATATGGTAGAGCGGCGGTTTGGTGTCCGTCCTACACGCGAGGCGATTATCGCAGCGATTAAAGAAGGACCGCTTTATCAGTTGTGGCGAGTTCACGGGGAAGCGAATCACACCCCGCATATCGAAATAAAGTCCCATGGAGTAGATACATATGTTGAAGCATGGCGATATATTGAAGATAGTGAACTAGTTGCACTCGATACAGTTGGTCATAAGCATTTTGCTGAATCCCTAGATCGTGTTTGGGATCAAGCTCACAAAGATTTTGCATTTAATCAGGAAGCGGGTCGAGAACTTGTCGGCGCTCTTACTTTTGATCGAATACGAGACAGTGTGAATTTCATGTACGGACTAGGTAAATACCGTGCCAAGGGACGGAGCGCACTAAGCCGTAAAATAGATCGTGATATTAATTGGTCAAAATGGGGAGCGGTCGCTGGTATCGTCGCTTTGCCATTGACTATCATTTTGTGGTGGTTCTCAAAATAATGCCCAAACGCACCGACATCTCCTCCATCCTCATCATCGGCGCTGGCCCGATCATCATCGGCCAGGCGTGCGAGTTCGATTATTCGGGCACGCAGGCGGTGAAGGCGCTCAAGGAAGAGGGCTATCGCATCATCCTGGTCAATTCCAACCCGGCCACGATCATGACCGACCCGGAATTTGCCGACGCGACCTATGTCGAGCCGATCACGCCCGAAATCGTGGCGAAGATCATCGAGAAGGAGCGGCCGGACGCGGTGCTGCCGACGATGGGCGGGCAGACGGCGCTGAATACGGCGCTGGCGCTGTTCAACGATGGTACGCTGAAAAAATACGGCGTGCAGATGATCGGCGCGGATGCCGAAGCGATAGACAAGGCGGAAGACCGGATCAAGTTCCGCGACGCGATGGACAAAATCGGCTTGGAATCGGCCCGCTCGCGCATCGCGCATACGATGGAAGACGCGCTGGAAGGGCTGGAGTTTACCGGCCTGCCGTCGATCATCCGGCCCAGCTTCACCATGGGCGGCACGGGCGGCGGCATCGCCTATAATCGCGACGAGTTCATGACCATCGTGCGCGGCGGGCTGGATGCATCGCCGACGACCGAGGTGCTGATCGAGGAATCGCTGCTCGGCTGGAAAGAATATGAGATGGAGGTCGTGCGGGACCGCAACGACAATTGCATCATCATCTGTTCGATCGAGAATGTCGATCCGATGGGCGTCCATACCGGCGACTCCATCACCGTCGCCCCGGCGCTGACGCTGACCGACAAGGAATATCAGATCATGCGCAATGCATCGATCGCGGTACTCCGGGAAATCGGCGTCGAAACAGGCGGTTCCAACGTACAGTTCGCAGTGAATCCGAAGGACGGCCGCCTGGTCGTGATCGAGATGAATCCGCGCGTGTCGCGCTCGTCCGCGCTGGCGTCCAAGGCGACGGGCTTCCCGATCGCCAAGGTGGCGGCCAAGCTGGCGGTGGGTTATACGCTGGACGAGATCACCAACGACATCACCGGCGCGACGCCGGCGTCGTTCGAACCGACGATCGACTATGTCGTGACCAAGATTCCGCGCTTCGCCTTCGAAAAGTTCAAGGGGGCCGAACCGCTGCTGGGCACCGCGATGAAGTCCGTGGGCGAGGTCATGGCGATCGGCCGCAACATTCACGAATCGATGCAGAAGGCGCTGCGCGGTCTGGAAACGGGGCTGAGCGGCTTCAACACCGTCGATCATCTGGTCGGCGCGCCCAAGGACGATATTGTCGCAGCGCTCGCTGCCCCGACGCCAGACCGGCTGCTGGTCGCCGCGCAGGCGCTGCGCGAAGGCTTAAGCGTTCAGGAAATCCACAATATCGCGAAGTTCGATCCCTGGTTCCTGGAACGGATCAAGGAAATCGTGGACGCGGAAGGCGAAGTGCTGGCCAACGGCCTGCCGCGCGACGCGGACGGGATGCGGCGCCTCAAAGCCATGGGCTTTTCCGACAAGCGGCTCGCCTGGCTGGCGCTCAAGTCCGCCAATCTGGCGGGCAACGAGCGCGGCATCGCGCGCGGATCGGGCCTGATCCACGAAGCGGTCGTCGCCATGACTGGTGGCGTTACCGAGGATGAGGTCCGTGCGCTGCGCCACAAGCTGGGCGTGCGCCCGGTGTTCAAGCGCATCGACACCTGCGCCGCCGAGTTCGAGGCCAAGACGCCTTATATGTACTCGACCTATGAAGCGCCGATCTTCGGCGAGGCCGAGAATGAATCCGCGCCGACGAACCGGGAGAAGGTCGTGATCCTGGGCGGCGGGCCGAACCGGATCGGGCAGGGCATCGAATTCGACTATTGCTGCGTCCATGCCTGCTTCGCGCTGAGCGATGTCGGCTATGAAACCATCATGATCAACTGCAATCCCGAGACGGTGTCTACGGACTATGACACGTCGGACCGCCTCTATTTCGAACCGCTGACGGCCGAGGATGTGCTGGAAATCCTGAGCGTCGAAATGTCGAACGGGACGCTCAAGGGCGTGATCGTGCAGTTTGGCGGCCAGACCCCGCTCAAGCTGGCGCAGGCGCTGGAGGATGCGGGCATCCCGATCCTGGGCACCAGCCCCGACGCGATCGACCTGGCCGAAGACCGCGAGCGGTTCGCCGCGCTGATCGACAAACTGAAATTGAAGCAGCCCGCCAACGGTATCGCGCGCAGCCGGGAAGAGGCGATCGCGGTCGCCAATCGCATCGGCTACCCCGTCCTGATGCGGCCCAGCTATGTGCTGGGTGGTCGGGCGATGGAGATTGTCGACGGTCAGGCGCAACTGGAAGAATATATCACCACCGCGGTCAAGGTATCGGGCGATTCGCCGGTGCTGATCGACCAATATCTGCGCGACGCGATCGAGGTCGATGTCGATGCGCTGTGCGATGGTGACGATGTCGTGGTTGCAGGCGTGTTGCAGCATATCGAGGAGGCGGGCGTCCATTCGGGCGACAGCGCCTGTTCGCTGCCGCCATACAGCCTGTCGGATGAGATCATCGCGGAGATCGAACGGCAGACCGAAGTGCTGGCCCACGCCCTTTCCGTGCGCGGCCTGATGAACATCCAGTTCGCGGTGAAGGACGGCGTCGTCTATCTGATCGAGGTCAATCCGCGCGCCAGCCGGACCGTGCCCTTCGTCGCCAAGGCGATCGGCACCCCCATCGCCAAGATCGCGTCGCGCGTGATGGCCGGAGAGAAAATCAAGGATCTGCCGAAGATAGACCGCAACGCGATCAATCATGTGGCGGTCAAGGAAGCCGTCTTCCCCTTCGGCCGCTTCCCCGGCGTCGATCCCGTGCTGTCACCGGAAATGAAGAGCACCGGCGAAGTCATGGGAATCGACAGCGATTTCGCGACCGCCTTCGCCAAGGCGCAGATCGGTGCGGGGACTATGCTGCCGACCGAGGGTACGGTGTTCATCTCCTTGAAGGACAGCGACAAGCCGGTCATCCTGCCCGCCGCGCGCAAGTTGGTGGACATGGGCTTCAGGCTGATCGCGACCGGCGGCACCGCCCAATATCTGGAAGAACAGGGCATCGCGGTGCAGCGGGTCAACAAGGTTGCCGAGGGGCGGCCGCACATCGTGGACAAGATCACCGACGGCGACGTGCAACTGATCTTCAACACCACCGAAGGCTGGCAGTCCTTGAAGGACAGCAAGGCGATCCGCACCAGCGCGTTGCGCCAGAAGGTTGCGAGCTTCACCACGGCCGCCGCGAGCGTCGCTGCGGCCGATGCGATCGAGGCTTTGCGGGGTCATGCCCTTGAAGTGCGCTCGCTCCAGTCCTATTATCCCCTGTCGCAAGCCTGATCCCCTGCACAAGGAAGCATGCTGCGGGTGACCCGACGTTCGGGTCGCCAAAGGGAAGTTTTGACGAAGGATTTGCACTCATGGCGACCGTCGAGAAGATGCCGATGCTGCAGATGGGCTATGACAAGCTCAATGCGCAGCTCCGCGAACTGAAGGCCGAGCGGCCGCTGATCGTGGACGCCATCGAAGAAGCGCGCGCGCACGGCGATTTGTCCGAAAACGCCGAATATCACGCCGCGAAGGAACGGCAGGGCCAGGTCGAGGCAACGATCAACGACTTGGAGGACAAGCTGTCCCGCGCCCAGGTGATCGACCCCACGACCCTGTCGGGCGACAAGATCGTGTTCGGCGCGACCGTGACGCTGCTGGATGAAGACGACAAGCCGGTAAAATACCAGATTGTTGGTCAGGCCGAAGCCGATGCCAAGCAGGGCATGATCAGCTACAACAGCCCGCTGGGCCGCGCCCTGATCGGTCGGACCGTCGGCGAGGATGTAGAAGTGTCCGTGCCGGCCGGGGATAAATTCTACCAGGTCGACAAGATCGATTTCATCTGACCGTGAAACTGCCTGCTGGCCGACTGACCAACGGGATCGCGGCGATCACGGTCGCCGCCTTCCTGCTGCTCTATCTGACGGGACAAGTCGATAACGCTGCGATCGTCGGCGGCTTCATGCCTGCGCGGCTGGGCGATCCGGCGCTGCTGGAGGGCATGGCGGCGGTGCCGGTCTGGCTGACGCCGCTTAGCTGCACCTTCATCCATGCAGGCTGGCTGCATATCGGCTTCAACATGTTGATGCTGATATTTTGTGGTCGGCAGGTCGAACATGTGCTGGGCTGGGGCGGGACGCTCGCCCTTTATGTCGTCGGCGCCTATGGTGCCTGTCTGGCGCAATGGGCGATCGATCCGGGATCGACCAATCCTATGGTCGGCGCCAGCGGCGCGATTTCCGCCATCATTGCGCCCTACGCGCTGCTCTACAGTCAGCAGCAGGTTCGCGCAATCGGGCCACTGTCGGCCAATCTGGTGCGGCTGTTGTGGCTGGCGGGCGCGTGGATCGCGGTACAGTTGATGATTGGGCTGGCGAGCGGGGCGGGGATGAGCGAACTCGGCCAGATCGCGATCGCCGCGCATATCGGCGGCTTCCTCGTGGGGCTGGCCCTGACCCGGCCGCTATTGCGCTGGCGCTTCAGGAAAAAGCCGCGAGCGGTGCATTAAAAGACAAATATGTCCGCTTCGAACGAAACCGAGAAGTGGTCGGCCCAATGCCCCCCTTGCCTGGCTTCGTTCGACACGAACGGATTGGATTTTCCGGTCAGGCGGCCGGAAGTTCCGGTTCTAGCAGGCGGTGCAGATGTACGATCACATAGCGCATCTCGGCATCATCGACGGTGCGCTGCGCCGCGCCGCGCCAGGCCTTTTCGGCAGACGCATAGTCGGGGAACACGCCGACCAGATCGACCTTGCTGAGATCCTGAAATTCAAGCGTCTGCGGATTGGTTACGCGACCGCCCATCACCAGATGCATTTTGCTCATGGCGTTATCTATTCTCCTTTGGATGAACCGCAACCCTAGCAGGGCAGCACGGTCCATCCAAGGGGCACGAAAGGCTGAACAGATTGCGTTCGGCGCAGGAGCGATTAGCTTTTGGGCAATCGCGCCTTGATCGCATCGCTCAGCGCATCGACCTTCGCCGCCACAAGAGCAGTCACTTCATCGGCGAGTTTTGACGCCTTGGCCGGCAGGTCGGCCGATGCCACGCTGTCGCGCGCATCCGATGCTACGTCGGTTGCGACGTGCAGCGCGTTGGCAGCCCCTTGCTTCACTGTCTCGGCACCTTCGGCAGCGGCGGCGCGCGCGGCGACGGCCGCCTCCAACATGCGCGAGCCCGCGGTCATGGCCAAGCCCGGCAACGCCTTCATGGCGGCACGGCTCTTGGGAAACATCCAGGCGACGACTGCGCCCACGGCGACGGCGCCGGCCACGGCGACGATCGGATGCTCCTGCACGATCTCATTGGCGCGGGTGGCGACGCGCTGGGTTTTGTCGCGCGCTTCGCCATAGGCTTCGCTTGCCTTGTCGCGGCTGGTCTGGATCAGTTCGCCGGCGCTTTCGCGCGCCTTTTCGCCGGTATCCATGATCCGGTCGGTGGCGGTCGCTGCGGCGTCGTTCGCCGCTTCACGAACGCGGGTCAGTTGGGCGCGGATATCAGCCATCGTCATTCTCCGAATTATATGTCTGGGTGTCCTGGAAGCGAACGTATAGCCGCCGGAAAAGTGCCGCCAGCGGACGTCGCGCAAGAAATAGCCCGAAGGCGGCGGCCGCTGCGCCAATTGCGACAGGCCTCTGCTGCGCTTGCGCCGCCACATTCGCCATGCCGTTCAACATCGCGTTGCTCGCCTTGTCCTTCACATCCTGTTTGAGTCGCGCGGGCGCGACGCGCGCCTTGGCTTCCTTCGCCGCCAGGTCCAGGCGCCCACGCGCGGCATCTGCGCGTTCGCAAGCTTGGCGATAGCGGGTTTCCAGGTTCATGGCGCGATCGCCTTCTTCATTCGCGTAATACAGCCCTTGGCCGCCAGCAGCAGCAGCACGACCAGGATCAAAGCGCCGCTCACGACGATGAGGGTCGCCCAGAGCGGCGCCATCAGTTGTGCCAGGGCGATCGTCAGCCCCACCAGCAGCGCGACGATGCTGGCGAAGGCCAGCATGAGCGCCACTATCCCGAAGATCGCGGCATTGCGCACGCCGACGCCGATAATGCCTGCACGCAGCTTCTGCTTTTCCGCTTCGGCCGCGGCATAGGCGCGGCCGTCGGTGTAGAGGCGCGCGAACACTTCACGCACGCTTTCATCGGGCGCGCCGTCGGGCTGCCCATCGGTGCGCGGCGTCACCGCCGTATCCGCTGGCTCGTCAATCAATTGGCCCTCCGTCCCGCCGTGCAGGATCGTGCGTCGGTCAGGAAATGCGCGTCTGCATCAGGCCTTGTCATCCGATCCCTTGGCCAGACGCATCAGCACGAAGCCGACCACGGCCGCCGCGCCGATCGCCACCGCCGGGCTCTTGCGCACGAAATCGCGGGCTTCACCCAGCAACTGGTCGACATCCTTGGCATCGAGCGTGTCGGCCGCGCCAGCGACCGACTCAGCGGCCTGACGGGCATAGTCGCCATATTGCGGGCCGAGCTTGGAATCGACGGTGCCGGCGGTGTCGGCGATCAGTTTCGCCAGACTCTGCAAGGTCGTGCCGGTCTTGTCCTTGGCGACGCCGGCGGCGGACTTGGCGGTCTTGCCAGCCTGTTCCTTGATGGGGTCGATATGCGCCTTCCAATCGACTGCGTTCAGCTTGTCGGCAGCGGCTTTGGCGGCCTTTTCGGCTTGCGCCTTGATCGGGGCGATCTGCGCGGTCCAGCCATGGGCGGCGGCACCGTTGCCCGGCTTCTTGGCGGCAGGTGCCTTGCGCGTGGCGGCTTTCTTGACCGGTGCGGCCTTGACCGCAGGGGCCGACGGCGTCGCGATGGCGGGCTTGGCGGCCTTCGCCTTCACCGGCTTGACGGCTGCCGTCTTCTTCACGCGCTTGATAGGCGGGGTTCCCGGTGTGTCGGCCATGGTCCTCTTGTCTCCCTTTCAAATACGGCATGGCGGCCGCCAAGGCCGCGGGCATCATGGTTCAAATGCATCGCAGCGGCCTACAGTTCCGTTGCCGTTACATTTTCGACCATCGGCATTTTTTGCATCTGCGCAACCCCCCGCATTGCCATTGGAGGAGGCGCTGGCTAAGCGGAGCGCGCATTCCCGGCCACAGGCCGCCCGTTACGACCGCAAGTGCAGGAGCGATCATGACCGCCATTCTCGACATTCACGCCCGCCAGATTCTCGACAGCCGGGGCAATCCCACCGTCGAAGTCGATGTTATGCTGGAAGACGGCAGCTTCGGGCGCGCCGCTGTGCCGTCGGGCGCGTCGACGGGCGCCTATGAAGCGGTGGAAAAGCGTGACGGCGACATGAGCCAATATCTCGGCAAGGGCGTGCTGGCCGCTGTCGCCGCGGTCAATGACGAGATTGCCGGCGAGCTGATCGGCCTGGATGCCGAGGACCAGGGCGAAGTCGACGCCGCGATGATCGCGCTCGATGGCACGGAAAACAAGTCGCGCCTGGGCGCCAATGCGATCCTGGGCGTGTCGCTTGCCGCCGCCAAGGCGGCTGCCGATGCGCGCGGCCTGCCGCTCTATCGCTATGTCGGCGGCGTGTCGTCGCATGTGCTGCCGGTGCCGATGATGAACATCATCAACGGCGGCGAACATGCCGACAACCCGATCGACTTCCAGGAATTCATGATCATGCCGGTGGGTGCGGACAGCATCGCCGACGCCGTGCGGATCGGGTCGGAAATCTTCCACACGCTCAAGAAGGGCCTGCACGACAAGGGGCTGGCGACATCGGTCGGCGACGAAGGCGGCTTCGCGCCCAACATCGCCTCGACCCGCGACGCGCTCGACTTCATCATGCTGTCGGTCGAGAAGGCGGGCTACAAGCCCGGCGACGACGTCGTGCTGGCGCTGGATTGCGCCGCGACCGAATTCTTCAAGAACGGCAAATATGAGATTTCGGGCGAGGGCCTGTCCCTCTCGCCGGTCGAAATGGCCGACTATCTTGCCGCTTTGTGCGCCGACTATCCGATCAAGTCGATTGAGGACGGCATGAGCGAGGATGATTTCGAAGGCTGGAAGGCGCTGACCGACAAGATCGGCGACAAGGTCCAACTGGTGGGCGACGACCTGTTCGTCACCAACCCCAAGCGCCTGGCGATGGGCATCGGCAAGGGGCTGGCCAATTCGCTGCTGGTCAAGGTCAACCAGATTGGCACGCTGACCGAGACGCTGGCCGCCGTCGATATGGCGCATCGCGCCCGCTACACCGCGGTCATGTCGCACCGATCGGGCGAGACGGAGGACGCGACCATCGCCGACCTCGCCGTCGCCACCAATTGCGGGCAGATCAAGACCGGCTCGCTCGCCCGTTCGGACCGGCTCGCCAAATATAACCAGCTCATCCGCATCGAGGAAGAACTGGGCGATATCGCCGTATATGCGGGACGTTCGATCTTCCGTTAAGCATCGGGAGACTCGGCTGGCCGCAAGCGACGCATTTTTCGCTTGCGGTCGGCCTTTTCCTGTGATTCTTCTGGTCCATGGCGCATATCGCTAAACTTCGTCTCCTCCTCTGGTCGGCCATCGGCCCCGCGATCGCGCTGCTTTTGCTGCTGTTCTTCGCGGGCTATGTCGTGCTGGGGTCCAATGGCGTGCTCGCCTGGGGCGATTATTCGCGCCAGTTGCAGGCGGCGAAAACGGAATTGAAGCATGTGCAGGCGGCGCGGGCCGAACTGCACAACCGGGTCGACCTGCTCAATCCGCGCCGCGTCGATCCCGATCTGTCGGACGAACTGATCCGCCGTCAATTGGGCGTTATCCATCATGATGAAGTGGTCGTGCCACTAAATTGAGCCGGGTCATCCTGCGCAGGCTCATGAAATGATTTTGCGTTGAAAATGCCCTCTCGGTAATTTTGCTGCGAGCCTTGCGAGGCCACCTTCGCAGATGCGCTCCGCGTCATCAATTTTTGGCCGCAGCTATTGGTTCTGCCCGGATTCCGCGGGGTCCGCCGTTGCAATATATGCAACTCTGCCGCTATATCGGCCTTCCTTCCATCCTACCCCCACGCAAAAGGATAAGAGCCTTGGCGAAACCAACGACGCCGCGTCCTTCACGCGCAACGGCAAAGGCGGCTGCACCCGCTGCCGGCGCGGACCATAACCGGCCTCGCCCCCAGACCCCGACCGATTACAAGGCCAGCAAGGACGAACTGCTGGAATTTTATCGGCAGATGGTCCTCATCCGCCGCTTCGAGGAAAAGGCCGGCCAATTGTACGGCCTGGGCCTGATCGGCGGCTTCTGCCACCTCTATATCGGTCAGGAAGCGGTCGCGGTGGGCATCCAGTCGGCATTGAAGCCCGGCAAGGACAGCGTCATCACCGGCTATCGCGATCACGGCCACATGCTTGCCTATGGTATCGACCCCAATGTCATCATGGCCGAACTGACCGGCCGCGAAGCCGGCATTTCGCGCGGCAAGGGCGGTTCGATGCACATGTTCAGCGTCGAACATAAATTCTTTGGCGGTCACGGCATCGTTGGCGCGCAGGTGTCGTTGGGCGCGGGGCTGGGCTTTGCGCATAAATATAATGGCGATGGTGGTGTGTGCGTCGCCTATTTCGGCGACGGCGCGGCCAATCAGGGCCAGGTCTACGAATCCTTCAACATGGCCGAACTGTGGAAGCTCCCGATCATCTTCGTGATCGAGAATAACCAATATGCCATGGGCACCAGCGTCAATCGCTCGTCGGCGGAAGACCAGCTTTATCGTCGCGGCGAAAGCTTCCGCATTCCGGGGCTTCAGGTCAACGGCATGGACGTGCTGGCCGTGCGCGGCGCGACCGAAGAGGCGCTCAAGTGGGTGCAGGAGGGCAATGGCCCGATCCTGCTGGAAATGAAGACCTATCGCTATCGCGGCCACTCCATGTCCGACCCGGCCAAATACCGGTCGCGCGAGGAAGTGCAGGCGATGCGCGACAAGTCCGATCCGATCGAAGGCGTGAAGAAATATCTGATCGAGGCCGGCGTCAGCGAGGACGACATCAAGGTGATCGACCAGGATATCCGCAAGACCGTCGCCGAAGCGGCCGATTTCGCGGAAACCTCGCCAGAGCCTGAACTGTCCGAACTCTATACCGACGTGCTGGTGGAGCAATATTAATGGGTATCGTAATCAAGATGCCGGCGCTCTCGCCGACGATGGAAGAGGGCACGCTGGCCAAATGGCTGGTGAAGGAAGGCGATGAGGTGAAGTCCGGCGACATCCTCGCCGAGATCGAGACCGACAAGGCGACGATGGAATTCGAAGCCGTCGACGAAGGCAAGATCGGCAAGATCATGATCGCCGAAGGCACCGAAGGCGTGAAGGTCGGCACCGTCATCGCCGAGATGGCGGGCGAGGGCGGTGAAGAAGCCGCGCCGGCGCCCAAGGCCGAAGCGCCCAAGGCGGAAGCCGCGTCAGCGCCCAAGAAGGCCGAAAGCGGCACGTCCAAGCTGGCGAGTGACGTCAAGGCGTCGGTCCAGGATCCCGCGATTCCGGAAGGCACCGAGTTCGTCAAGACGACCGTGCGCGAAGCGCTGCGCGACGCCATGGCCGAGGAAATGCGCAAGGACGAGCGCGTTTTCGTGATGGGCGAGGAAGTCGCGGAATATCAGGGCGCCTATAAGGTGACCCAGGGTCTGCTGGACGAGTTCGGCGACAAGCGCGTCATCGACACGCCGATCACCGAATATGGCTTTGCCGGCATCGGTGCGGGTGCAGCGATGGGCGGCCTGCGCCCGATCGTGGAGTTCATGACGTTCAACTTTGCCATGCAGGCGATCGACCACATCATCAACTCGGCCGCCAAGACCAATTACATGTCCGGCGGCCAGATGCGCTGCCCGATCGTGTTCCGCGGTCCCAACGGCGCGGCGAGCCGCGTCGGCGCACAGCACAGCCAGAATTACGGTCCCTGGTATGCCGCCGTCCCCGGCCTGATCGTCATCGCACCTTATGATGCCGCCGACGCCAAGGGCCTGCTGAAAGCCGCGATCCGCTCGACCGACCCGGTCGTGTTCCTGGAAAATGAACTGCTCTACGGCCGCAGCTTCGACGTGCCCAAGCTGGACGATTATGTCCTGCCGATCGGCAAGGCGCGGATCATGCGCCCGGGCAAGGATGTGACGCTGGTCAGCTATTCGATCGGCGTGGGGCTGGCGCTGGACGCGGCGGAAACGCTGGCGGGTGAGGGCATCGACGCCGAAGTGATCGACCTGCGGACGCTGCGCCCGCTCGACACCGCGACGGTGCTGGAAAGCCTGAAGAAGACCAACCGCCTGGTAGTGGTGGAAGAAGGCTGGCCGACCTGCTCGATCGCGTCGGAAATCGCTGCCGTGGTCATGGAGCAGGGCTTCGACGATCTCGACGCCCCGGTCCTGCGCGTCACTAACGAAGACGTGCCGCTGCCCTATGCCGCGAACCTCGAAAAGGCCGCATTGATCGACGCGAGCCGCGTCGTCGCGGCGGCCAAGAAGGTCTGCTACAAGTAAGCACGCATCAAAAATGAGAATGAAGGGCGGCTGGAAAGGCCGCCCTTTTTGTATCAGCTACAGGATGCGGTGGCCGATGTGGCGAGATTGCCGGCATTCTTGATCGCCTGGTCGGTTCGCTCGCGCACGTTGAAGGCGCTGGTATAGCGGATGTTTTTCGCGCCGAAGATCGAATTTGTGATCAGCGGCTGATAATTATAGGCGACCTCCACGAACATCACCGCGGTGCCGCTGGCGGCCGACACTTTCGTCGCGGCCGTCGTGCCCGGTCCCATGCCATTGGCCATGCTGGCCGTTGTGGCGCCATCACCGGCCACGCCATAGCTGGATGTGAAGGTGCCGGAGCCCCAGCAACGCTGCCAGCGGATATATTGGCCGGCGTTCGCACCTGTCTTTCCGTTAGGCTCCAGGTCGGAGAGGAATATCCGGCCATTGGCTTTCAGGCCCAAGGAGTTGGTCGACAGGTCGGCGCCGGTCATGATCTCATTGATGTCCGCTTCGTCGATCGATGTCCGCACGCGCGCGGCATTGTCGGCGACCAGCATCGCGACCTGGCTGACGCGCATATGCGCCAGCGCCAGGTTCGCGCATTCCAGGCCAGCCATGCACAATATAACCAGCACCGGCAGCGAGAAGGCGAATTCGATGAGCGCCAGGCCGCGATCGTCGCGGCGCAGCAGGTGCATCAGGGCGGTGAGGCGGGGGCGTGCCGACATCATGAGCATCGGATCGTCGGCGTGCCCTGGTTCGCCCAGGGCTGGTTGCGGACGATGGTGGTGGCGGTGGCGGACTGGGTCGCGCTCCAGCCCAGCAATTTCGCCATCGGGAACAGGCGCGGCATCGATATGGTGACTTCATAATAGACGATGTCGTCGGCGCTGCCGAGACCGGTCGATCCGCCTGCGGCGTCATAGGCGCCATTGCCGTTGGCGTCCTCATAACAGTCGCCCGCATTATAACTGCCCAATGGTGCGGTGTCGGTGGTGATCTTCTCCGGCTTGCCGACGCGTGAGAAGTTATAATAGCTTTTCTTGATCGTGGAGGTGGTGCCGTTCTTGGAGTTGATCGCGGCCATTTGCGCCTCGATATAGGTGTCGATGTCGGTACTGTTGAGCGTCCCGACCGATGCGGAGCGCGACGCCTTTTCCAACACGCCACGCGTCACCGCGCGCAGATAGGACTGATAGCCCAGATCGCCGATCGCCATGATGGTCAGGATCAGCGGCCCGGCGACCAGCCCGAATTCCAGCAGCGTCGCGCCGCGCGCATGAGCGCGCAGGCGAGCGAGGAAGCTGCCGATCCGACCGATCATTGCGACAGCCTCAAGCCGCCGATATTCTTGGCGATGTCCTTGAACTTCTGACGCAGCGTGGACGGCTTATAGGCCATGAACCAATGGTTGCTGCTGTTGGCGCAAGTCTGCAACTCGGTGTCGAGCATCGTCGAATCGGCGGTGCCTGTTGGCGGTTGATCCTTGAAGCCGACGACCCAGATGGTGATGCCCTTGCCCTTGACCGCGTTGCAAAGCATTTCCAGCCGCCGTTTGTGGATGGCGGTCAGATCGCTGTTACCGGTACTGGCTGCGGCTACGCGCGCGTCCAGCTTTTGATAACCATAGGCTCCGTAGACTGCATCATAGGCGCTCATATCGCCGTCTGTCATGAAGATGATGTGGCGCGAGATGTTGAAGCCATTGGGTGCGGCGCCGTTGTCAGTCGCGAAGATACCCGTCGGCGACAGGAAGCGAGCACCCCAGATCATGCCGATGTCGTGATAGGTGCCGCCGATCGCTATCAGGCCATCGACATAGCTGTCGAAGCTGCTGGACATGCCGGTCGGCACGGCTGTGCGGCTGGAATAGCTCGCCAGCTTGCGCGCCTTGCTGGGGCAGGCATTCCAGCCGCCGGTGCCGGAGCGATAGTCGTTATTGCGATTGTCGTTTAGCCAACGGCCGCTGCGATCGAACTCCACATCCGGCCAATGGGGGCGCCATTTGGTGGCGGTGTTTGTGGGCGCGGTATCGATCTGCAGGTCGTAGGCGCCATTCGGGACGGCAGTTGTGGAAGTCGTCGCGGTTATGCTGCTGTCGGTATCGCGTTCCTCGATGCAACCGGCCCATGTGTTGGTCGCGGACACGGTCGTGCCGTTGGCGTCGGTGGTCGCCCCGGTCACGGACGTCGGATTGGTGGTCGCATTGCCGGTGATGTAATTCGACACGTCGAGCGGATATTGCCCATATTGCCAGCTATATTGCGGCGTCTGGGTCACGGTCGTGCTACGCTGTTCGGTGTAGCTGTTATATGTGACGGAGGTCCAATCCTTCCGGTATTTGTTGCTGGAATAATAGCAGCTGCCGTTGGTGTAGTTGATGCCGGTGGTGACGCGCGTTTCCGTTCCGGTGGTTGTGATCACCCCGTTGCCGTCAGTCGTGGACGGATTGGACGAATTGCTACTGGTGGAAGTGACGGTATCCGAGCGGTCGTTGGGACAGGTCCAGCGATCGCCGACATCGGTCCCACTGCCGTTGGTCGTAGATCCGGACGTTTTGGTCCAGCTGCCATAGCTGGTGGAACTGGCGTAGCTACTGATGTAGCGGCGGCGGGTCTGGTAATTCCAGGTTTCACCCGTGGTTCCACCTATTAAAGCGCTGGCCGGCAACGAATAACCTACGTTCACGGTCGAACTATAGGGCATGAAGCCGTAGCGGATACGCCCGGTCGTGTCGGACCCGGCGCCCAGCGTATCGTAGAAATCCTTCACCGCCAGCTTGAGCGCGGCCAGCCGCGTCATGACGGTGCCGTCGGTATCGGTCATGTTGCTGGACATGGACCCGGTGGTGTCGAGCACCAGCATGACGTCGGTATTGCCGATGTCGAACCGGCTTTCGCACGTCACGGCGAGCGGGAGGGTCTGATAGCCGAAGATCTTCATGATGGTGGTCGGCATGGTCGTTTCCGCCGTCACCTGCACCGTGGTGGTTTCGCCCGGCTTGCTCTGGATCACGGGGACGAAGGTCGCAGCCTGGAAAGTATTTTGCGGGAAGTTGAAATCGAAGAATTTCTTCGCTTCATCCTTGTCGGCCTGGCTCATGGAGGAACCGGTCATGGCGCGGCGCCCCGCCAGCGCGGCGGCGTCGCAGGCCTGCTGCATCCGGGCGCGCGCCATATAGGCGCGGCTCATGTCGAGTCCGCCGCCGATCAGCGCCGCGAGCGGGATGATCGCCGCAGCGACCATCGCCATGACGTTGCCCGCCTGGTTGCCCGCCAGCCGCTTCAGGAAGCCTTGTCGATGCTCTTCTGTCTTGCCCATTTGCCTGCAATCACCCATGTCGCGCCCGAGACCCCCCACATATGGGTTGGGCAGCCTGTCCGCCTATGCAGGCGCACTCGTTAGAATGTGTATGAGGAAGATGGTTAAAGGACCGATAACCTGCGCAGGCCTTGTCACGACGGGAGTCGCCCGATGAGCCTTGACGAAGACGCCGTGCCGCCGTTCGGCGCGGTGCTGGCGGCCCATGCCGGCGGTGGGCAGGCGGCGCGGCATCGTGCGCTCTGGGCGTTCGATGCGCGGCTGGCCAAGGTCGCGCGCACCACCAGCGAGGCGATGATCGGCCAGATGCGCCTTGCCTGGTGGAATGACGTCATCGCCGATTCGGCCGGCATCAAGGGGCAGGGCGAGCCCGTCGTCGATGCGATGCGGGTGACGGGAGCGATCGGTTCGCCGGGATTGGTGGCGCTGATCGATGGCTGGGAAGTGCTGGTGGTCGAGCCGGACATCGACGTGCAGGGGCTGCGCGACTATGCGACGGGACGGGGCGGGGGATTGTTCCGGGCGCTGGCCGATGCGGCGGAGATGCCGCCCTGGCTGGCGGCGGCGGGGCAGGTTTGGGCGCTGTGGGATCTGGCCGGGCATGTCGGGGACAAGGCGCTGGCGGAAGCGGCGCTGGCTCTGGCGTCCGAGTTGCTGCCGCAGGTTGACGGCGCGCGCTGGCCGCGGGGATGGAAGCCGCTGCGGATCGCCTTCACCCTGGCGCGGCAGGATGTGCTGGCCGGGCGGGGCGCGCCCAGAGGCATGCCCCGGGCGCTGGCGGGACGGTTGCTGCGGATCGCGCTTGTCGGACGCTAGTCGGTCGGGATAGGCTGGCCGCCTACGGACTTGAGGAGGGCGGCATGGGGCGATTGCTGGCGGGTGGCATGGCGGCGCTGCTGCTGGTCGCGGGCGGCCTGTTCTGGTGGCAGGGGCGGGCGGACAATGCGCCGGTGCCCCAGCTTGCCTCCGCCCCGCCGCCACCGCCGGAGATGGAGGCGCTGCCGGAGGGCGATCCCGATGCCGTCGGCGACGCGCCGCCGATGCCCGGCGAGGCGAGTCCGCAGAGCCGCGAGCAGAAGCGCTTCGCCCGCTACGACCGGAACCGCGACGGCGTCATCACCCGTGTCGAGATGATGGGCAGCCGCACCAAGGCGTTCAAGGCGCTGGACAAGGATGGCGACAATCTGTTGTCGTTCGAGGAATGGGCGGTGGCGACGGCGGACCGGTTCGGCGCGGCGGATGCCGACAAGGACGGCAAGCTGACCCCGGCGGAGTTCGCCGCCACCGCGCCCAAGCGGGCGGTGAAGGCGAAGTGTAAATGTTGATCTCAACGGGAATGGGGTAATCAGGCGAGTTCCATCTCCCCCATCCACAGGCCGAAGGACGCGCGGGCGCGGGAGGTATAGGCTTCCTTGCGCTGCTTCTTCTTTACGTCGTCCAAAGTCGGGAACAGGCCGAAATTGACGTTCATCGGCTGATAGTCGGCGCTCACCACATTGCCGGTCACATGGCCGAGCAGCGCCCCCAGCGCCGTGTCGGCCGGCGGCGGGGTCAGGTCGCGGCCCAGCAGTTCAGCCACGGCGAAGCGCCCGGCGATCAGGCCGATCGCGGCGCTTTCCACATAGCCTTCGCAGCCCGTCATTTGGCCTGCAAAGCGGATATGCGGCGCGCTCTTCAGCCGCAAAGTCGGGTCGAGCAGCTTGGGGCTCTGGATGAAGGTGTTGCGGTGCAACCCGCCCAGCCGCGCGAACTCGGCATTCTGGAGGCCGGCTATGGTGCGGAACAATTCGGCCTGCGCGCCATGTTTCAGCTTGGTCTGGAAACCAACCATGTTCCACAAAGTGCCGCTGGCATTGTCCTGCCGCAACTGCACCACCGCATAGGGCCAGCGGCCGGTGCGCGGATTGTCGAGGCCCATCGGCTTCATCGGCCCATGGCGCAGCGTTTCCGGGCCGCGCGACGCCATCACCTCGATCGGCATACAGCCTTCGAAATAGGGGGTGCTCGCCTCCCACTCCTTGAACTCGGTCTTTTCGCCGTCCAGCAGGCCCTGGACGAAGGCCTGATACTGGTCCTTGTCCATCGGGCAGTTGATATAATCCTTCCCCTCGCCGCCGCCGGGGCCGATCTTGTCCCAGCGATTGGCCATCCAGCACTGGTCCATGTCGATGCTGTCGAAATGGACGACCGGCGCGATCGCGTCGAAAAAGGCGAGATGCTCCATGCCCGCCGCCTGGCCGATGCTGGTGGCGAGCGCGGGCGCGGTCAGCGGGCCGGTGGCGACGATGGTCATGCCCTCTGTGGGCAGCGTGTCGATCCGCTCGCGCACGATCTCCACATTGGGATGGTCGGCGAGCGCGCGGGTGACGGCGTCGGAAAAGACATGGCGGTCGACCGCCAGCGCGGAGCCGGCGGGCACCTTGGCCGGTTCGGCGCTCGCCATGATGAGCGAGTCCAGCCGGCGCATTTCCTGATGCAGCAGGCCCACGGCATTTTTGTCGGCATCGTCGGACCGGAAACTGTTGGAGCAGACCAGTTCGGCCAGCCCCTCGGTCTGGTGCGCCGGGGTCATGTCGCCGCTCCCGCGCATTTCCGACAAGCGCACGCGGATGCCGGCCTGCGCCAACTGCCAGGCGGCTTCCGTTCCGGCGAGGCCGCCGCCGATGATGTGGACCTGATGATGGGGCATGGTGCGTGTGACTTTATGGCTGTGTGGGGAATGCGGATGGTGCGGGCGTCCGTGGGACATATCGCCGCTTTGGGCAAGGGCTATAGCCGATGGCGGGCGTGTAGGACAGGGCGGGGTTGGGGGCTTTGGGAGTAGGCGACGATTGGCGAAGGCTGCGAAGTTCACACCGTCGCAGCGTTCGCTTTTGCGCGGGTGCGGCTACGCAGGGCGGACTTCGCAATAGGAGGGTTTTTGCGAAGTGGTGTTCGTTTATGTCGAGAGGGAAGTGGCGGAGATGGTGGTCGGGCAGAAAGGGCGCGCATCAAACACCGTGATCGGCATGGTCGATGGAACCGCCGACAGTCTCGTGGGTAGGGCTATATAGCCGATTCAAAAAAACCGAGGAAACCCGATGACCGATCCGTCTGTCCCCCGCACCACTAACGACGCCGGCATCCCTGTCCAGAGCGACGAATATTCACTCAGTGTCGGCAGCGACGGGCCGATCCTGCTCAACGATCACTATCTGCTGGAGCAGATGGCGAACTTCAACCGGGAGCAGATCCCCGAGAGACAGCCGCACGCAAAGGGGAGCGGTGCATTCGGGCATTTCGAAGTCACCGGGGATGTCGCGAAATATACCAAGGCAAAGCTGTTCCAGCCGGGGGCTAAAACCGATGTCGCCATGCGCTTTTCGACCGTTGCGGGCGAGCGTGGCAGCCCCGACACATGGCGCGATCCGCGCGGTTTCTCAGTAAAATTCTATACCGAGGAAGGCAATTTCGATATGGTCGGCAACAATACGCCGATCTTCTTCGTGCGCGATCCGATGAAGTTTCAGCACTTCATACGCTCGCAGAAGCGCAGGGCCGACAATGGCTTGCGCGATCATGACATGCAGTGGGATTTCTGGACATTGTCGCCCGAAAGCGCTCATCAGGTGACCTATCTGATGGGCGATCGGTGGATTCCCAAGACGTGGCGCGAGATGAACGGCTATTCCAGCCATACTTATTCACTCATCAATGCCGACGGCGAGAAATTCTGGGTCAAGTTCCATTTTCACACCGATCTGGGCGACGGCAACGCGTGTTTCACTCAGGATGACGCCGACAAGATGGCCGGCAAGGACGGCGACTATCATCGCCGCGACCTCTTCAATGCCATTGCCAAGGGCGATCATCCAAGCTGGACGCTTAAATGACAGATCATGCCCTATGAGGACGCCAAGACCTACCGGATCAATCCGTTCGATTTGACCAAGACCTGGCCGCACGCGGACTATCCGTTGATCGAGGTCGGCAAGTTGATGCTGACCCGCAACCCGACCGATTTTCACACCGAGATCGAGCAACTTGCGTTCGAACCCAACAATATGGTGCCCGGCGTGGGCCTTTCACCCGACAAGATGCTGCTCGCGCGCGGCTTCTCCTATGCCGATGCCCATCGCGCCCGGCTCGGCGTCAACTACAAGCAGATACCGGTCAACCAGCCGGTCGCGCCTGTCCATAGCTATTCGCAGGCAGGCGCCATGCGCGTCGCGAAAGCGACCGATCCGGTCTATGCGCCCAATAGCTATGGTGGTCCGGCGGCGCAGGCCGACGCCCATGAGGCCGGGCTTTGGCAGGCGGACGGCGAAATGGTGCGAACCGCATATAGTTTGCGTGCGGACGATGATGACTGGAGCCAGCCCGGCGCGCTGGTGCGCGATGTGATGGACGATGCCGCGCGTGCGCGGCTGGTCGACAATGTCGTGGGCCATTTGTGCGACGGCGTGAGTGAGAAGGTGCTGATGCGCGCCTTTGCCTATTGGCGCAATATCGACCCGGAAACGGGACAACGGATCGAGAAGGGTGTTCGCGACAAGCTTGGCGGAGCATCGGATGCGCCGGGCATGGCGTCAGCCGAGACGGTGCATGAGACCGAGGCGGCGGAATAGAAAGCGCCAAAGAGACGGAACCTGCCCGGATGGAATGGTGGGCAGCTTCCGTATATTGGCAGCGGCTATGCCCTAAACCTCTACCAGCGCGCCCTCGCCATAATAAGCCGCCTCGTCCAGTATCCCTTCCCGCTTGGCGACGATGACGCCGACCAGCACCTGGCCCGCGACGTTGACCGCAGTGCGGCCCATATCCAGAATCGGGTCGATCGCCAGCAACAGCCCTACGCCCTCCAGCGGCAGGCCCAGCGTCGAGAGCGTCAGCGTCAGCATCACGATCGCGCCGGTCAGGCCCGCCGTCGCGGCCGATCCGATGACCGATACGAAGACGATCAGCGCATAGTCCACGAAGTGGAGCGGGATGCCGTAGAAGCCCGCGACGAAGATCGCCGCCAGCGCAGGATAGATCGACGCGCAGCCGTCCATCTTGGTGGTGGAGGCCAGCGGAATGGCGAAGGCGGCATAGCCCTTGTCCACGCCCAGCCGTTCGGTCACGGCTTCGGTGACGGGCAGGGTGCCGACCGAGGAGCGCGAGACGAAGCCCAACTGGATCGCGGGCCAGGCCTTGGCGAAATAAGGGCCGGGTTTCAGGCCATTGGCGACCAGCAGCAGCGGATAGACGACCAGCAGCACCAGCGCGAGGCCCAGGTAAATGGCGGCGGTGAAGGTGCCAAGCTGCGCCAGCGCGCTCCAGCCATAGGTGGCGATGGCGGTGCCGATGAGCGCGGCCGAGCCGATCGGTGTCAGGCGGATGACCCAGCCGAGCAGCGCGCGCACCACCGCGAGCAGCGAGCGGACGAAGCCGAGGAAGGGGTCGGCCTTTTCCCCGACCTTCAAGGTGGCGAGGCCGACCGCGATCGAAATGACCAGCAATTGCAGGATGTTGAAGCTGATGCTGGTGGACGCGCTGCCGTCGGTGATCTTGGTGCTGCCCGACAGGGCCAGGCTGTTGGCCGGGACCAGGCCCTTGAGGAAATCGAGCCAGCCGCCCATGTTCTCGCTCTTGCCCATGGCGAGCGCCGTGCCGTGCAGGCCCGCGCCCGGCTGGACGATGACGCCGATGGCGATGCCGATCGCGACCGCGATCAACGCGGTGATGGCGAACCAGAGCAGGGTCTGCCCGGCCAGCCGCGCGGCATTGTCCAGCGCGCGCAGATTGGCGATCGATGCGACGATGGCGGCGAAGACCAGAGGCGGCACGATCGCCTTCAGCAGCGAGACGAAGATAGAGCCGACCGTCTTGAGCGCGGTCGCCAGCCAGTTGAGGTCGCCATCCGGCCCCGCGCCGATCTGGCGGGCGACAAGGCCCAGCAAGAGGCCAACGACCATGCCGGCCAGAACCTGAAATCCGAAACTGCGATAAGGAAGGGCCATGTCTGTTTCCTCTGGGCGACCGGCCGCCTATATCGGGTGGTGGCCGGTCGATTGCGCGCAAGCAATTCTTAACGTGTGTATAACAGGGATAAGGTGGCCCTCTTTCCGCTGTGGGGGATCAACGCATTGGCGTGATCGATCCGCTATGCCAGACAGGCGATATCGATCCATCGGGGAGTTCACACTATGATGATGCGCGGCGCATGTTCGGCTTTGGCGCTGCTGGCGCTTCCGCAGGGCGCGATGGCGGCGGCGGATGCCGGGGCGGCCAAGGATATCCTGATGCGATCGGTCGCGATCAAGACGGTGCAGGGCGAAGGGCAGGTGCCGAAACTGGCGGCCTATTATGCGGGCGTGCTGAAGGCCGCGGGCTTTGCCGACGCCGATATCGTCATCACGCCGATGGGCGAGACGGCGACCCTCGCCGCGACGATTCTGGGGAGCGACCCGACGCTGAAGCCCATGGCGCTGATCGGCCATATGGATGTGGTCGCGGCGGACCGGGCGGACTGGACCCGCAATCCCTTCGTGCCGGTGGAGGAGAATGGCTACATCTTCGGGCGCGGGGCGGAGGATAATAAATATGACGTCGCGATGATGGTCTCGACCATGGCGCAGTTGAAGAAGGAAGGCTGGAAACCGCGCCGGACCGTCATCCTGCTTTTGTCGGGGGATGAGGAAACCGACATGGTGACGACCAAGGCGCTGGCGGGGCAATATAAGGACATCGAACTGCTGCTGAACGGCGATGGCGGCGGCGGGCTGCTGAACGACGAGGGCAGGCCGGTGCTGTACCAGTTGCAGGCGGGCGAGAAGAGCTATGCGGATTTCGAATTCGCCTTCACCGATGCGGGCGGTCATTCGAGCGCCCCGACGCCGGGCAATCCCATCTATCGCATGGCCAAGGCGATCGACGCGATCGCGGCCTATCAGTTCCCGCCGATGCGGAACGCACTGACCAGGGCGTCGCTGGCGCTGTCCGCCGACCGGATCGGCGGCGAAGTGGGACAGGCGATGAAGCGCTATGCCGATACGGGCGACGCGGCGGCGGCGGAACTGCTGTCGACCCGGCCGGAATTTGTCGGGCAGGTCCGCACCACCTGCGTCGCGACGATGGCGAGCGCCGGCCATGCGCTCAACGCCCTGCCGCAGAGCGCGAAGGTGCAGGTGAATTGCCGCATCTTCCCAGGCGTCACCATCGAGGATGTGAAGGCGCAACTGGTGAAGGTGGTGGCCGATCCGAGCGCGCGTGTGAAGACGCTGGGCGATCCGCTCGCCAGCGACGCGTCGCCCCTGCGCGCAGACGTGATGAAGGTGGTGCGCGATGCGGTGACGGCGCGGGCGCTGGGCGTCGCGGTGATGCCGGGCATGTCGGCGGGCGCCACCGACAGCCTCTATTTTCGCGCGCTGGGGGTGCCCAGCTATGGCGTGTCCAGCCTGTTCATGAAGGCGGAGGATGGCTTCGCCCACGGGCTGAACGAACGGGTGCCGGTGGCGGGGATTAGGGAATCGCTGGAGCAGTGGGACGCGGTGGTGCGCGGGCTGGCGAAGTAGGGGACGGGCTTACCCTCTCTATCCCGTTCGGTTCGAGCAGCTTCGAGCGAAGTCGAGAAGCGTCCGTCGAGAACAGTTCTCGACAAGCTCGAACCGAACGGGGGTAGGTGTCGGGTAGGCGCTTAACCCCGCACCGCAATCCCATTCGCCGCCGACAGCACCGCCTGCACCGACGCCGTCGCGACATCCGCGTCGGTGCCCACGCCGAAGACTGTGCGGCCGTCGGGGGTGCGGCATTCGACATAGGCGGCGGCGTTCACGTCGCTGCCTGCGCCGATCGCATGTTCGCTATAGTCGGCGATCTCGAGCTGCACGCCGAATTCGTCGCGCAGCGCGGCCAGCACCGAGGAGAGCAGGCCGTTGCCGCGCCCGGAAATGGAGCGCTCCACGCCTTCATGGGTGATCTTACCAGTGAAGATGCGATCGCCCGCCACGCCGCTTTCATGATAGTCGATCAGGCTATAGGCCTGCTCGCCCGACAGGCGGTAATGGGTCTGGAACGCGCTCCAGATGTCAGAGGCGTTGAGTTCGCGGCTGCTTTCGTCGGCCATCGCCTGCACGACCTTGGAAAATTCGGCCTGCATCCGCTTGGGCATCTTATAGCCCTTGTCCTGTTGCAGCACCCAGGCGACGCCGCCCTTGCCCGATTGCGAATTGACGCGGATGACCGCTTCATAATCGCGGCCCAGATCCTTGGGGTCGATCGGCAGATAGGGCACGTCCCAGATCAGGTCGTTGCGCGCTTCCTGCGCGGCGAAGCCCTTCTTGATCGCGTCCTGATGGCTGCCGGAAAAGGCGGTGAACACCAGTTCGCCGGCATAGGGATGGCGCGGGTGGACGGGCAACTGGTTGCAATATTCGACGGTCTGGATGACCTCGTCGATGTCGCTGAAGTCCAGCAGCGGGTTGATGCCTTGCGTGTACATGTTGAGCGCCACGGTCACCAGGTCGCAATTGCCAGTGCGTTCGCCATTGCCGAACAGGCAGCCTTCGACGCGATCCGCGCCGGCCATCAGGCCCAGTTCCGCCGCCGCGACGCCGGTGCCGCGGTCGTTATGCGGATGCAGCGAGATGACGACGCTGTCGCGCCTGGAGATGTTGCGGCACATCCATTCGATCTGGTCGGCATAGATGTTGGGCGTCGCGCATTCGACCGTCGCGGGCAGGTTCAGGATCAGCGGACGATCGGGCGTGGGCTGGAGGATGTCCATCACCGCCTCGCAGCACTCCAGGCTGAAATCCAGTTCGGCCGTGGAGAAGGTTTCGGGCGAATATTCGAAATGCCAGTCGGTGTCCGGCTGGGCCGCCGCATTGTCGCGCAGCAGCTTGGCGGCGTTGACCGCGATCTCCTTGATCTCCGGCCGGCTCATCTGGAACACGATGTTGCGCCAGGCGGGCGACACGGCGTTGTAGACATGGACGATCGCCTTGGGCGCGCCGCGCAGCGATTCGAAGGTGGTGGCGATCAGGTCGGCGCGCGCCTGCGTCAGCACCTGGACGATCACGTCGTCGGGGATTGCGCCGTCGCGGACGAGCCCGGAAATGAAGTCGAATTCGGTCGCGCCCGCAGCGGGGAAGCCGATCTCGATTTCCTTGACGCCGACCTTCAGCAGCAGGTCGAAGAAGCGGCGCTTCTTTTCCGCATTCATCGGGTCGATCAGCGACTGGTTGCCGTCGCGCATGTCGGTCGACAGCCAGCGCGGCGGCGCGGTGATGACCTGCGCAGGCCATTGGCGATTGGGCAGGTCCACCTGGGGGAAGGCGCGGTATTTCTGCGAGGGATCGGTCAGCATCATGGGATCAAACTACTTCTTTGCCAGCGGCGCGCGGGTCGGCGCTTTCCGGTATACGACTTGACTGCGATGAATGCCCTTAGGCGGATCGGTGCTGCCCATAGTCGAAAGGCAGCATAAAAACCACGCCTAAGGGCGTGTAAGTCGTAGCAGGGTAAGAAGGCTGACGCTCTGCATGATGCGTCCCCTTACCCCTTTTGTGGGGGAGGGGTAAAGCTCATAATTGGGCGCGGCTGAAAATGGCGTCGACGCTGAGGTCCACCTTGTCGGACACGAAGGGGCGGCCGAAACCCATGCCGAACTGGCTGCGTTCGACCGTCATGGCGCCGGAGAAATGCATGGTGGACAGGTCCGGCGCTTCGTCCGGGGGCGTACCGACCAGCCGGACGGAGAGGGTGACGGGGCGGGTCTGCCCGTGCATCGTCAGTTCGCCGGCAATGGGTGTGGGCGCATCGCTGCGCGCCAGCGGGGCATTTTGCGCCATGAAGCGGATGGTGGGAAATTTCGCCATGTCGAAGAAGCTGTCGCCCTTCAGCATCGCGTCGATGGAGGCGTCGCCGGTGGTCAGCTTTTCGACCGGGAAGACGATATCGACGGTCGCGCGGTCGGGCTGCGCGGGGTCGATCACCACCGCGCCTTCGGGCGCGACGAAGTCGCCTTCATAGCCGCCGACCAGCGCCTTCACATGGAAATGCGCCCTGGTCGCTAGGTTATCGACCCGATAAGTACCGGGCGCATAGAGGGGCGTCGGCGCGGTGGCCGCCGGCGCAAGCGCGACGATGCTCAGAAGCAGCGCGGCTTGCGCCGGACGGCGCACGGCTTATTGCTTTTCGAAGCCGGCGATGATCTTCAACTCGATCGCGTCGCCGACGACCGGCACGCCATAGCCCATGCCGAAGTCGCTGCGCTTGATCGTGCCGGTGGCGACGAAGCCGACATTTTCCTTCTTGCTCATCGGCTGCACGCCAGCGCCGTAAAATTCGGCGTCCAGCGTGACGGGCTTGGTCACGCCCTTGATGGTCAGGTTGCCGGTGATTTCGGCGCCGCTCGCGCCTTCTGGCTTCACGCTGGTGGACACGAAGGTCGCGGTCGGGAACTTGGCGGCGTCGAAGAAGTCGGCCTTCATCAGATGCTCGTCCAGCTTCGCCACGCCGGTGCGCAGATTGGCGATGGTGAATTCGACCGACACCTTGGATGCGGCGGGGTTCGCCTTATCCAGCATCAGCGTGCCGGTCGGCTCGGCGATGGTGCCGGCATTATTGGTGAAGCCCATATGGTCCCAGGCGAAGACGACCTGGGTATGGCCGCCATCGACCTTGTAGGTGCCGCCGGTGACCTTGGCGACGTCCTTCGAACCCGGCGCGGCGGTCGGCATCTGGGCGACGACGACGGAGCCGCCGGCAATGGCGATGAAGGCGGCGGCGGGGATCAGAAATTTCTTCATGAGACAGACTCTCCGTAAACGCTCAAGGGGCGCAGCTTGAATAAGCCACGCCCCTCGATTGTGCCAGAGCCGTAACCGGAAACGGATCGTTCCGGTTACGCTTTCATCTGGGACTTAGTTCTTTTCCTGGTCCACCAGCTTGTTGGCGCCGATCCAGGGCATCATGGCGCGCAGCTTGGCGCCGGTTTCCTCGATCGGGTGGCGCTGGGCCGCGATGCGGCTGGCCTTGAGTTCCGGCTGGCCAGCGCGGTTGTCGAGGACGAAGTCCTTGACGAAGCGGCCCGACTGGATGTCGGCCAGCACGCGCTTCATTTCCTTCTTCGTTTCTTCGGTGATGATGCGCGGGCCGGTCTTGATATCGCCATATTCGGCGGTGTTCGAGATCGAATAGCGCATGTTGGCGATGCCGCCTTCATACATCAGGTCGACGATCAGCTTGAGTTCGTGCAGGCACTCGAAATAGGCCATTTCCGGCGCGTAGCCGGCTTCGACCAGCGTTTCGAAACCGGCCTGGACCAGCGCGGTCGCGCCGCCGCAGAGGACAGCCTGCTCGCCGAACAGGTCGGTTTCGCATTCTTCGCGGAAGTTGGTTTCGATGATGCCGCTGCGACCGCCGCCCACGCCGCTGGCGTAGGACAGGGCGATGTCATGGGCGTTGCCGGTCGCGTCCTGATGGACCGCGATCAGGCAGGGCACGCCGCCGCCGCGCTGATATTCGCTGCGCACGGTGTGGCCCGGACCCTTGGGCGCGATCATGATGACGTCCACGTCCTTGCGGGTTTCGATCAGACCGAAATGGACGTTGAGGCCATGGGCGAAGGCCAGCGCCGCGCCGGGGCGCAGATTTTCGTGGATGTCGGCGGCGTAGATGGCGGCCTGATGCTCATCGGGCGCCAGGATCATGAGCACGTCGGCCCAGGCGGCGGCTTCGGCGTTGGGCAGAACCTTGAAGCCTGCGCCTTCGGCCTTCTTCGCGGACGGCGAACCGGCGCGCAGGGCGATGGCGACTTCGGCGACGCCGCTGTCGCGCAGATTCTGCGCATGGGCGTGACCCTGCGAACCGTAACCCAGGATGGCGACCTTCTTGCCCTTGATCAGGCCGATGTCCGCGTCGTGATCGTAATAAACCTTCATGTGTCTCTTCCCTCGAACAGATTTCCTCGCCCCGCCGGGGGAGAGGATATGAAATCTTGGTTCGGCGAAGCCGGACCCAGATGGAGTTGGAGAGGGGTGGGGGCGGCCGTGAGGTCGCTGCCCTCTCTCCCAGCTTCGACCAGGCGGCTGCGCCGCCTAGCCTGCGCAACCCTCCCCCCCCCCACAAGGGGAGAGGGAATTTAGATCAGTTCGCCTCTTTTCCGCGGATCAGGCCGACGACGCCGGTGCGGCCGACTTCGACCAGGCCGATCTGGCGCATCAGGGCGACGAAATTGTCGATCTTGTCGGTGGTGCCGGTAATCTCGAAGATGAAGCTCTCGATCGTCGTATCGACCACCTTGGCGCGGAACACGTCGGCCAGGCGCAGCGCCTCGATCCGGTCCTCGCCCGTGCCCGCGACCTTCACCAGCGCCAGTTCGCGCTCGACGAAGGGACCGGCTTCGGTCAGGTCGGTGACCTTGTGCACCGGCACCAGCCGGTCGAGCTGGGCGATGATCTGGTCGATCACCTTGGGCGGGCCGTTGGTGACGATGGTGATGCGGCTGACGCCATGGTCCTGCGTGATGTCCGCCACGGTCAGGCTGTCGATATTATAGCCGCGCGCGGTGAACAGGCCCGCGATGCGCGCCAATATGCCCGCCTCGTTCGAAACGGTCAGCGACAGAACGTGCCGCTGGCTGAGTTCTTCCTGGATATGCATCAGATGCTTGTCCCGTTATCCGTAACCGCGCCATCATCATGATCGTCATAGCGCTGCGAAATCATCGCGGTGAAGGCATAGTGCCAGCCGCCGTCCTGCCGATGGGCGAGGCGAACGGGAAAACCCGTCACCGCATCGAACATGCGGACCAGATGTTCGCCCACATAGCGGGGACCGGCCAGCAATGTGCCGATATGCCGCTCGTGAAAATCGAACCCTTCGTCCAGATGCACTTCCCATTCCTCATTGTCCGGGTCGGCATGATCGGTGGTCCAGCCGGTAATGTCGGCCATGCCCGCGATCCGTTCGAAATCCCAGGGCTCCGTCACATGGATGCGGAGCTTCAGATGCTGCGTCACAGGATGGCCATCATACGAGCGCCTTCGCCTCGTCCGACATCACGCCTTCGACCTGGCTGGGGTCGAGCAGCATGTCGGTGTGCGCCGCGCCCGACGGGATCATCGGGAAGCAGTTGGACATTTTGGCGACGCGGCAATCGACGATCACCGGGCCGTCGGTTTCCAGCATCTGGCGGATGCCGGCCTCCAGCTCCTGCGGCCCCTCGATGCGGATGCCGGTCCAGCCATAGGCTTCGCCCAGCTTCACGAAGTCGGGCAGGCTGTCCGAATAGCTGTTGGAATAGCGGCTTTCATAGGTCAGTTCCTGCCACTGGCGGACCATGCCCATATATTCATTGTTGAGGATGAACAGCTTCACCGGCAGGCGATACTGGCTGGCGGTGCCCAGTTCCTGGATATTCATCTGGACCGAAGCGTCGCCCGCGATGCAGATGCACAGGCTGTCGGCATTGCCCATCTGCGCGCCGATGGCGGCCGGGAAGCCATAGCCCATGGTGCCGAGCCCGCCCGAGGTCAGCCATTTATTGGGCGCCTCAAAGCCGAAATGCTGGGCCGCCCACATCTGGTGCTGACCGACTTCGGTGGTGATGATGACATCCTTGCCGGTCGCCTGGGTCGCCTTGTACAGGTCGGCGATCGCGCGCTGGGGCATGATCTCGACGCCGTTTTCGGCATAGTCCAGGCTGCGCTTCGCACGCCAGCCGTCGATCCGCGCCCACCATTGCGTCAGATCCGCCTTCTGGTGCCCGCGCTGCTTCCACAGCGCGATCATGTCGTCCAGTGCGCTGGCGACGTCGGCGACGATGGCGACATCGACATCGACGATCTTGTTGATCGAGCTGCGGTCGATGTCGATATGGACTTTGCGGCTGTTGGGCGCGAAGGCATCCAGTCGGCCCGTCACGCGATCGTCGAAGCGCGCGCCGATGCACAGGATCAGGTCCGCCTGATTCATCGCCCAATTGGCTTCATAGGTGCCGTGCATCCCCAGCATCCCCAGCCATGCGTCCCCGGACGCGGGATAAGCGCCCAGACCCATCAGGGTCGAGGTGACGGGCGCGCCCGTCAGCGCCGCCAGTTCGCGCAACAAGGCGCTGGCCTGCGGCCCGGCATTGATGACGCCGCCGCCGGTATAGAGGATCGGCCGTTCCGCCGCCGCCAGCATTTCGACCGCCGCGTCAATGCCCGCCGCATCCGCCTTTGTCTGCGGATGGTAGCTGGCATGGACCTTCAGTTCCGGCTTCGCATAGGGCGCGGTCGCGATCTGGACATTCTTGGGAATGTCGACGACGACCGGGCCGGGGCGGCCGGTGGTGGCGATATGGAAGGCCTCATGCACGACCTCGGCCAGCTTGGCCGGCGACTTCACCAGATAGTTGTGCTTGGTGCAGTGGCGCGTGATGCCGATCGTGTCCGCTTCCTGGAAAGCGTCCGTGCCGATCAGTTGCGTGGGCACCTGGCCCGTGATGACCACCATGGGGATCGAATCCATCAGCGCGTCGGTGATGCCGGTGACCGCATTGGTCGCGCCGGGGCCGGACGTGACCAGCACGACGCCGGGCTTGCCGGTCGACCGGGCATAGCCCTCCGCCATGTGGGTCGCGCCCTGTTCGTGGCGGACCAGCACATGCTTGATCGTGGGATGATTGTAGAGCGCGTCATAAATCGGCAGCACCGCGCCGCCGGGATAGCCGAACACGACCTCGACACCGAGATCGATCAGGCATTCGACCAATATGTCCGCGCCGCTCTTTTCGGCCACGATAAAATCCTTCTGTTCTGGGTGCAGGGCGACGTCCTTTGCGACAGCACGCCTGCGATGGCAAGGAGGCTGCCTCTAGTGGACATAAAATGACGGGTCAACCCCTATTGTTGTAATTTAGTTGCTAATTCATCAATGATTTTAGCATCTATCTCTCGTTCTTCGCGCGGCCAGGCGGGTGGGGGCTGGTTGGTGAACCAGGTATATTGCCGCTTGGCATATTGGCGGGTGGCCAGGCTCGCCTTGGCGATACAGATGTCCAGATCGCTGTCTCCGCGCAGATAGGCCGCGATGTCCGGCACGCCGATCGCGCGCATCACCGGCAGGTCGGGATGGAGGTTGCGGATCAGCAGCGCCGCCACTTCCGCCACCGCGCCCTGTTCGATCATCTGCGCAAAGCGCCGGTCGCAGCGGTCGATCAGCCAGTCGCGTGGCGGGCGCAGGATCATGGGGGCCAGGGTGATGCGGCCCGCGATGCCGCCTGCCTTATGCTGCTGCCATTGCTGGAGCGGGCGGCCGGTCGAGCGCACCACCTCCAGCGCGCGGGCGACGCGGGTGGTGTCGGCCGGGGCAAGGCGGGCGGCGGCTTCGGGGTCTTCGCGGGTCAGCGCGGCATGGGCGTCGGCGACCGGCAGGGCGCGCACGGTGGCGCGGATGTCGAGGTCGATGTCCGGCACCGGGGCGATGCCGTCCAGCAGCGTGCGGATATAGAGGCCGGTGCCACCGACCAGCACCGGCAGCTTGCCCGCCGCATGGGCGGCGGCGATCTCCGCCTTCGCCTCGGCCGCCCAGCGCGGCGCGGTGCAGGCTTCCGCCCCGTCGATATGGCCGAACAGGCGATGGGGCACATCGCCCATCTCTTCGGCTGAGGGGCGGGCGGACAGGATCGCAAGGTCCGTATAGACCTGGCTGGCGTCGGCATTGATGACGACGCCGCCCGTGGCCTTGGCGAGCGCGATGGCGAGCGCGCTCTTGCCGCTGGCGGTCGGCCCGGCAATAAGCGCGACGCGCGGGCCGGATTCGCCCGATGATGGTTCAGGAGTGTGCATGTTCGTCGCGACCTTAGTGGCAAGTGGCTCGATCGGGCAGGGGGATATTGCACAGGCCATCGACCGGTTGCGCGACGCCGGATGCCAGCCGGGCGATGTCGCATGGCTGGACGAGGACAAGGCGGCCGATATCTTCTTCGCCGTCGATCCGGTCGCGGCCCGCGCGGCGTTGAACGGCGTGGGCGACAAGGTGGACGTGATCGTCCAGCCGGTTGCGACCCGCGCAAAGACGCTGCTGATCGCCGACATGGATTCCACCATGATTACGGTCGAGTGCATCGACGAACTGGCCGACTATGCGGGCATCAAACCGCAGATTGCCGAGATCACAGAGCGGGCGATGCGCGGTGAACTGGATTTCGAAGGCGCGCTGCATGGCCGGGTCGCGTTGTTGAAGGGCTTGCCCGACAGCGCCATCGATCAGTGCCGCGAGGAACGGGTGGTCATCATGGGCGGCGCCAAGGCGCTGGTCCGCACGATGAAGGCGCGGGGCGCGAAGACTTTGCTTGTGTCGGGCGGCTTCACCCGCTTCACCGGGCCGGTGGGGGCGGAGATCGGTTTCGACGCCAATGTGGCCAATGTGCTGGAGATTGCCGACGGCGCGCTTCTGGGCACCGTCACCACGCCGATCGTGGACGCCGCGCGCAAGCGGACCGAACTGGAGGCGGCGATCGCGGGCGGCATCGACCGGACGCTGACGCTGGCGGTGGGGGACGGCGCCAACGACATTCCGATGATCCAGGGCGCGGGGCTGGGCGTCGCCTATCATGCCAAGCCGGTGACGCGCGCCGCCGCCGCGGCCGAGATCGTCTATGGCGACCTGTCGGTGCTGCTTTATGCGCAGGGCATCCCGTCGGCGGAATGGGTCGCCTGAATCTAATGGGCGCGGGAACACCTTACTTTCTCCTATGGCGGTTCGGCGCTGATAGGCCACGCTTTATCGTCATTTCGATCGGGTAATGGATTTTATTCCGTGCCTGCACGTTGACGTCGAGCCGCATGGGTCGCGGCGAGGAGTCTAACGGCGCAAGGCGGCCTGCCGCCTGGGGCGTTCAGGGAGTTTTTATGCACTATAAATATCTGGCTTTGGCCGCTGGCGGTCTATTGGCGCTGAGCGCCTGTGCCAAGAATGAAGCGCCGGTCACGGCCGCGCCGCCGGTCGGCCCCGGCGCCATTGCCGGAACCGTCGCCGCCGACCGCGATGGCGACGGCTATGTCGATGGATATTATACTGCCGACGGAATCTATCACGCCGTCCAGGGGCCGCCTTGCCCGCCGCCTCCGCCTCCGCCGCCGTCGCGCCGGGGAGAACGCGGCTGATCCACGCGGTATTTCGGGCGCGGCGAGTTCGTCGCGCCCCTTCGCTTTCGCTGCTCGCCTGCCTGCTGGCCGCCGCCGCGGTGCCTTCTGGAGCGCTGGCGCAGAGCAGCGCGGCCGACAAGGCCGCCCAATCGAGCGTCGCCGCCGAAATTCGCGCGGGCGTCAGCGGCAAGCTCAAGGATTTCTACAGCCCGCGCGGTTTCTGGCCGCTCTGGGTGGAAAAGGATCGCATCGGACCGCAGGCCGACGCGCTGCTGGCGTTGATCGAGGATAGCGAGGCCGATGGCCTGAACCCGCGCGACTATGACGCGCGCGACCTCAAGCGCCTGATCGAGGTGGCCGACACCGAGGGCAGCCCGAAAGCGCTCGCCCGCGCCGACCTGGCTCTGTCGCGCGCCTTCGCCGCGCTGGTCGGCGACATGCGCCGCCCGGCCAGGGGCGTGAAGATGCGCTATATCGACCAGGAGGCGGAACCCAAACCGCCCAGCCCGGCCGATATCGTGCGCGCCGCATCGCTCGCCCCGTCCCTGACCGACTATATCCAGACCGCCGGGTGGATGAGTCCGCTCTATATGCGGTTGCGCAGCGCACGGGCGCATTATCTCGACACATGGGGCGGACTGCCCGCGGTGCAGATCCCCGAAGGCGTCAAGCTGCGCCCCGGCGGAAAGACACCGGAAATCACGCTGCTGCGCCATCGGCTCGGCCTGTCGGACGGCGTCGCCTATGACAAGGCGCTGGCGGCGAAGGTGAAGGCGTTCCAGACCGACCATGGCCTCAAGCCCGACGGCGTCGCGGGCGCGATGACGATCGCGGCGCTGAACGACGGGCCGGACCGCTACGACCGGCTGCTGGCGCTCAATCTGGAGCGGGCGCGCGTGCTGCCCGGCCCCTGGACCCGTCATGTGGTGGTGGACGCGGCCTCGGCGCGGCTCTGGTATTATAGCAAGGGCGCGCTGGACGGCACGATGAAGGTCGTCGCCGGCACGAAGGAGACGCAGACGCCGCTGATGGCGGGGATGATCCGTTATGCGACGCTCAACCCCTATTGGAACATCCCGTCCGACCTGGTGGAGCGCAAGGTTGCGCCCAAGATACTGAGCGGCGCGTCGCTGAAAAGCCTTCACTATGAGGCGCTGTCCGACTGGAGCGCCAATCCTGCGCCGCTGGCGCAGAGCGCGATCGACTGGCAGGCGGTGGCGGCCGGACAGAGCGAAGTGCGCGTGCGGCAGTTGCCCGGCGGCACCAATGCCATGGGGCGGATCAAGTTCATGTTCCCCAACGATCTGGGCATATATCTGCACGACACGCCCCAGCGCGACCTGTTCGCCAAGGAGGATCGCCATTATAGCAATGGCTGCGTCCGGCTGGAGGATGCGCAGCGGCTGGGGCGCTGGTTCTTCGGCAAGACGCCGACGACCGACAGCGATGCGCCCGAGCAGCATGAACCACTGCCCCAGCCGGTGCCGGTGTTCCTGACCTATCTGACCGCGGTGCCGACCGCGGGCGGGGTGCAGTTCCTGCCCGATGTCTATGGGCGGGACGGGGAGTAACCAACCTCCGCTCGTTTCGAGCGTGTCGAGAGACGGGGAGCGCTGTGCCAGCGGCTTCTCGACTTCGCTCGAAGCGAACGGATGTGGTCTGGTTTAGTGGATGCCGGCCAGCATCCACGCATTTGGCTAGTGGATGCCTGCCAGCATCCACAGGGCCATCGCGACCATCATCACATTCTCGGTCAGCGATACGAAGCCCAGCGGCACGCTGCTGCTGCCGCCGACACAGGCGCATTTGAGGTCGCGCTTTTCGACATAGACCGCCTGGAAGACGGACACCGCGCCGATGCCGCCGATGAACAGGGCGACAGGGATCGAGAGCCAGTCGAGCGTCCGCGTCAGCATCAGCACGCCTGCGCCCAGTTCCAGGAAGGGATAGACGAGGCCATAGGGCGGCAGGCGGCGGGCGAGCAGGTCGTAGTTCAGGAACATGGTCGCGAACCGGTCCACATCCTGCAATTTCAGCATGGCGAGCAGCATCATCGCGATCGCGACGAACCGCTCCAGCGTCATGAAGGAAACGAGCGGCAGGAAGGTCAGCCAGTCGACCGCCAGCGCCAGCAGCGCCGCTACGGCGAACACCGCCAGCACCGGGACATAGCTGGTCGCGCCGGCGTCCTTCACCTTGAGGCCAAGGAGGCGGCGCAGATCGTCATGGCCACCGATCCGCTGACCGTCGATGAAGATTTGTGGGGTGGTCCTGACGTCATGCTGCACCTTGAAGGCGTCGGTTTCCGCGCGGGTCGTCAGCCAGTGATCGTCCACGGCATAGCCGTGGCGCCCGAGCAGCCAGCGCGCCTTGACGCCATAGGGACAGGTGTGGCCGGGCATCACCATGCGATACAGGCTGGCGCCGGTTCTGGCGTCGGTTCCGGGGTCGGGGCTGGTCATCGGTGCATCCTTGGCAGTGGGGCGGATGCAGCCCATATAGGGGCCGTATCATGGTACGGAGTCAAGCGAGGATTTTTGGGATGAGCATGACGATTTCCGCGCTGGCGCAGGCCGGTGGCGTCGGGGTGGAGACGGTGCGCTATTATCAGCGGCGCGGGCTGCTAGAAACGCCGGCGCGGGGGACGGGCATACGCCGCTATGGCGAAGCGGACGCAAGGCGGCTGTGTTTCATCCGCTCGGCGCAGGGGGCCGGCTTCACGCTGGAGCAGATCGGCGAATTGCTGCATCTGGACGCCGGGCAGGATCGGGCGCGCGCGCGGGCGCTGGCGGCGGAGCGGATCGCTGCGCTCGATGTGAAGATTGCGGAGATGCAGGCGGCGCGCAATGCGCTGGAACGGCTGGCGCGGCAATGCCATGCAAGCGACGAGGGGCCATGCCCGATCATCGCGGCGTTCGAGGGGTGAGATTGGGGGATGGGGTGGGCCTCGGTCCGTGCGAGGACCATAGTCCATGCCACGGAGCGAACACGTCGCTAGCCGTCAGGCAGTTCCTGTTCGTTGACGATGACGCTTTCAGCCCCGAAATGATGTCGCCACAGATGCGCGCCCAGGTTCGCGGACCGATCCAGCGACGACCCCACCGTCAACCATTGTAACATGGTCGGATATAGCCCCGCATCGAACAACATGAACCCGGCAGCGAGACAGCAGGTGTCCGCCTGAATGCCGCATACAAGCACGCGCCCGACATCTTCTTCCTTGAGATAGGCGATCAGCGCGACCGGCGGGGAATAACCATGCTTCACGAACAGCCTGTCCGTGCGCACCAACGGATCATCGTCGGGCGCCGGTTTCCAACCGAGTTGGCCCCAGAAGGGCGTAACCGACTCATCGTGCCGCTCCACGGTCGCAACCGACAGCATGGTAGATGCAAGCCGCGCAATGCCTTGAACCTGCCATTCCGGCGGGTCGAAGCTGGGCTGCACGTCGATGACGAGGAGAGCTTGTTTCATGCCCCGCCATAGGCGCTTGGCCTCGGTCAAGAAAGCGTGGCGATTATCGCGTCGCCTATGATCCTCAAGCCAGCCTTCGGGCGAACCTATCGCCCTCAGCGCTTCTTGCGGCTCTTCTTCTTCACCGGTCCCTTGGTCGCGGTCGGGCAGGGCCAGGCCTTGCGGGTGGCGGCGAAGACCTGGGAGGAAGCGGATTTCTTGCGGTCGATCGGGTTCTTGCCCAGATAATCGACCGTAGCCGCGCGCAACTGATTGATCGTCACGTCGCCGGGGATGCAGCTTTTGAGCTTGTTGGCCTCCCGCGTCGTGTTGAACGCATCGACCGCGCCGCTGATATAGCCGACGCATTCATAGCTTTTCTCGAAATAATCCTTGCCGTCCTTGTCGGTGGTGCAGACGGCATAGAGTTCGTCGCCGCTGTAGAAGCCGGCCTGCGCCGCGATGGGCAGGCCCGCGCCGGTGGCGAGGAGGAGGGCATAGAGAAGATGTCGGGGCTGCATCGTCATGTCACTCCATCCCGGCGACCAGCCCGTCGATCGCCCCTTGCAAGATATAGCTGGCGGCGAGCTTGTCGACCAGTTCGTCGCGGCGGGCGCGGCTCGCGTCGGCTTCCAGCAGGGTACGGGTCACCGCCTGGGTCGACCAGCGTTCGTCCCACAGCAACACCGGGCAGCCCAGGTCGGCGACATTATGGGCGAAGGCGCGGCTCGACTGGCTGCGCGGCGAATTGGTGCCGTCCAGGTTCAGGGGCAGGCCGATAACGATTCCCTTCACATGCTGCTGCGTGATGAAGGCAGCGAGGCCGATCTTGTCCTTGCTGAACTTGCCGCGCGTCACCGTGTAGGCGGGACTCGCGATCGACCATTCGGCGTCACACAGCGCCAGGCCGATCGTCTTGGTGCCGACATCCATGCCGATGAGGCGTCCGCCCTGCGGCAGCGCCGCGCGGAAGACCGCGCGATCCGTTGTAACCAATGTCATGGCGCCCGCCCTGTCATGTCTTCAGCGCAAAGTCACTTCTTCAGGAAAGCCGCCAGTCGTTTCTGCGCATCTTCCCGTACATTGCCCCAGAAGAGACTGTAGTCGTAGACATGGTAATTATTGCCCGGCAGAGTGAACGGCCCCATGTCGACCGGCTCCCCGATCATCAGCACGCCGCTGGTGTCGCAGCGCGCCGGAACGATGCCGGTCAGCAGCTTGGGCGGCTGGCCCTGCTCGCGCGCATCGAGCGTGCCCTTGTTGGCGCTGGCCGGGGCGGCGCCGTTGAAGGCGCCGGTGATCGGGTTGGTGCAGAGCATATGCGTACCCTTGCGGGGCTTGCCGGTATAGCCGGTCTTGCGTTCGAAACTCTCGACCACGGCGGACGGATCGGCCGGTTCGGCATAGCTTTGCCAACTGACGATGCAATGCGCCTGGTCCTGCCGGCCGCAGGCGGGGAGGCCGAGCGCGGGCAGGTCCGCTTCCACCGATACCGGCCAGCCGACGGCATAGACCGCGGCGATGCGGTCGGCGACGGGCTTGCCCGCCACCTGTTCGCGCAGCAGTTGCAACAGGTGGCGCGATCCCTGGCTATGCCCGGCCAGGATCAGCGGGCCGGTGGGATTGGCCTTCAGGAAGGCGGCGAAGGCCTGGGCCACGTCGCGGTAGGCGGCGGCCAATGCCTGGTCGCCGGCCGGCTTGTCTGTCAGGAAGGCGCCATAATTGGCCTGGCGATAGCGCGGCGCCCAGACGGCGCCGGCGGCGTTGAAGGCACTGGCCTGGCCCATGACGAAGCGGCGGGCGGTCGCGTCCGCGTCCTTGTCCCCGATCCGGGCGTTCCAGTGCGCATCGCCGAAGGTGGTGATGTAGCTGGTCGGGTGGATGAAGAAGATGGCGGCCTTCTGCGCCGCCTTGGCCGGCGCTGCCCCGGCCGGGGTCCAGAGCGCGACATTGTCCTTCACGATGTCGGGACGGGCGATCCACATATCGGCACTGTCATAGGCATTGGCGGGCAGCGGCTGAAGCTGGGTGAAGGCTTCGCGCGGCACCATCACCAGCCGGATGAGTTGCATCCCCCACACCCGGTAGACGAGCAAGGCAGCGATCACCAGCACGACGAGGGTCGCGATGATATAGAGGAATTTGCGGGCCACCCATGCTCTCCGAATTTGTCGCCCTTGTCTGGCGCATGGCGTGGGCGGGCGCAAGAGGCACTAAAGCGGCTTGAAGCGGACGGGCGCGGGTGGTAGCGGCGGCCCATGTCGATAGACCTTCAGACCGTGAAAAAGATCGCCAGTCTTTCGCGCATTTCGGTGACGGATGCAGAAGCGGAGGCCATGGTGCCCGAACTCAACAACATCCTTGGCTGGGTGGAGCAACTGGGCGAGGTGGATGTCACCGGCATAGAGCCGATGACCGCCGTCATCCCCAACCACCAGCGGCTGCGCCAGGACGTCGTCACCGACGGCGACGTGCGCGACAAGGTGCTGGCCAATGCGCCGCAGGCCGAACATGGCTTTTTCGCGGTGCCCAAGGTGATCGAATAATGACCGACATTACTGATCTGACGGTCGCGGGCATCCGCGACGGCTTTCGCGCAGGCGATTTTTCGGCGCGCGAAGTGGCGAGCGCATTCAACGCCAACGTCGCCGCCGCCAAGGCGCTGAACGCCTTCATCGTCGAAACGCCGGACAAGGCGCTGCAAGCCGCCGACGCCGCGGACAAGGCGAAAGCCGCTGGCGAAACGCCGGGCGCGCTGGCCGGCGTGCCGATCGGCATGAAAGATCTGTTCTGCACCGAAGGGACGCAGACCACCGCCGCCAGCCATATGCTGGAAGGCTTCGTGCCGACCTATGAGTCGACCGTGTCGGCCAAGCTGTGGGCCGCGGGGGCGGGGATGCTGGGCAAGCTCAACCTCGACCAGTTCGCCATGGGATCGTCCAACGAAACGAGCTATTATGGCAATGTGATCTCGCCCTGGCGGCGCAATGACGGCGGCAATGCCGCGCTCGCGCCCGGTGGGTCTTCGGGCGGTTCCTCCTCGGCGATTGCCGCGCGGCTGTGCCCGGCGGCGACCGGCACCGACACGGGTGGTTCCATCCGCCAGCCGGCCGCCTTCACCGGCATTTCCGGCATCAAGCCGACCTATGGCCGCTGCTCGCGCTGGGGCATCGTGGCCTTCGCGTCGTCGCTGGATCAGGCCGGGCCGATGGCGCGGACCGTGCGCGACAATGCGATCCTGCTGGAAGTCATGGCGGGCTTCGACCCCAAGGATTCGACCAGCCTCGACCTGGCCGTGCCGCAGTGGGAAGCCGGCCTGTCGAGCGATCTGCGCGGCAAAAAGGTTGGTATTCCCAAGGAATATCGCCCCGATGGCCTGAATGCGGAAATCTCCGCCATGTGGGATCGCGGCATTGCCTGGCTGAAGGATGCGGGCGCCGAGGTGGTCGAGGTGTCGCTGCCGCACACGAAGTACGCGCTGCCGACATACTACATCATCGCCCCTGCCGAAGCCTCGTCCAACCTCGCTCGCTATGACGGCGTGCGGTACGGCCAGCGCGACCTGCCCGATGGCGCAGGCTTGCAGGACATGTATGCCGCGACCCGCGCCGCCGGTTTCGGGCCAGAGGTCAAGCGTCGCATCATGATCGGCACCTATGTGCTGTCGGCCGGTTTCTACGACGCCTATTATACCCAGGCGCAGAAGGTCCGAGCGCTGATCGCGCGCGATTTCGAACAGGCGTTCGAGAAGTGCGACCTGCTGCTGACGCCGACCGCGCCGAGCGCCTCCTTCGCGCTGGGCGAGAAGCAGGCCGATCCGCTCGCCATGTATCTGAACGACGTCTTCACCGTACCGGCGTCGCTGGCCGGACTGCCGGCGATGGCTGTGCCGGGCGGGCTGGACAGCCAGGGCTTGCCCATCGGCCTCCAGATCATCGGCAAGGCGCTGGACGAGCAGACGGTTCTGAACGCGGGTCTGGCGATCGAGGAACGGGCGGGCTTCGTCGCACGGCCAGGCAAGTGGTGGTAAGCTAGAGAGACAAGGGCCAGAGGCGGAGAAGGCATGTTCAGGCCAGGCGGTTTTCGGGAACGCAATGTCGAAGTGCTGCGGGAGGCGCAGAATGCGCTGAACGTCGCCTTCGGCGCGATCCTGAGCGCCTATGTCGGCAATTCGCTGACCGATATCGACAATCGGCCGTTCGACCATGTGCTGCTGGCCAAATTCTTCGTTCTCATCGCGCTCTTCATCCTGGGGCTGTGCGTGGGCAATGCGGTCATCCTGCGCGGCGATTTCTGGATGGGCGGGCTTTTCCTGGCGGGTGCGCTGCTGGCGGCGCTGTTCGCGCATCATGCCGGAGCGGAACTGGGCTTTGAAGTCATCGTCCTGCGCGTCTTGACGGCATGTTGGGTTTTCGGCCTGCTCGGCAGCAATGCGGTCCTGACCACGATCAACTATATTCATCATCGGAACATGAAAAAATGAGCAGCTATCGCATCCAGGGCGCAACCGGCGAGTGGGAGGTCGTGATCGGCCTGGAAGTCCATGCGCAGGTGACGTCGAACGCCAAGCTCTTTTCGGGCGCCGCCACCGCCTTCGGCGCGGAGCCGAACACGCAGGTCAGCCTGGTCGACGCGGCCATGCCCGGCATGTTGCCCGTGCCCAATCAGGAATGCATCCGTCAGGCGGTGCGTACCGGCATGGCGATCGACGCGCAGATCAATAAGTGGTCGCGCTTCGACCGGAAAAATTACTTCTACGCCGACCTGCCGCAGGGCTATCAGATCAGCCAGCTCTACCACCCGATCGTGGGTGAGGGGCAGATCGAGATCGTGCTGGATGAGAAGAATCCCGACACCAGCACGAAGGTGATCGGCGTCGAGCGCATCCATGTCGAGCAGGACGCCGGCAAGCTGATGCACGACCAGCATCCCACCAGCTCCTATGTCGACCTCAACCGGTCGGGCGTGGCGCTGATGGAGATCGTGTCGAAGCCGGATATGCGCTCGCCCGCCGAAGCAGGCGCCTATCTGGCGAAGCTGCGCACGATCCTGCGCTATGTCGGAAGTTGCGACGGCAATATGGACCAGGGGTCGATGCGCGCCGACGTGAACGTGTCCGTGCGCAAGCCGGGCGAGGAATTCGGCACCCGGACCGAGACGAAGAACGTCAATTCGGTGCGCTTCGTGATGGCCGTGGTCGAGCATGAGGCGAACCGTCAGGTCGACGTGCTGGAGGCCGGCGGCAAGATCGTGCAGGAAACGCGCCTCTACGATCCGGATCGCAACGAGACGCGCTCGATGCGGTCGAAGGAAGATGCGCACGACTATCGCTACTTCCCCGATCCCGACCTGTTGCCGCTGGAACTGGACGATGCGTTTCTGGCGGAATGCCGCGCCTCGCTGCCCGAACTGCCCGACGTCAAGCGCAAGCGCTACGAGCAGGCGCTGGGCCTGTCGGCCTATAACGCCGCGACGCTGACCGCCGACGCCGACACGGCGCGTTGGTTCGAAACGCTGGTGGCGGAGGCGGCGCGCATCCAGGGCAAGAGCGAGAGCGACGTCGCCAAGGCATCGGCCAACTGGCTATTGTCGGAACTCTATGGCGCGCTTAACCGCCTCGGCAAGACGCTGGACACCAGCCCGGTCGGCCCGACCGACGGCGCGGAACTGCTGGCGCTGGTCGCCGACGGCACGATCAGCGGCACGATCGCCAAGCAGGTGTTCGAAATCATGCTCGAAACCGGCGACAAGCCCGGCAAGATCGTCGAGGAAAAAGGTCTGAAGCAGACCTCAGACACCGGTGCGATCGAGTCGGCGGTGACCAAGGTGCTGGCTGACAATGGCGACAAGGTCGACCAATATCGCGGCGGCAAGGAAGCGCTGTTCGGTTTCTTCGTCGGCCAGACGATGAAGGCGATGCAGGGCAAGGCCAACCCGCAGGTCGTCAACGAACTGGTGAAAAAGGCGCTGGCGGGCTGATCGACATATCGTTTTCGTTCTCAGCCTTATATTTATTCAAATGGAGTTCAATTTGATCATATTAACGTGAACCGAATTATCGTTATTGGGGGCGGCGATGCGAATCTTAAAATGCTTGATTTTGGCGGGTGCCTTTTTGATTGCTGAATCCGCTATCGCCCAAGATGATTTTGGGAATGAAAGTGTGATCGCCTTAACCGAGGCAGGGATTGGTCAAGAAGTTTTATTGGCTAAAATCGCCAGTCTTCCTTGCTCATATAATGTATCAACCAC
>NZ_JAIQXR010000011.1:0-147674 GCF_020166615.1 Sphingobium sp. 3R8 | reverse complement strand
CGCGGCAGATCGGCTCGATCCCCAAATCCTCACGATGGGCGTCGATGAACGCCATCATCATTTCCCGGGGCGGTCGGGCTCCGCCATCGCAAAATATGCTGATGCCTTGCGCAAAATCTCGTTAGCCCGGCGCAGTTCCTTCACTTCGCGCTCAAGTAACCTCAGCCGCTCACGGTCATCGGCAGCCAGCGCCGCTGGTCCCGCTCGTCGGCTCGCCTCCTCGCGGCACCAGCGGCGCAGCGTCTCCAGCGAGCAGCCGATCTTCGCCGCGATCGACTTCATCACTTCCCATTTCCTCCATGACCATACGGACCGCGCGTTCGCGGACTTCAGGAGAAAATTTGTTCGTCGTCTTGCTCATCACGGATGCTCCTTCTCACAAGTTGGAGCCTCCTGAAAAGCCGGGGCTACTCACCTTCCAGATAAGGCGCGAGCCAAAGCTCAAGATCCGCCTGCCAGTCCTCGTCCATCGCCAGCCGCCGTCAAAGCTGGCTCCCCATGAATCACGCAAGCAGCGCCATGGGAATCCCAAAAATCAAACTTCTGCCAAAGTAGCGCTAAGTCTCGGCTATCGCGCTTAATCGATCTGCCGCCCATCCAATAGATACCAATGCGGCGCTTTAAGGCGCAGGGAATAATGTCCCGGTCGGAACGGGATTGCGGGCGACATTCATGACCATCGCCAACAGCGCATAATAGCCGCATATCGCGCTCAGATCGATAACGCCTTCGCGGCCCAGCAGATTTTCGATCCGAGCATAGGTCGCATCGTCAACACCGTTGTCGTTATGAAGCTGGCTGCAAAAAGCATGGATAAGTTCCTCCTCGGCCGATGCGTCCTCGATCGGAAAGCCTGCGGCGATCGATGCGATTGCCTTCGTGCTGAGTCCCTCCTCCTGCGCAATCACGGCATGGACCTGCCACTCATATTCTTGGCGCCAATGACGCGCCGTCGCCAGAATGGCGAGTTCGCGCAGATTGGCGGGTATCGTGCTTTCAAACCGGAGATAGGTTCCGAGCGCCTGAACGGCACCGAACGCGCCAGGGCTGTTCAATAATATGGCGAACGGACCGCGGACCGAGCCTCTAGGACCCTGCGCGACGATCGCCGCAGCGATCTTCTGAGCATCCGTCATCGCTCCAAAATCCACGGCAGGAATACGCGGCTTAACAGGGTGGTTCATATCACAGCCTCCAGCTTGGCTTGTGCCGATATGCTTTTGGCCAGCAGCGTGCATCTTCGACAGGTTCTTTGCCCGGCAGGCGTACGTGTGGCGGACGGCTTGCGCGGTCGCCTTGTCCGATCAGGCGACCCCGATCCATTACAGTCCCAGTTACTGACCAGGAGTGAGCGAGCCGTGAGTATCCAGACAACCGCACTGCGCGACGACTACGCTGGCCTCGCGCAACCTGAGCCTGGCCTTACGCCGGATGAAATCGTCGCCCGCGCCGCTGCCTTCCGCCCGCTGCTCGTTGAGGATCAGGCCAATTGCGAAGAACGCGGCACCTATTCGGATGCCATGCACGAGCGCTTTCGCGAGGCGGGCCTGTACCGCGTTCTCCAGCCCAAAATGTATGGCGGGTACGAGTTCGACCTGCCTGTTTTCGCACGCGTGATCATGGAAATTGCGCGCGGCTGTCCCGGTACGGGCTGGGGTTTCTGCCTCGCCTCCGCACATTCTCTGAACGTTGCAGGCCTATTCACTAAGGAAGGCCAGGATATCGCGTTTGGCGACGACGGCGAATTTGCCGCCCCGGCGCGCGGCGTGCCCAGCGGCACGGCGACCGAAACCGACGATGGCTGGATCATTGATGGGCTGTGGGACTATTGTTCGGGTTCGCCGCACAGCAATTATGCGATCTTCGGTGTACGGCTGATCGAAAAGACACCGTCTGCCGGGCCAGTGTTCGGCACTGCGCTGGTGCCGCGCGAACAATGGGAAATGCTTGACAACTGGGGCGATTTCATTGGCTTGCGTGCCAGCGGATCGAACAGCATCCGCGTCGACAAAGCGCTGGTCCCAAAGTCGCTCGTCGTGCGCCAAAACCTGTTTTCCATCGATATCGATGGGGGCACCGAAGGCTATCATCTTCACGGGAACCCGATGTATTCCGGCCGCATGTTCGGCTTCTTCCAAACCGAGATCACCTCGATCCTGGTTGGTGTGGGTTTTGCGGCGCTCGACGAATTTGAGCGGATCATCAAGCGCAAACTTGACGCGCCAGCCAGCGGCCCTCCAGGTCTAGGCGGCGGCGTTCAAGACTTCCTACGGCCTTATGGCCTAGCTTTGGGTATGTTGGAAGCGGCGCGTAACGCCGTTCTTTCGGGCGCGCAATCCTATATGGACTATTGCGCAGCGGGGGTCGTCGACGCGCGCCTATATAGCGAAATCGACGACATGCGCATTCAGGCCGGGCTGCAGCATGCTGCAAAGCTTTCGGGCGACGTGATCGATCTGCTTTATCAGGCGGCGGGGACCAGCACGTCGGCCAAGAATGGCAGCCGGATGCAGCGCTACTTCCGCGATATCTCGATGGCGCGGACCAACCCTGGTCTCGCCTACGAGCGGACCGCTGCCATGCTGGCCCAACGCACCATCAATGAACGGATCGCTGCCGTTTGAAAGCAGAGCCTTGCGCGGTTGTGCATTGGATTGACATGACAACGACAGGCTGTCGGTTGATACGACGATAAGGCACGGTAATTTGGCGCACGGAACGGTTGCATTCTCACCTTTTGAAGGTCCGTTTCGGTTCGTCTGGATGCTCCGCGCGTTTGCAACGCTGGGCAGCCAGATGGTCGCCTTCGCTTTGGCGTTGCAGCTTTATGAGATCAGTCGATCAACGCTGGACCTTGGTTTGCTAGGCCTGATCCAGTTTGGGCCGACATTGCTTCTGGCACTGCCGGCCGGGCATTTGACGGACAGGTTTGCGCCAGGACGGGTCGCGCTGGTTGTCCAGTTATTCAATGCCGCGACTGCGGCCATGCTCGTTCTTGCCAGTTTGTCGACGACCGGCCTGACTTTGGCCCTTTTCGGTGCGGCTCTGGTGACCGGCGCGACGCGGGCTTTCGACCATCCCATCAATACCGCGCTCATTCCCAGTACGGTGGCACGCGAGCATGTAGCAGGCGCGGTCGCCTGGACCACGTCGATTGCCAAGATCGGCACGCTTATAGGGCCAATGGCAGGCGGTGCGCTCTATGCTCTGGCACCGCAAGCGACCTATCTCATGGCGCTGATTCTGTTCATGGCGGCTGCCGGCGCCGCTGCAATTCTGCCGAGAGTGGCGGCATTGCCCTCAGGCCAATCGCCGGGGCTCAAATCGATATTTGCCGGCTTTGGCGTTATCCGACGCGATCATGTGCTTGGAGGGGCCATGGCACTCGATATGCTCGCCGTGTTGCTGGGGGGCGCCACCGCACTGCTTCCGGCCTATGCGGTCGATGTGCTGCATACCGGGCCTGTCGAACTGGGCTTCCTGCGATCGGCGCCGGGTGTGGGCGCTGTTCTTGTCGGTCTTTGGATTGCGCGGCATCCGGTTCAGCGCAATGCCGGGCGCACGCTTCTGGCGACGACCGCGCTGTTCGGACTGCTGACCTGTGCGTTCGGCCTATCTCGACACTTCTCGCTCACGCTGGCAATACTCGCGGCGATCGGGGCGGCGGATATGGTAAGCATCCATATCCGCAGTGCGCTGGTCCAGCTACGTACTCCCCCTGAATTGCGGGGGCGCGTCGGGGCAGTGAACGGCATCTTCATCAGCAGTTCCAACCAGATCGGAGCGTTCGAATCCGGGCTGACGGCCTATTGGTTCGGGTTGATACCGGCGATTGTAGCGGGTGGGCTTGCCACCGTCGCTGTGACGGCGCTCATCGGCGCAAGATTGCCGTCGCTGCGCAAAGTCGATAAACCCTATGAGCGCTAGGCGCAGGGTTTATTCGCTCAGGGCCAAGGTGAAATCGCCGCGCAGGGTGAACCATGTCCCTGACATCGTCCGCCCATCCGGCGCCACGCCGTCCTGATGGTGCTCGAAATGGCGGATCAGGGAATCCTTCACGCCGAATACGACGTCGGATTTGAGCACGTCATCTCCGGATGCAAACAAATGCGTCACAAGCCGCTTGTGTCCTGACGCTTCCACGAGAAAATGGACATGTTCGGGTCGATAAGGCGAGCGCCCTTGGGCGACGAGCATTTCGCCCACGGGGCCGTCGGTGGGTATGGGATAGGCGCAGGGCCGCACCGTCCATAGGCGAAAGCTGCCATCGGCCTGAGTGTGAAAGCGCCCACGACCTGACAGGCCTGGCTGGCTTTCCAGTTTTTGGAGATCGTAAAAGCCATCGGCGTCGCAATGCCAGATATCGACGATGGCGTTGCATAGCGGCGATCCGTCCGTCGACCTTACGAACCCGGAAATGTAAAGCGGCAGGCTGTCCAGTCCCGCCCCGATATCGTCGCCATCGGCAAAAGCGGGGGGAGGGACGTAAAATGGTCCGAACACGGTTGTCGCGGTGGCATTGGAGGGCAGGCGGTGGTTGATGGCATCGACCAGCATGGATACGCCGAGCGTATCGGACAGCAGGATGAATTCCTGCCGCGCCTCGTTCGACATATGGCCAGTGCGGGTGAGGAAGTCGATGCCAGACGCCCATTCCCTTTCGGTCGGCTCGACCTCTCTGATGAAGGCATGCAGATGGCGGATCAGGGCGCTGCTGATCTGACGAGTCCGTAGCGAAGCGGTGTCGCTGATGCTGCTCAGCACGGCGTCGGTGATGGTCGTCTCATCCAAGTTCGACGTTATGGCCATGCCATTCCCTTTCCCGGTTCGCGTGCCCCCTTGAACGAAAGGTCGCATTGGGGGCACGCGGCAATCTTCAGAAAGATCGTTTGACCGACAGGAACACCGTGCGCGGTCGCGCCGGCGTTGCGCGCGTCGATCCCGTGCCGGGATAGGTGTCGTCAATGTTGAGATAATAATATTTGTTGGTCAGGTTAGTGACCGCCAAGGACAGCTGCCATGGCGAGGATTCCGGTACGAGTGTCAGCTTGCCATTCAGTACCGTATAACCGCTGAGCTGGTTGAAGGCGCTATTGACGGCCTGCGTATAGAGGCTGGACTGGTAATTGACGTCCAAACGCGGGGTCAATGTACCAAATGTACCAAGCGGGATTTGATATTGGGCGCCGATGCTGGCTTTCCATTTCGGCGTGAAAGGCGAAATCATGTCATAGGTGAGGCCGGATGCCAAAGCGTCGGCGGACAGCCGCTTGAACTTGAAATCGATATAGCTGAGCGACCCGTCGAACGACAGGCCTTGGGCAGGACGTGCGGAAAATTCCAGTTCTGCGCCCTTGAGGTGCGCATCCCCCGAATTGAGCGGTATCGCTGAAATCGGGAAGCCGCCATAACCGCTCGTGATCGACTCCTGGATATCCTTATATTTGTCGAAGAAGGCGCTGACGTTCAGCGTCAATTTGCGATCGAAAAGGTCGCTCTTGAATCCGATTTCGTAATTTTGCAGCCGCTCGGGTCCAAAGGCTTGCACTTGGCTGGGCACGAACGGCCGGGGATTGATGCCGCCGCCACGAAAGCCTGTCGAAAAGGTCGCATAAGTCATGAAGGCATTGGACCAGCGATAATCGAGCGTCGCGCGATAGTCGCTGGAATTGCCGCGGAACTTGCTGGTCAGCCCATCGGTCGATGCCGTGAGCGCGGCCCCAGGCGTATTGGGCGTGCGGTTGAAGGTATAGTCGCGCTTGTCATGGGTGTAGCGATAGCCCAGCGTCAGGTTGAGCTTGTCCGTGACCTGGTAGGTGCCGTGTACGAAGCCGGCTATGCTGCCTGACGTAACGACATCGTTCTGGTTGAAGTCGGCGAGCTGCGGGCCGAAGGGCGAACCGACATAGCCCAGATTCTGGCGGCCGGACTGCACGCCGCGGTCGTCGGAATAATAGGCGCCGACCGTCCAGTCGAGCCGGTCGGTCTTGCCGCTCAGGCGCAATTCCTGCGTGAAAGAGCGATAATTGAGATAGTTATCCAGCAGATTGCCTGACAACGGGCCGCCGTCGCCATCGGATACGAAATGCGCCTTATAAGCGCGGTAGGCAGAGATGGTGACAAACGACAAATTGTCATTGATCGCGTAGTTGATCCGTCCCGAAACGCCCCATGGCGCCGTCTTTGCGACGGCAGGCGCACAATAGTTTAGCTCTGGAACGCAATAGGTCGCGTAATTGGTGAAGCGTTCGCTGGTCAGAAACTGCGCGAAATTGGTTTCGGGAATGCCCTGAAGATTGCGCGCATAAATTAATTTGGTCGCGGCCGGCTGGTCGTCGATCTTTGCGTAGTCTGCGCTCAGGTCGACCTGAAGCGCGGGCGTCGGGGTCCAGCGCACCTGTGCGCGAATGCCCTTATGATCGGTCCCGCCTTCCTTGCCCAGCACGCAATTGGACGCGGTGGTTACGGCGGCAATCCCCGATCCGGGGTTGAGGCAGCCATAATCCTTGCGCGTCACATAGCCGTCTTCGCGCGAATAGGCGGCGGTGATGCGCATCGACAATATGTCCTGCACCAGCGGAATGGTAACCGCGCCACGCAGGCGGACGGTATCGTAGGATCCATAACCGGCCTCGATATAACCGCCGAAATCATTGTCAGGCGCCTTCGAGAAAATCTTGATCGCACCGCCGAGCGAATTTTTGCCCGACAATGTGCCCTGCGGCCCGCGGAGCATTTCGATGCGATCGATATCGACCAGATCGGAAGCGGAACCAAATAATGTCGGCACATAGACGTCGTCGAGATAGACGCCGACAGCAGGGCTGAGCGCGAAGTTGAAATCCCCCGCACCGATGCCGCGGATGTTGATGCTGGGCGTCATGCCATAGCCGGAGCCGCCCTTGAGGACGGTGACGTTAGGCGCGTTGCCCGCAATATCGGCGACATTGACCTGGTTGCGCTGCTCGATGGTTTCGGCCGTCAGGGCGGTGATAGCCAAAGGCGTGTCTTGCAACTTCTGAGAGCGGAACTGCGCCGTGACGATGATGTCCGCCGAAGACAGATCATTGGTCTGCGGCTTGTCCTGGGCATTCGCGATGGCCGGGAGCACCAGAGCTGCCAGAGCAGCGATAACACTCGTGTGCGACAATAGGTACCGGGAATTTCGGTTCATTCAACACCTCACCTGCAATATATTCTGGCGTCCACTATGTCGTATGGGCGCATTATGCAGGTACAGGCCTATCCAGATTTCAATAAGAAGACAGTATCCTCCGTCCGTCCCGCGTACGAATGGCGCGAACATATTTCAGAACGCGAAGGATCACGCAAACGCTGTTCCGTCGTTTTCATGGAAAGGCTGAACATTGAAATATATCAAGCCGCTATGTTGGTCGATCAAGAATTATGCGCGAGTGGGAAAGGCCCGTCCGCTAACCAGCAACAGCAGCGCAGCGATAACATTCAACCCAACCAGCGTGCCGACCAGCGGCAGATAGGTATGGGTCTTGTCGAACAGCCAACCGCCCAGGAAAGGCGTAATGGCGCTTGCCACGGTCTGCAAAGATATGGCGATGCCGGTCGTCGCGGCGAAACGGCTGGGCGCGACGCATTTGCTGAGCAGCGCCATCGCGCCAACCTGCACCGCGCCAAAGCCAGCGCCCAAGAATAGCGGGTAGATATAGAATAGCGACGTCGAGCGCGCACCCATCAACAGCATCAAGCCGAAGGCGAAAGTGACGCTGCCCGCCGCAAGAATCCGCCTGATCCCGAAGCGTCCGCCCAGGGCGCCGATCGCGAAATTGCCCGCGAGAGTCGAGGCGGCCATGATCGACATCGACGTCGCGGCGGCGCTGAAGCTACGGCCGAAATCGCTCAACATGGCCAGGCCATGGGCGATATAGACCGAACTGCTGGCGCCTGCGGCCATGATGCAAAAAATAACGATGCATACGGGCACAAGCCCGGTGTCGGTCGTTCCGGTGGCCTGCATCGGCATGCTCAGGTCCACCGAATCATCCATATGGGGGGCGTCGCGAACGACGAAGAGGGCAAGGCCCAGTGCGATGACGCCCAGCGCCACGAACACCAGCCAGCCGGCACGCCAGTCGTTACCCAGCCCGATCGCGCCGCTGATGAGCGGGGCCGCTATGAATCCGCCTGCGCCCATCGTCGCGTACAACACGGCAAAGGGGCGGGCGCGATCTTCCTTGAACCAGCCAGCGACGCAGGCCTGATTCGCGACAAATCCGCCTGCGCTCATCGCCAGGCCGACCAGCAGGCCGAACGCCAGGATGGCGGGCAAAGCCCCTTGCACGATCGTCGCCATGGCAATCGAACCCAGGATCAGCATCACGCTGCCCAAAATCAGGACGCGGCGCGCGCCGACGCGACCGACCAACGCTCCCATGATTGGTGCGGTCAGCCCGGTAATCGCCATGTTGGCCGAGACGAGCAGGCCGAGCAGACTGCGGTCCAGCCCCATGGCCGAAACCATGGCCGTGTTGACTACGCTGGCGCCATAGATGGGAAATGCGGCGTTGATGCACAGGAGGGCGGAGCATGCCGCCAGCATGCGTGTCTGATCGCGACGGTATCGAACATCGGTCTGCGCCAGAACATCCATGCAGTCTCTCCAGTGGCGTTGCCCGGCGTCAGCGGGGCTATTTTCGGATCGACCACTACGACCTTGCATAGGCGTTCGCAGCCTGATGCGGAACCGCGTCCGTGAGGTGTACCATCGCGCCGCGTACACATTGCGGACGCGGCCGGTTCGCGTCTTGCTGACAGGAGAGGGGATCGACCAACTAACGATACGTCCAGCGGCCCGGACAAGTCCGCGACGATCACATCGATGTTCGAGAGGTTCCTTATGTCCAACGTTCAGGCTCTTGCCAGCCCTCTCCTTGCGCCGCCAGAACCGGGACTGACCGCGCAGGATATGATCGCCAGAGCACATGCCCTGATCCCGACGTTGCGGGAACGGCAGGCGGAGGCGGAGGCAGCGGGTCGATTGCTCGAAGCGACCAATGACGATTTTCTGCGTGCCGGATTCTATCGCGTGGTCCAGCCGCGCCGGTTCGGCGGCTATGAATTCAGCCTGCCCGACTATGTTCGCGTCATGATGGAGATCGCCCGCGGTTGTCCTTCCAGCGCCTGGGTTCTGGCGCTGGTTTCTGGGCACCCGATCATGCTGGCGGACTTTGACGAGCGCGCCCAGGAGGAAGCCTATGGCAATGATGGCGATTATCGCTGTCCATCCGTCGGTTCCCCGGTGCCGGTCAAGCGCGAGGACAAGGGTTTTCGCGTCAGCGGCGGGTGGGATTATACGTCGGGCTGCGACGTTTCCACGCACGCCATGGTCAGCGGCCTGGTTCCTGAAGCCGATGGCAGCATGGTCGCCCGCCTGATGCTGGTCGATCGCAAGGATTACGCCATCGTCGACAATTGGCGCATGATGGGGATGCAGGGCACCGGATCGCGGCGGGTGATCGTGGAGGATGTCTTCGTGCCCGAATATCGCACCGCGCCGATGGCGATGTGGCAGGCGCGCGGGGCGAATGCGCCCCATGCCAACCCGATGTATAACGGCCGCAAGGGTTCCTTCTTCCTTATCGAATTGGGCGCTGTGGTCGTCGGTACGGTGAAGGGCGCGCTAGACTTGTACGACGAGTTGTGCCGGACCAAGAAGATGCGCTTTTCGCCCAAGGTCGCCTTGTACGAAAGCCATGAATTCCAGCAATATTATGGCGACGCGCAGGCACTGGTCGATGCGGCCGAAGCCTTGCTGCTCAAGGTGACCGAACATTATATCGAAGCCTGTGTGGCCGATCCGCGTACCGGCGGCGATTTCAGCGAAGAGACGGACCGTCGGCTATTCTGCGCGGCGCAACAGGCCTGCCGCCTGGCGTGGGAAGCGCTGGAGATCATCTTTACGACGGCCGGCACGAGCATCGGCGCCAGGGATTCCATGCTGGCCCGCGTCTATCGCGACGCCAGCGTCCAGAAGACGCACTTCGTCCAGCAGCGTTCGCGCACGGCGGTGAATGCGGCACGGCTGCACTTCGGCCTGTCGCAACTCACGCCTTTCTGACCGACAAGAAAAGTTGCATTTTATGACGCAGGACCATGAGGCGATACGCGACGCCTATCGGCAACGACGCGGACATTGGAATGACGATCTGGAAGCATTGCTGGCTTATTCGCCCGCCTATGTGACCGCCTATCTCGAATTTTCGGCCTATGTCGCGGATCGCGGCACGTTGACGCCGAAATTCCGCGAGCTGATCTACGTCGCGACGAACTGCACGCCGACCCATATGTTCGAAAAGGGGCTGCGCAATCATGCGAAGCAGGCGATCGCGCTGGGGGCCACATCTGCCGAACTGCTGTCCGTCGCGGCGACGGTCAGCGCGATGGGCATATATTCCTATCAACTGGTTGCCGATACCATAGCCGAATTGCTGCCGGAGACAGTCGAGGGCACCGCACCCGATGATGTTCGGCGGATCACGGCGGATCATGCGGAGCTGTTCGGCGAGGTCACGGTCAACGCCGCGACGGGCATCGCCCTGGACGCGGATTTCCATGCGACATGGCTGGATTTCGCCGCTGCCCCGGTGCGCGGACCCTATGCCGCGCTGTCCTACAAGGAGGCGCATCTTCTGGCTTTGGCGGTGCACGCGCAATGTACCCAGCTCAGCCCGGACGGGGTGCGGCAACATGCCCGCGCGGCGATCGCGCATGGGGCCAGCGTCGATGAAGTGCTGGATGTCGGTCGTCTGGTATCCAGCATGGGCATCCACGCCATGATGTTCGCGCTGCCGACGATCACCGATCTTATGAGGGGTGACTGACCATGGGCGGCGTTCTTGCATATCAGGGCGGCGGCGTGCAGGCGCGGGGTTATTATGCCGCGCCCCCCCGTGTGACGCCCCGCGGGGCGGTGCTGATCGTCCACGAAGCGCCGGGGCTTGGTGCCCACGCCAAACGACGGGCGGATGCGCTGGCGGCGGAGGGCTATGCGGCGCTCGCGGCGGATCTGTTCGGCGATGGTCTGCTGGCAAGCGGCCCGGACGAGGCGCGCGGATGGGTCGGCGCGCTCAAGGCGCAGCCCGATATTCTCTTGGCACGGCTGGAATCGGCGCTGGCTGCGCTGGCGACGGAAAGTGGCGTGGACGACAATCTGGCGGCCATCGGTTATTGCTTTGGGGGGTGGGCCGCGTTGGAACTGGCGCGCGCGGGCGCGCCGCTGCGCAGCACCAGTGTCGTCCATGGCGCAGTGGCGAGTGCGCGGGATGCCATAGCCATCACCGGCTCGGTGCTCGTCTGCGCAGGCGACGTCGACCCATTCGTGCCGGCCGGTCAGCTTGCCGCATTCGGCGAGGAAATGCGCGGCGCGGGGATCGATTACCAACTGTGCCTCTATGGCGGGATCGGTCACGGATTTACCGACCCGGATGTCCCGCCCATGCCCGGCTTTGCCTATGATGCGGCCACCGATCGACGCTCCTGGGCATCCTTCATGAATCTGCTCGCCGAACATTCGCCGATGCAGGGCAACGATTAAAAGGACAGGACGACATCAGATGCGCTTCGAAGGCAAAACCATCCTTATCACCGGCGCTGCGACCGGTATCGGTCGCGCGACCGCGCATCGCCTGGCGGCGCTGGGTGCGCGGATATTCATCGTCGATCTGAACGGCGAGGGCGCGGAAGCAGCCGCGCGCGAACTCCCGGGCGGCCAGTCGATGGGATTTCGCTGCGACGTCCGGAGCGATGCGGATGTGGCGCAGCTAAAGGCCGATGTGCTGGCGGCCAGCGGTGGGATCGACATATTGATCAATAACGCCGCCAAGCCGCCCATCACAGGCCCGGTCATCGAAACGGAAATCGACCAGTGGCGCGATGCGCTGGACGTGAATGTGCTGGGCTATGTCCGCATGATCCGCGCTTTCCTGCCCGCGATGATCGCGCGTGGCAGCGGCCATGTCGTCAATACATCCTCCGGCCTCGCGCTGCTGCCCGATCCGCCGATTCGCTTCATGGGGCCGTATATCGCGTCCAAGGGCGCGCAACTTTCGATGAGCTATGCCTTCGCCCACGCACTGGCGGGGACGGGGGTTGGCATATCGGTCTATTGCCCCGGGGTCACGGCAACGTCCGACAAGGCAGGCGGCCCGCCGCCGCCGGGCCTGAACGGGCCGACGCCGGACGATTTCCGCCGCGGCGTCCCCGCGCGTCGTACCGAACGGGTCAGCGCCGAATATGCGTCCGGCGTCTTTGTCGAGGGGCTGATCCGGGGCGATTTCGTCATCTGTTCGCAAGATGCATATCTGCCCGATCTGATCGCCTTTGCGCAGGGCAATCTCGACCCGCAGGCGATCGTCCGCGAAGCCGCAGCGGAAGCCGCCTGAATTTTCAAAACGAACAGGAGAGGGCAAGCCATGGGGCGCCTGCGTAATCTCGACCATGCCGATCTGGCGCCGGAGCATCAGGATATTCCGCGCCTGAAGTCCAACATCACGCGCGCTGTTGCGCATAGTCCCAAGCTGGCCCGGCTGGTCGCGGGGCGGGGCATGTATCTGCGCCATGACAGCGGCCTCAATGCTCGGCTGCGCGAACTGGCCATTCTACAGGTCGGCTATTCGACCGGATCGGCCTATGAATGGGCGCATCATGTCGATGTCGCGCTGTCCTTTGGCGTGACCGAAGAAGATATCCGGGCGATCGCCAAGGAAACGCAGGGCGAAAAGACGCATCTGGAACCGCTGGCGTCGGCGGTGCTTGCTGCCGCTCGTTCAATGACCGACGACCTGATCCTGCCGCAGGCACTATTCGATGCCCTGGCCGCCGAACTGGATACCGCCGACCTGGTCGATCTGCTCGTCGCGATCGGCGAATATAACGGACTGGTGCGGGTCATGGCAGCGATCGAGATCGATCTTGAGGACGAATATGTCGAGTATCTGGCCCGCTTTCCGCTGTCGTCCGCACGTGCGGTGGAGCGCATATAGACCCGGTTTCGAAATCGGCCGACGGGTCGGCGACCCGTGCGGCATCCATCTTTCAATCTTTACGGAGGACATTTCCATGAAATTATTGAGCTTCACCAAAGACGGGCGTGCCAGCTTCAAGGACGCAGGATCATCCAGTTTCACCAGATGGATTTCGACCGTACCATCCATGCACAGGACGAATTCGTCATGCGCTGCGGCATACCAGTCGGATGTCCCTTCGGCCCGTGCGACCTCGATCACATATTCCAGATTCTTGGCGACGGCGACGCGCTCATAGGGCGCCGAAACCGATGCAACCTCGAAAATATTCGAAAAAACATAATTTTTCGGATCGTCATCGACGGGGATGACGCGGCCCTTTTCGAAATCCGACAGGGATCCGAGCCTCGTACTATATTCCATTACGCATGTCCTTCGGCCTTGCTGTCGGACAAGTCTGGTCGATCACGCGCGCAAGTAAACGACCGCCCGGCTCTGGTCCGCCTGATGTTACAAACCGGGAAGGCGAGTCAGTCCGAGACGGGCGGCGCGCCGCTCCACGCGCGTTCCAACAATCCGCGCAGCCGCGCCTCGTCCAGCGGCGCAGGGTTCCAATATGGATTGGCGAAGGTCAGTTCAACGATGCGCTCCAGCCCCTCGCGCGGCATGCCCAATGCCTTCAAAGAGATTGGCGCGCCCAAGGTCCGGGCCAGATCGTACAGGGCCAGGGGCGCATCGTTGCTGCCTGTGGCACGGGCGATGCGCGTCAGCGCATCGGGGATGAACGGGGCGTTATAGGCGAGCGCATGGGGCAGGATAACGGTGTGCGTTTCAGCGTGTGGCAGGTTGAACGTACCGCCAAGGCTATGGCAAAGCTTGTGATGCAGGGCCATGCCGACTGCGCCCAACGTGGTTCCGCACAGCCATGCGCCATATAAGGCATCGGACCGCGCCTCCCGGTCATGCGGCGCAGCGGCGGCGCGGGGCAGGGCGGACACGAGCGCGCGAATGCCTTCCTCCGCGATCAGGCCGATGACCGGATTGGCCTGCTGCGAATATAGCCCCTCCACGGCATGGGCGATGGCGTTGATCCCGGACGTGATCGTCAGCGGCACCGGCAGCGTCAGCGTCAGCTCTACATCATACAGGATGACTTCCGGCAGGATCTTGGGTGAGGTCTGGGTTTTTTTGACGCCCGCTTCCGTCTCGCCCAAAATGGGCGTGGCTTCCGACCCGGCATAGGTTGTGGGGATGGCGATCTGGGGCAGATCCGTGCGCAGCGCGATCGCCTTGCCAAGGCCGATCGTGGAGCCTCCCCCCATCGACACCAGACAGTCGGCCTGCAAAGCCTGCGCCACCGCGATGGCGTCGAGCGTCACATCGACCGGCGTATGCATCCGCGCCTTGGAATAGGTGCCGCAGCACAGCGATCCAAGCTGTGTGGCCAGTCGTGCCACTTGGTCCGCCTGCTCCGGCGTCGAAAGCATCAGCGCGCGGCTCGCCCCCAGCCGTGCCACCTCATCCCGCAGGCCCGCCAACGTACCCCGTCCGAATACGACTCGTGAGGGATGGGCGGTGTAAACGAAGGCGCTCATATCATGTGTCCCATGCTGTAACATATGCGCTTTGGACACATGCCCGGCGCCCTGCAAACAGGCTTGGATGCCCGGTCCGCGCTGCGTCCACCGCTATGGCGTGGATGCGTACCACAGGCGGACCTTCTTCAAGTCGGGGACGAAAAAGCCGACGGCCTTTGGCAGGACGGCCAGTGAGCCAATGCCGGAGAAGAATGCATGCAAGACAAGATATATCCCTCAGCAAAAGCGGCACTGAATGGCCTGCTGTTCGACGGGATGACGATCATGTCGGGCGGTTTCGGACTATCGGGCAATCCCGAAAGTCTGATTCCGGAAATTCGTGACAGCGGCGTGCGCAATCTGACGATCATTTCCAACAATGCGGGCGCGGATGGCTTTGGCCTCTGGATGCTGCTGGAAAGTCGGCAAGTGAAAAAGATGATCTCCTCCTATGTGGGGGAGAATAAGCTGTTCGAAAGCCAGTATCTGTCCGGCGAACTCGAACTGGAACTGAACCCGCAGGGCACGCTGGCCGAACGTATCCGGGCAGGCGGGGCCGGCATCCCGGCCTTCTATACCAAGACGGGCGTGGGCACGGTAGTGGCCGATGGCAAGCCGGTCGAGACGTTCGAGGGCGAGGATTATGTTCGCGAAACCTGGCTGCGCGCCGATCTGTCGATCGTCAAGGCATGGCGGGCCGATCCGGCGGGGAACCTGATGTTCCGCAAGACCGCCCGCAATTTCAATCCGAATATGGCGACGGCGGGCAGGGCGACGGTCGTGGAAGTCGAGGAAATCGTGCCTGAAGGCAGCTTCGATCCCGACTGCATCCACACGCCGGGCATCTATGTCGACCGTATCATAGTATCGACCATCAACGAGCAGCGGATCGAAAAACTGACCGTCCGTCAGAAGGAGGTCGAGGCATGAGTTGGACGCGCGACGACATGGCGGCCCGCGCCGCCCGGGAGCTTCAGGATGGCTTCTACGTCAATCTGGGCATCGGCATTCCGACGCTGGTGGCCAATCATGTTCCTGCCGGGATCAACGTGACGCTGCAAAGCGAAAATGGGATGCTGGGCATCGGCCCCTTTCCCTATGAGGGGGAGGCGGACCCTGACCTCATCAATGCGGGTAAGCAGACGATCACGGCCTTGCCCACCTCCAGTTTCTTTTCCTCCGCCGACAGTTTCGCGATGATCCGCGGCGGGCATATCAACATGGCGGTGCTGGGCGCGATGGAAGTGGCGGCCAATGGCGATCTGGCCAACTGGACCATACCCGGCAAGATGGTGAAGGGCATGGGCGGTGCCATGGATCTGGTCGCGGGCGTCAAGCGCGTGGTCGTGGTCATGGATCATGTGTCCAAAAACGGCGATCCCAAGATATTGGAGAGGTGCAGCCTGCCGTTGACCGGCAAGGCGGTCGTGGATCTGATCATCAGCGACCTGGCCGTCATCGCAGTCGATCGCCAGCGGGGTGGCCTTACCCTTCTGGAAATCGCGCCCGGCGTTACCGTAGATGAGATCATGGCGAAGACAGGCGCACCGCTCGCCCTCTCCACGTTCAATGGAGTGGCCGCATGACAGACGCTTTCATCTGCGACGCCATCCGCACGCCGATCGGTCGCCTGAACGGAGCGCTGTCCACGGTGCGTGCCGACGATCTGGCCGCGATCCCGATCCGGGCGCTTGTCGAGCGCAATAGCGGCGTCGATTGGGACGCGCTCGACGATGTCATATTGGGCTGCGCGAACCAGGCGGGCGAGGATAATCGCAACATTGCGCGCATGGCGGCGCTGCTTGCTGGTCTGCCGGTCTCCGCGCCGGGTACGACCGTCAATCGCCTGTGCGGTTCGGGTCTGAACGCAGTCGGCATTGCGGCGCAGGCGATCAGGAGCCGTGATGCCGACCTGATCGTGGCGGGTGGGGCAGAGAGCATGACGCGTGCGCCCTATGTGCTGGGCAAAGCCGGCAGCGCCTTTGGCCGCGATCAGAAGATAGAGGATACGACGCTGGGGTGGCGCTTCATCAATCCCGCGATGACGGCGGCCCATGGCGTCGACACGATGCCGCAAACGGCCGAAAATGTCGCCGAACAATGGAGCGTGACGCGCGAGGAGCAGGATATTTTCGCTCTGCGCAGCCAGGAAAAGACCGCGGCGGCGCAAGCATCTGGGCGGCTGGCGGCAGAGATCGTGGCGGTGACATTGCCACAGAAGAAGGGCGATCCGATCGTCTTCGACAAGGACGAACATCCCCGCCTCAGTAGCCTGGAAGCGCTGGCGACGTTGAAACCCGTGGTGAAGACCGACGGCACTGTCACGGCTGGCAATGCGTCGGGCCTGAACGATGGTGCCGCAGCGATGATCGTCGCATCGGAGCAGGCGGCAAAGGCTCACGGCCTGACGCCCCGCGCCCGGATCGTCGCCATGGCGGCGGCCGGCGTCGCACCACGGATTATGGGCGTCGGCCCGATCGACGCGGCAAAGCGCCTGTTCGCCCGCACCGGCCTGACCATGGCGGACATGGACGTGATCGAACTCAACGAGGCCTTTGCTGCCCAAGCGATCGCCACCTTGCGCGATTTGCGCGTCGATCCTGCCGATCCACACGTCAATCCCAATGGCGGCGCCATCGCACTGGGCCATCCGCTGGGCATGTCCGGCGCTCGCATCACCCTGTCGGCGGTGGAGGAACTGCATCGCATCCATGGCCGCTACGCACTCGCCTTCATGTGCATCGGCGTCGGGCAGGGCATCGGCTTGATCCTGGAAAAGATATAGCGCTCAGCCCCGCCCTCTGCCGGCAAAAGATCATAGGGAGACGGACATGACGATCGATACCGATGGCGGGGCCATGGCTCTCCCACATCCGCGGTCCGATAATGCGTCGTCACACCCCTTGCTCGCCACGCCCGAAGTGATCATCAACGAGGCGCGGAACGGGCGTATGTTCATCCTGGTCGATGACGAAGACCGGGAAAATGAGGTTGACCTGATCATTCCGGCCCATATGGCGACGCCGGATGCGATCAATTTCATGGCGACTCATGGACGCGGTCTCATCTGCCCGGCCCTGATCCGCGAGCGATGTGCGCAACTCGGCCTCGAACTGATGAGCCGCAACAATGGCACGGGGCATGAGACGGCTTCACCGTGTCCATCGAAGCGCGCGATGGCGTGACCACGGGCATATCGGCTGCGGACCGGGCGCGCATGGTGTCGGTGGCGACGGATGCGTCGAAGGGGCCTGACGACATCGTCAAGCCGGGTCATATCTTCCCGCTGATTGCGCGTGACGGCGGGGTATTGGTGCGCGCCGGACATACGGAGGCATCGGTGGACATTGCGCGTCTTGCCGGTCTCAATGCCTCGGCGGGCATCTGCGAGATCATGAATCCGGATGGATCTATGGCCCGGCTGCACGAACTGGTGCCGTTCGCGCAGCGCCATGGCCTCAAAATCGGCACGATACGCGATCTCATCGCCTATCGGCGTCGCTTCGATCATCTGGTGGAACGTATCGCCACCACTCGCTTCGTTTCGGATCATGGCGGCGAATGCATGGAGGAGATAGCCCAGGTCGGCCATGGTCTGATCGTCCTGCTCGCGCCGCGTACCGATACCGGATCGGCGCTACAGACGGCGGCGGACCTACAAAGCGCGCGACGAAGCCCGACAAGACGTATTCGATTACATCGAGATGTTCTACAATCCGGTCCGCAAGCAGGTCAGGAACGGGATGCTGTCACCCGCACAGTTCGAACGGCAGCAGATTTTGAAAGCAGAAGGCGTCTAGAAAACTAGGGGCTACTCACATCAGCGTACTGGAATTAAATTTCGCTCGTCGTTTGGGATCCTGGCTGACGTCGTCTGCTTAAGATGTGGTGAGACAGTTGGCCGGCTACGGAACGCGCGGCATGGCCGCGTGCACATCGTCTAATTCGGTGTCTGGGCGATCCCGGGGTGCCGCTATGCGGCCAACGCGCCCGACGGCGCGATGGCGTTGGCCTCCGGCATCGGACGGTCGGTGTGGCGTCGCTTGTCCTTGGCCCCGCGTCGCCGTCCTGCAACCCCGGCTGCGCCTGGATCCTCCATTTCATCGCAGCCCTAAAGATGGCAGCGCATCGTGTTAAGCTGATTTCCCCATAACTTGTCAAAAAATATGGACTTTGACTAAATCGTTCATTATTGAATGAAGTGGTCATAAAAATGACAGCCGCTTAGATGCTATTCGCTCGGGGATGTGGCCATGAAAGGGAGGGGTATCGCGCGCGCTTTCGCATGCAGCCGCCGACTTTTTGGGTCGTTTCGGGTGGCATCGAATAATCGCCAGTCCGGCTGCCAATGTCCGATTTTGATGATTCCTGTGTCAAAATAATATGATCGATCAATGCTAATAAGCAAAAATAGAGGGGATGAGGGATGAGGAAATTTCTAGCGACTACGGCACTCGTCGGCACTCTGGTCAGCATGCCCGTGATTGCGCAAGACAACGGAGCGACCAGCGACAATGGCATCAGCGACATCATCGTTACAGCGCAACGCCGCGATGAAAATCTGCAAAAATCGGCTCTGGCTGTCAGCGTATTGGGTGGCGACGAACTGACGCGGGCTGGCGTCAGCCAGGCACAGGATCTAAGCAGGCTGGTGCCGGCGCTCAAGCTGTCCGCCGCCGGTGGCGGAGGCACGCAGATCACGATCCGCGGCATCGGCAGCTTTGTCGGCAATCCGTTCGCCGAACCTGGCGTCGCGATCAACCTCGACGGCGTGTATCTGCCCCGTTCCAGCGGCCCGACCGGACTATATTATGACCTCGAACGAGTCGAAGTGCTCAAAGGGCCGCAGGGCACGCTCTATGGGCGCAATGCGACAGCCGGCGCGGTCAATATTATCACGCGCAAACCGAAGGAAGAATGGCAACTACGCGCCAATCTGGAAGCGGGTAATTATGGCAAGATGCGGGGCGAACTGGCGATCAATGTGCCCATCCGGGGTGTCGGCGGATTGCGTGTCGCTGGCGTTGTGTCCCGGCAGGACGGCTATTTCAAGGACGGCTACGGCAATGACGACACCAATGCCGTACGTGGGCAGTTCAACTATGATCAGGGCGGCCCCTTCACCCTGCTGCTGAGCGCAGACTATGCCCATGTCGGCGGCAAAGGCGTAGGCGGCGTGTTCGCGGTTTCGGAGACGGGTTTCGTATCGTCCGATCCCCGCCTGGGCGCCACGCTGGACGGTTCCAACGCCATCCTCCAGAATGTGTCCAATCAAATCAGCGGTGGTGCGAATCCCAATCTGTTGCCCCGATTCAAGACCGACGGCTTCATCGACGTGACCAATTGGGGTGTCAGTGCGACCGCCAATTATGATTTCGGCAAAGCCGCGCTGACGGTAACCCCCGCCTATCGCAAGAATGAGAATCACTATCTCCATTATAATGCCGGTTATCCGGTCGGCTCCGACGAATATAGCAAGGCCATTTCAGTCGAGGCGCGACTGGCGTCGACCGACAAGAGTGCACCGCTACAATGGCTGGTCGGAGGCTATTATTTCGACGAGGATCTGAATTTCGAACTTCGGCCCTATCAGGGCGTGGCCTATGGCGTGACGCGCCCCATATTGAACACGCGCAGCTACGCCGCCTTCGGCCAGTTGAGCTATGCGCTGGTCGACGCGCTGCGCGTTACCGGCGGATTGCGCTATACCGATGAGAAGAAGACGATGGACGGCCAGTTGGGCTTCCAGAATCCCGCGCGCGGGCTGGGCTTTCCGGTTAATTTCCTGCCGCTTACCGGTCGTATCAGCGATAGCAGCCTGACATGGAAGGCTGGCGTGGAATTTGACGCTGGTCCAGCCTCGCTGATCTATGCCAGCGCGGCGACCGGTTTCAAGGCAGGCGGCTTCTTCGCATCGCAGCCGCCCAACACCGCCAAGCCGGAAAAGCTGATCGCCTATACGCTGGGCACCAAGAACCGCTTCTTTGGCAACAGCCTGCAAATCAACGCCGAAGCCTTCTTTTGGAAATATCGGGACAAGCAGGTCACCCATATCGGGCCGATCCAGCCTTTCGGGTTCAACCTGATCACCGAAAATGCTGGTCGGGCGCAAGTCTATGGCATCGAAGCGGATGTCATCTGGCAACCCAGCCCCAATGATCGCCTGTCCGCCAACGCGCAATATCTGCAATCCGAATATAAGGATTTCGTCTATACGCAGAGTACGGTGACCGGACCGCCACAGACCGCCTGTGCGATCGCACCGCTATCGCCGACGTCGGTCAGCGTCGATTGCAGCGGTCGCGAACTCCCGCGGGCGCCCAAATGGACGCTGAACCTTGCCTATCTGCACAGCTTCGATTTTGGGACTGGTCATCTCGACGCTTTGGTTGGCAGCCGGATCGAAAGTCGTTCGGTCATCGGGGAGGAGTATTTGGCTGGCCAGTATCAGAAGGGCTACATGCTTTCGAACGCGAGCCTGACCTGGCGCGGCGCTGAAGATCGCTACTCCGTCAGCGTCTATATCGATAATATCGAGGATGAAGTCGTCAAGACCAGTTCCTTCGTGCAGCCTGTCGTCGGCCTTCCAGTCGTAACGCTGGCTGCTCCGCGAACCTATGGATTGAGGCTCGGCTTCGATTTCTGAGGTTCTCACTTGCACGGCCTAACCGACGCTGACGCCTTCGTCGGCGTCGGTTAAGGGTCAGCAGATTGGCGATCCACCGAATGTAGCTCCCGATCGGATAACGTCAGGGCTGATGGAGGGCGCGGACGCGAAAATGTATGTGCGGTTTTTCTGATCAATTGAACCGGGCAAGTAGGAACGGACAGCATATAGTCGACTTTTTCGTCAACAATGTCACCAACAAGCATTTCCTGGTCGGTATTGGCGATGCGTACAACCGTTTCACAGTGCCTGCCGGCACCGCCGCGCCCACTACCCTTGTGGCTCGCTACGATCGTGCCAGCTTCCGCTATGGCGGCGTCCGGGCGACATTGTCTTTCTAGGAAGGGGTAAGATGCTCAGGCCATTGCGCCTGTCCGCACGTGTGGTGAGAGGCGATGCTGATATTGGTGCCGCCTTTTCCGAAATAGGGATGCTCGGCCAGGGGCGGGCAAGGGCAAACCTGCGCCCGCGATAAGCGCTTCGCGCATAGCGTCATGCTTCATAGCCTTAACAGGCTGGCGATGCGCAATCGCCCAAGTCTTTGCCTTGCTGCAAGTGACGGCTACGGCGTGGCCGAAGCACATTATAGCCAATTTGTCGCGCCTCTGTTCGCCACCCGCTAATCCGCGCGTCTTTGAAAATCGGGGAAGCCCGCCAATCAGGGGCGATTGGCGGGCTTCCGCAGTCCGGCGCTTACAGGATCGATCGGCTCAGGGCATCAGAACCGTATCGACCACATGAATGACGCCATTGGACTGCATCACATTGGCGATCGTGATTTTCGACATGCCGCCCTTGGCATCGGTCAGATACCAGGCGCCGTCCTTCTGCCATGCGGTCAGGCTTTCGCCCTGCACGGTGGTCAGCACCGCCTTGCCGCCGTTCATCTTCGCCTTGGCCGCAATATCCTTGGCGGTCATCCGCCCGGCGACGACATGATAGGTCAGGATCTTGGTCAGCATCGCCTTGTTTTCGGGCTTCACCAGGGTATCGACCGTGCCGGCGGGCAGTTTGGCGAAGGCCGCATTGGTCGGCGCAAAGACGGTGAACGGACCCGCGCCCTTGAGCGTATCGACCAGGCCTGCGGCCTTGACGGCGGCGACCAGTGTCGTGTGATCCTTGGAATTGACGGCATTGTCGATGATGTCCTTGGTCGGATACATCGCCGCGCCGCCGACCATCGGGTTCTTGCCCATGTCCTTCGCCATGGCGGGCGCGCCGCCGACAATGAGCGTCGTGCTCGCCAGTGCAAGCGAGAGCTTCGTCAAGATAGTCGTCATGGAGGCTTCCTTCCTATGTCGCGCGTCGCGTCAGAGCGGGCGTGCACATCAGTTACGGCGGGAAGCGGTGGGTGGATGCAGGTCAGAAAAGCGATATTTTTCCTGCCGCGATCGGCGCGGAACTAGGAGCGTCGTGGGGCGCGCCAGCCATGGACTCCATGGTGACCGCCAGCGTCGCGCCTTCCGCCATGAAGCGGCGATAGGACGGGGCGACGGCTATGCGACTTTCGGCGCCACCGCCGATCAGGCCAAGCGACCGCGGCTTGCCGTCCGCCGGAATGATCCATAATTCGGGCGCGAGACGGCCCGACGCTACACCGGTCGGCCGCAGGACCAGGCCGCCCGAAGTCGGGTCGTAGCGTGCCAATATCATCGGTCCATCGGGTTCGCCGACCATCTGCGCCATGGCCACTTGCGCAGGCTGCTGAATGGCGACGGGCGCACCCGGACGCAGTAGCACGATCAGCGCCAGGGACGCCGCGACGGCAGCGGATGCCAGCGCGCCCGCGCGCCACCAGCGCAGTTGACGCAGGGCCGGGTGTGCCGGCAATCCGCCGGCAACGGCTGTTTCGATGCCGGGCCATAAGGTTTCCGGCGGCGTCACAGCGACATAGTCGTCATAGAGCGGGGCAAGCCGCCTTTCCCATGCGTCGATCATATCGGGCGAGAAATCTGGATCTGCCATCAGGCGGCGCAGCGCAGCGGCGCGCGCCGCGCCGTCCAGCACGCCCAGCGCCAGTTCGGCGGCGATCGTGTCGCGCTCTTCGGGGGACAGGCCGTCAGCCATCGCCGATGCACGTCCTGAGTTGTTGCAGGCCGCGGCGGATCCAGCTCTTCATCGTACCAAGCGGCACCGCCATGCGATCGGCCAGTTGCGCATAGGTCAGCCCATCCAGAAACGCCGAGCGGATCGCCACGCGTTGTCGCGCTTCGAGTTCGTCAAGGCAGGCGAACATGCGCGCGCTATGTTGGTCACGCTCGATCACCATGTCGGCCAGGGGGGCGGCATCGGCGACCTCGGCCGCGGCTTCTTCCGGCGCCATGCCGGGCCGGCGCGAGGAACGGCACCAGTCGATGGCGGTATTGCGCGCGATCGCGCACAGCCAGGTAATGGGACTGGCCCGGCCGGCGTCGAACCGGTCAGCTCTGTTCCAAACCTTGATATACACGTCCTGCAAGATATCCTCCGCTGCGTCCCTGTCTGCGCAGATACGGAGGCAAATGCCGAAAAGTTTCGCAGACGTCATGGCATAGACCTGGCGAAGTGCGCGCCGGTCACGCCCGGCGACCCGCGCCAATGCGGTGATCAGCCTATCACGATCGGTGTCTGCGTCTCCCACAGGCGCGACCGTAACAATTTTTCGCCCCATTTCAATTGAAACGCGGCAGGGGGGGCGAACAAATTGAGGGGGCTGGCCAAGCATGTGTCGATTGACGGGCCACCCGCAGCAATGAGCTTGGCTGTCGTCATTAATCTAGTATGAGAAATAAATTGACGCCCGTCATAACATGCCGGCGTCGGCCGATGCGTTGCGGATCAGTGCCAGCATCTTGCGCCGCGCTTCCTCCCCTTCGCCGCGCATGATCGCGTCGAATACAGCGTCGTGGTCTGGCATGGGATCGCGGGATTCCCTACGCTCGTCGCGTGCGAAGCGGGTGGTCCATGCGACCACTGCGGTGACGGACGTGGCCAGCGTGATGAGCGATTCGTTGCGTGTCGCGTGCAGGATCAGGCGATGGAAGCTTTGATCCGCAGCACGCCCTTCCGCGGTTTGCAGGCCAAAGCGGCGCATTTCCTCCAGCGCATGGCCCATGCGGGAAATATCCTGCCCATCTCGACGCAATGCCGCGAACTCTGCGGCGGCCGGCTCCACGACGATGCGCAGTTCGAAAATGTCACGCAGAAATTCGGCTGTAGGCCCGGCCTCGAACATCCAGGCGAGTATGTCCAGATCCAGCATGTTCCACCGCAAACGGTCGTTAATGCGGGTGCCGCTCTTGGTTCGGCTATGGACTAGCCCCTTGGCAGACAGGACGCGGACGGCTTCTCGATAGGCGGTGCGCGACACGCCCTGTTCGGCGCTATAGCGCTCCTCGCCCGGTAATATGTCGCCCGGCTGATAACGGCCACCGACGATCGCTACGCCCAGATCATGGGCGATCCGGTCATGCACGGCCCGCTGTGCCGGACTGGAAGGGCGGGAAAGCGGATGATCGTCTGCTTGAGTCATGCCGCCTTCGTCCGCCCTGCCGCCCTATCCGTCAAGCCTGATCCCGCCAAAAGGCAGGAATTGGTATGAGGAAAATTGGCGATATGGCGTCTAATCTCATTACTCCGTCAAATTATAGCTTGAATCCGTTCTAAACAAACGTAATCTAGTATGAGAAATAAAAAATGACTCGGAGGGGATGTCATGATGAAAAGCGGAATGAAGCTGTCCATATCGTTGTTCGCGCTGCTGGCGGCGCAATCGGCCTTGGCCCAGGCGGTCGAAGGCAAAGGAGCCGGGGAGGCGACCGACGGCGACATCATCGTCACCGGTATGCGCGCCAGCCTGTCGTCGGCGCAGAATATCAAGCGCAACGCCCGGCAATTGGTGGACTCGGTCGTGGCCGAGGATATCGGCAAGCTGCCCGACAATAATGTGGTGGAGGCACTTCAACGCGTGCCGGGCATCCAGGTATCGCCCCGCGCCCGCGGCGAGTCCGCGACCGTGCTGATCCGCGGCCTTCCTGACGTGGTGACGCTGGTCAACGGCCGCAACATCTTCAGCACCACCGGCCGCTCGCTCTCGCTGGCGGACGTGCCCGCCGACCTCGTTGCCGGGGTGGACGTCTACAAGTCGCGCTCCGCCGATCAGTTGGAAGGTGGCATCGCCGGCCTCATCAACGTCCGCACCCGTCGCCCCTTCGATTTCAAGGGCTTCGAGTTCGCGCTGGCAGGGCGCGAAGTCTATAGCGAGCAGCCCGACAGAATCGATCCCTATGCCAGCGCGCTGATCAGCAACCGCTGGTCGACCGGCATAGGAGAGATCGGCGCCCTGATCAGCCTTTCCTATCACAAGACCCGCTATCGCGACGAAACCATCTATAGCGGCGGCTATTTCGGCTATAATCTCGACAACAGCCGAGCGCCCTACACGCCGGGCGTGCCGCTCGATCCCCGCGGCACCAGCCCGACCGATCCCAAGGCCTTCCGTACCGACGTGATCGGCGCGTTCGACCGGATCGGCACCCGCACCCGCCCGGCGGTCAACGCCACGCTGCAATGGGCGCCGGACGATCGACTGACCATCCACGCCGACGGCCTGTTCTACGGCTATCGCGAACGTGGCAACAGCAATCAGAATTTTACGTCGATGAACGGCGCGCTGCTGGCGCCGCTTGTGTTCGTGGACGACACCAAGCTGGTCCAGTCGCTCAGCATAGCCAACGGTCGCGTGGCCAATTTCGGCGGCGCCTACCGGAACAAGGCCGATCGTTGGCAGGGCGCGCTGGGCGCCGACTGGACCAGCGGCGACTGGAAGGCCGCGACGGAATTCTCCTACACCCGGTCGAAGGCGACCGATGTGGGCAATAATCTGGACGTGGACTTTATCGCCTCGCGCACCGACGCGGTGTTCAACGATGGCTCGGGCGCGCCCCATTTCACCCTGCCCAATGACGATATGGCCGATCCGGGGCGTTACTATCTCTCGCGCCTGTCCACTACCCGCACGGTCGGCGACGGCAAGGAACTGGCCTGGCGCGGCGATCTGTCCTGGCGCGCGCCCTTCCTCATCTTCTCCGGCCTCGACGCCGGCATCCGCCTCAGCAAGCGCAACGCCAAATCCGACAGCTTCACCCAGACCATCAACTGCTCCGCGACCGGTGCGGTGCAATGCTACAGCACCAAGGCGGCGAGCCTGCCCGGCCTGATGACGGTGACCCCCGGCGATTTCTACACCGGGACGCGCCAGTTCGTGCGGCAATGGGCGACGCCGACCACCGGTTATCTGCTGAACAATATCGGCTCGCTGCGCCAGTTGTTCGGCCTTGCGCCGGGCGATCCGGCCTTTCAGGATACCCAGCATTTCGACATCGAGGAAAAGAACTATGCCGGCTATGGCCAGGCCAATGTGGAAGGCGGCCGACTGGACGGCCAGATCGGCGTGCGCGTCATCCGCACCGACATCACGTCCAACGCCTTCCTGGTCCTGCGCGGCGCGACATCGCCCGTCACCATCCGCAACAAGAGCACCGACATTCTCCCCAGCTTGGCACTGCGCTACAAGCTGAAGGACAATCTGTTCCTGCGCTTCGCCGCCAGCAAGACGATCACCCGTCCCAGTTTCGCCCAGCTCAATCCGGCGCTCACCCTCACGCCGCCCGTGCCGGGGCAACAGCCCTTCGGCCGCGGCTCCAGCGGCAATGCCGACCTGAAGCCGGTGCGGTCGGACAATTACGACCTCTCGCTCGAATGGTATATCGACCGGTCCAGTTCGATCACCGCGACGATCTTCCGCCGCGACGTCACCGGCTTCATCCAGTCGGTCACCAGCAATTTCGACATCGACTATCTGGGCGCGGACAATGGCGTCTATCAGATCACCCGGCCGGAAAATTCCGGGTCCGGCAAGTTGCAGGGGATCGAGGGTGGCTTCACTTTTTTCCCCAAGGGCCTGCCAAGCTGGCTGGACGGCATCGGCATCAGCGCCAACGGCACCTATATCGACGGCAAGAACAAGGCGCTGTCGCCGTTGCCCGGCGTCACCGGCTATATGGACATCCCGTTCCAGAACGTGTCCAAATATTCTGCCACCGGCACCTTCATCTATGAAAAGGGCGGTTTCTCCGCCCGCGCCTCCTATGTCTGGCGCGACACCTATAATGCCGGCCTGCACTTCACCGGCGTCAATCCCAACTTCATCACCAACGGCCAGATCAGCAATCTCGACCTGTCCTTCTCCTATGAACTCAATCCCAGCTTCACCATCGTCGCCGATGCGACCAATGTGCTGAAAAATCTCTATCAGACCTCGTTCAACGACCCCGGCCTCTATCCGCGCGACACGGTTCTCTACACGCGCACATTCGCCGTCGGGTTCCGGGCGAAGATCTGATGTTCCTATCGAGAGGATGCCATATGACGATTTCCAAGGTGATCGCTTCGCTATCCGTGCTGATGGCGCTGCCGCAGGGCGCCGGGGCGCAGGAAGCAAGACAGGTCGCGATCAGCGTGGACGCGGGCAAAGCCGTGGGCAAGCTGCCGCCCGTCTGGCGCTTCTTCGGCGCGGACGAACCCAATTATGCGACCATGAAGGATGGCCGCAAATTGCTGGTCGAACTGGGCGAACTGAAAAAGGGGCAGGTCTATTTCCGCGCCCATAATCTTCTGAGCAGCGGCGATGGCACCGCCGCCTTCAAATGGGGCAGCACCAACGCCTATACCGAGACGACGGATGGCAAGCCGGTCTATAACTGGGCGATCGTCGACGGCATCATCGACGCCTATCTGGCGGAGGGCATCCGCCCCTATCTCCAGATCGGCTTCACCCCCGAAGCGATGGCCAACGCCCCGGCGGGTACACCCTACCGCCATAGCTGGCGTCCCGGCTTCGCCTATAATCTGATCGCCACGGGCTGGACCTATCCGCCCAAAGATTATGAGAAATGGGCCGAACTGATCCATCAATGGACGCTGCACAATATCGAGCGTTATGGCCGGGCCGAAGTCGAGAAATGGTATTTCGAGGTCTGGAACGAGCCGAACTCGCCCTTCTACTGGACCGGCAGTCCCGAAGAATTCTACAAGCTGCACGACTATGCCATCGCCGCCGTGCGCAAGGCGCTGCCCACCGCGCGCGTCGGTGGACCGGACGTCGCGGGGCCGGGCGGCGCCTTCATGGACGGCTTCCTGAAGCACGTTTCCTCCGGCAAGAATTATGCGACCGGTGAAACCGGCACGCCGACGGACTTCCTGTCCTTCCACGCCAAGGGAAAGCCGACCTTCGTTGATGGTCATGTCCGCATGGGCATCGCCACCCATTTGCGCGAAACCGATGGCGGCTTTACGAAAGTCCTGTCGATCCCCTCGCTCGCCGGCAAGCCGGTCGTGATCGGCGAGAGCGACCCTGAAGGGTGCGCCGCCTGTCCGGGGCCGGCCAACGCCTATCGCAACGGCACCATGTATAGCAGTTACACCGCCGCCAGCTTCGCGCGCATCTGGGAACTGGCCGAAAGGCGGAAGGTCAATCTGGAAGGCGTCGTATCCTGGTCCTTCGAGTTCGAGGACCAGCCCTGGTTCGCGGGCTATCGCCAGCTATCGACCAACGGCGTCGATCTGCCGGTGCTCAACGTCTTCCGCCTGTTCGCGCAACTGGGCGAAACGAAACTGGCGACCACGAACAGCGCGCAGGTGCCGCTTGATGCGCTGATGAAGAATGGGGTGCGGGGGGATGCCGATATCGGCTCCATCGCCACCCGCACCGCCGATGGCAAGGTCGCGCTGCTCGTCTGGCATTATCATGACGACGATGTCGCCGGGCCGGACGCCCAGATCCGGCTCAGCCTGAACGGGATCAAGGGCAAGCCAGCGCAGGCCAAGCTGTGGCGGGTCGATGGCGACCATGCCAACGCCTTTTCGGCCTGGCAAAAGATGGGTTCGCCCCAATCGCCCAATCAGGACCAGTATAAGCAACTGGAGGCCGCTTCGGTCATGCACGCGGAAACGCTGCCCGTCGCGACGGGTCAGCGCGGCGGCGCCAGCATCGACCTGCGTCTGCCGCGTCAGGGCGTCGCGCTGATCGTCCTCGACGGTCAGTAAGGGCAAGAAATGGAGGCCATGACACAAAGACGGGCGACGGCCCATCGGGGGCGCTGGGCGATTGCGGCGATGATTACCGTCGCCATCGCCATCAGCTATCTCGATCGGCAGACGCTGCCCTGGGCGATCAAATATATCGAGGCCGACATTCCGATCGGCAACCAGACCAAGGCCGTCCTCGATTCCGCCTTCCTCGCCACCTATGGCCTCATGTATCTGGGCGGCGGCTGGCTGCTCGATCGGGTGGGGACGCGCCGGGGCTTTCTGGCGATCATGATCTTCTGGTCGCTCGCCTGCGCCAGCCATGGGTTGGCGGGCGGCATCGCAGCGCTGGTGGTCAGCCGGTTGCTGCTGGGGGTGGGCGAAGGCGGCGGCTTTCCGGCGGCGACCCGCGCCATCGCCGAATGGTTTCCGGCGCAGCGTCGCGCTGCCGCCATGGGGCTGGTCAATGCCGGGACCGCGGTCGGCGCGGTGATTGCCCCGCCGCTGATCGCAGGCATATTGGCCTATGGCGACTGGTTCGGCCTGTCGAGCTGGCGCTGGGTCTTCTTCATCACTGGCGGCTTCGGCCTCGCCTGGGCGCTCTGGTGGTTTGCAACCTATCGCACGCCACCGCCTCTGGACACAGACACGCGCGACGCGGAGGGCCCCGCGCCCACCATCGCGATGCTGCTATCGCGCCGGGAAGTGCGGGGTCTGGTCGCCGCCAAATTTCTGAGCGACGGGGCCTGGTATTTCTACCTCTTCTGGCTGCCCAAATATCTGTTCGAAGCGCATGGCTTCGACCTGAAACAGGCCGCGACGATCGGCTGGATACCCTATGCCGCCTCCGGCGTGGGCAGTCTGTGCGGCGGCTGGCTGTCCAGCCGCCTCCTCTCCTCGGGCCGGTCAGTCAATGCCGCGCGCAAGATCGCCCTGGGGCTTAGCGCCACCTGTATGCCCTGGGTCATGCTCGCCCCCACGACCGGGTCGATCGCGGCGATCATCGCGATCTTCAGCCTCGCCTTCTTCGGGCAGCAAAGCTGGTCGACGCTGGTCATGACCCTGCCGACCGATCTCGCCCCACGCAACGCGCTCGGCCGCCTTGCGGGCCTCGTCGGCCTGGGTGGCGCGTTCGGCGGCATCTTCATGGGGCAGGCGGCCGGCTGGGCGCTCGACGCCGGGCTTGGCTACACGCCGGTGCTGACCGTCGCGGCGACCCTGCATCTGATCGCCTTCGCGCTGATCTGCCTCGCCATTCCCCGCATTTCACGTCTCACCTTCATGCGAAAGGCCGTTCCTTGAAAATCACCGAAATCCGCACCCGCGTCGTCCAGTGGGAAGGCGAGACCGTGCCGCTGCCACCGCATTTCTGCACGAACCCGATGGATATCGTCTCGCCGATGCTGTCGCCCGAGACGATGGGCACCTTCACCTTCCATGGCTGGCTGATCGTGGAAATCTTTACGGACGCAGGGCTGGTCGGCATCGGCAACGCCGCGCTCGCGCCGCTCGTCACCAAGCAGATGATCGACCAGTATCTCAGCCCCCTGCTGATTGGCCAGAACCCGTGGGACAGCGAGTTCCTGTGGCAGCACATGTATCGCAAGACCATGGCGTTCGGGCGCAAGGGCGTGGCGCTGGTCGCGATCTCCGCGCTCGACATCGCGATCTGGGACTTGATGGGCAAGGCTGCCAAACAACCCGTGTTTCGCCTGCTGGGTGGCCGGACCAAGGCGAAGATCCCGGTCTATGCCAGCCGCCTCTATTCGATCCCGCTGAATGAGCTGGCGCAGGAAGCCGCCGCCTACAAGGCGCAAGGTTATAAGGCGATGAAGCTGCGCTTCGGCTGGGGGCCGATCGACGGGGCCGCGGGCATGGCGCGCAACGTGGAATTGATCCGCACCGTGCGCGAAACCGTGGGCGACGAAATCGACATCATGGCGGACGCCTATATGGGCTGGAGCCTGGACTATGCCAAACGCATGATGCGCCTGATCGAGCCCTTCAACCTGCGCTGGCTGGAGGAGGCGGTCATCCCAGACGACATCAACGGCTATCATGAACTGCGCCGCTTCGGCACGACGCCGATCGCGGCGGGCGAACATGAGTTCACCAGCTACGGCTTCCGCCAGATGATCGAGGCCAAGGCGCTCGACTATTTCCAGTTCGACACCAACCGCGTGGGCGGCATCACCGCCGCCCGCAAGATTCAGGCGCTGGCTGAGGCCTATTCCATCCCCGTCGTCCCCCATGCCGGGCAGATGCACAATTATCATGTCGTGATGGCCAGCCTGAACAGCCCCATCGCCGAATATTTCCCGATGGTCGATGTGGAGGTCGGCAACGAACTCTTCTGGTATATCTTCAAGGGCGAGCCACAGGCGGTGGACGGCCATCTCGATCTGGACGACAACCTCCCCGGTCTGGGTCTCGCCATCGACGAGGCCGCTCTCTCGCGCTTCAAGGTGATCGGATGATGAACAGGAAAGTGGCCGTTCTCGGCTTGGGTCTGATGGGCGGGGGCATGGCGCGGCAATTGCTGGGGGCGGGCTTCGATGTGGCGGTCTGGAACCGCAGCCCCGACAAGGCGGCGGCGCTGGGCGAAGCTGGCGCAAGGATCGCGACCACGCCCGCCGATGCAGCGGCGGGTGCGGCCATCGTCATCGCCATGCTCGCCGACGACAGCGTGTCAGATATTGTATGGACCGGTGCGCACGGTGCGCTCGCGGCGATGGGTCGTGATTCAATAGCTATCGATTCCAGTACGTTAACTGATGTATGGGTGACGACACTGGCCGATCTTGCGGCAAAGTACGGCGTCCGTTTCCTCGAAGCCCCCGTCACCGGCAGTCGCGATCAGGCGGCGCAAGGCGCCTTGCGCTTTCTGGTCGGTGGCGACCCAGCGACGCTGGCAGATGCCCGCCCGGTTTTCGAGGCCATGGGCAGTGCGATCGTCCATCTCGGCCCGGTCGGCAGCGCCGCGACGGTGAAGCTCGCCAACAACTTCCTGTGCGGCGTTCAAGCGGCCAGCCTGGCCGAAGCCATCGCTCTGTTGGAAAAACGCGGACTGGACATCGAACAGGCGATGGCCATCCTCACCGATGGCGCCCCTGGCAGTCCGATGGTGAAAGGCGTGGGTCGCCGGATGCTCGACCGCGACTATGCGCCGCATTTCCTCGTCCCGTTGATGGCCAAGGATCTGGGCTACGCTGCGCAAGCGCTCGCCGATGTCGGCATCATCTCCGCCATGGCCCAGGCCGCAAGGCAATGTTTCGTAGAGGCGGCCGCTGCCGGCGAGGGGCATCGCGACATAGCGGCGATCGTGGAGCCGCTCCGGAAAGTCTGAAAACCGAGAGGGAGAGGCCCGGATGAAAAAGCGCGCGATACGGTCCATGTCGTTGTTCGCAGCGATCATCTCGCCGCTCTCGCCTGCCGTTGCGCAGGACAAGGCGCCCATCGCCGCGGCCTTGACCGCCAGCATTATGCTGCACGCCGACCCGCCCGGAGCAGCGATCGACCGCCCGATATTCAGCCCCGGTCGCCGAGTATCCGGGTCGGGCCGGTATCCAAATCCCCAATATGCGCGTCGCCACCGAAAGACATTCTGACCGACCGCATTCTCCTCAAAATCCGCAACCGAGCAAGGCGTGATGATTTGCCGGTTGCAGGCACCGGGATCGTGGATGATAGTCTGCTTCGTGGATGAACCTTTGCCAGGAGATCCGACCTGCGTAGCCAATTGCCCATATCGACAGGCCTGGCGCCTGTGCGCGCAGCGCTGTTCGCCTGATGGAAACCATCGGCCGCGACCTTAATGAGATGCAGCGCGTGCCGCTGGCCGACGATCATGTCGAAGCCCTGCGCGCGGCTGGCGCGCCGGCAACCTACCCGGCGGACAGTTATATCGTCCAGCCCGGCGATCCGGTCGATTGCTTCGTCTATGTTGAGGATGGCGAGATCGAGGTTGTCGATGCCTTTACGGGCGCGCGTTACGGCTCGTCCACTCTTGGTCCGGCGCAATTCATGGCAGAGATATCCTTCCTGAGCGGCGGCGTCTGGACGATGCCGATGCGGGCCGTGCGCGATACGCAGGTGATCGAGGTGCCGCGTGCCGCCATGTTGCGGCTGATGGCCGAGATGCCGGAGATGTCCGATATCATCATCACGGTCCTGTCGGCCCGGCGACGGCGCCAGCTCGATAATCGGGACGGCACGCTGGTGCTGATCGGTGAGGAAGACGACCGCGATATTCGCTGCATTGCCGAATTTGCCAGCCGCAACCGCCTGCCTTTCGCGTCCCATGCCATCGGGTCACCGGAAGCGGAACGGGTTGCAAGGAGTTGCGCCATAGCGATCGGCCAGCCCGCGGTGATCTTCGGCCGCGATCGGGTGATCGCACAGCCTACGCCGCACAAGGTGGCGGAACTGCTGGGCCTTAATCGGGATGTTGCCCAATGTGAGGCGTTCGACGTGCTGATCGTCGGCGGCGGTCCGGCAGGTGTCGCGGCGGGTGTCTATGCCGGCGCGGAAGGGCTGAATGCCCTCGTCGTCGAGGATATCGCGATCGGCGGCCAGGCGGGTACATCGAGCCGGATCGAAAATTATATGGGCTTTCCGACCGGCATTTCCGGCGCCGACCTTCTATGGCGGGGCGAAGTCCAGGCGATGAAGTTCGGCACGCGATTCGTCATGCCCCGCCGGGTCGAACGCTTGGAACGGCTGGACAGCGGCCAATTCTGCGCGACATTCGACAATGGGCATCAGGTGCGGGCGGGGGCGGTCGTCGTGGCGACCGGAGTACAATATCGACGCCTTCCCATCGCCCGTTTTGCGGAGTTTGAAGGTGCCGGAATCTATTATGCGGCCACCGAGAATGAAGCGCGCTATTGCAGCGGCGCTGAGGCGATCGTCATAGGCGGCGGCAATTCCGCGGGGCAGGCGGCCATGTACCTCAGCCGCTCGGCCGATCATGTCCGCCTCTTGGTCCGGGGTACGTCGCTCGCCACATCCATGTCCCATTATCTGTCGAGCCGCCTGGAGGCCGACCCCAAGATCAGCATCGAATATCAAACCCATATTGTCGCACTGCATGGATCGCAGGCGCTCGACGGGGTGACGATCCAGAAGGAGGGCGCCGCCCCCCGCACCATGCCGGTCTGCGCCATGTTCGTCATGGTCGGCGCCGCCCCCAATACGCAGTGGCTGACAGGACTTGTCACCCTGGATGACAAGGGCTTCGTCATGACGGGCGACGCGGTGGATGCCGGCTCGCCCTATGCCACCTCCTGCCCGGGCATTTTTGCGGTCGGCGATGTCCGTTCTGACTCGGTCAAGCGTGTGGCGTCTTCGGTTGGCGAGGGGTCGGTCGTCATCTCGAAGGTCTGGGACTTTCTGAACGGCTAGGCGGCGCAGCGCACAAGGTCTTGCGGGCGTGAGTATGGCCGTAAAAGGTCAAATCGGACATGCTCTGGGATTGGAAACGAGCATGCTGACGGGTCTTCCTTATTCGGCAGATCGGGCCGGCGACAGCAGGAACACCACATAGCCGCGAAATTGGGGCTGTGTGGCAAGCATCGATGGCGCAACCCATTGTCCACCTTCGACAATCGCGACCCGGAAGGGAATGGGAAAGCCATCCATCCGTCGAAAATAATCTTCGTAGCCTGCAATCGTCGTGCGTCCCTGATAGGTCTGTATCACCACTTCATCAATGATGCGGGCGAGGCCTGCCAGCGCTTGCGGATCGCCATGCGCGCTCCAGTCCATCAGCCCCGTAATCGACAGTCGCCAAGAACGCGGCAGGCGCTGGCGCAGGTCGCGCAGGAAAGTCTCATATGTGTCGATGCCCCGCGTGGCGGCATCGAAATCGATCTGGAGGCCCGCGACGCGATTGCCTGCCTCTCGCCAGCGGTTGAGATCGTCAAAAATGGCCGCGTAGGTGGTTTCGTTCCAGTCGAGCCGATCCGCCCGGACCACCAGCCAGACCGTCTTGCCGGAAAGGCGGGGAACGCCCATGCGCAGCCGCTCCAGACGGGACAGTCCACCGCGGCGCACTTCTCCGTCGAGCAGATAGACCGTCTTCGGCTGCAAAGTCTTGTCGGGATGGACGCCTGGCCAGAGGTAAAAGGCGTCATAGGCCGCCGGGTTAACGGTGGTTGCGTCATTCGCCGCCTGACGCTGGCAACCGCCCAGCATCATGGCCACCAGCAGCGCCATCCGCCAGCCTGCCGACCGGATCATCACCAATAATAGCGCAGGGCCTTGGCCCACTGACTGTTCGGATAACGCTGCTTCAACTCTGTGAACCACGCCTTGCGGTCACCTTTGGGCGCTTGTGCCGCATCCATCTCGTCATAATTGCGGTGAGGACCGCCACAATTGCTGTAGCCCGACGGCGCGTAGCACATCACTGCGCGATACAGGGCATAGGCGCGGTTCTCCGGTGCTGCCTTTTTGTCGGCGATAATCGCGGCATAGATATCGGATCGCGACACGGGGCGGCCGGGAAAGCCATCTGGCCCGTTGCCCAGAGCCATGGCATTCTCGCCAGGGTTGAACAGGCTGAAGCCGTCGAAGCCGTTCAACCGATAGAAGTCGCCCAGGCATAGCCGCGCCTTGGCATCGGCGGGCGTGCGCGTGAGCGTCGCTGCGGTTTGGGCGACAGCCGGGCATGGGAAGCCATCCGACCATTTGCCCGTGCGGAACAGGCCGGCGGGAATGCTATCCTGCTGCGTGAAATCCCATAGCCCCGCGGCGCTGTCGGCATTGGCGGGGAGCAGCGCCAGATCCTTGGCAAAATCAGCGTAAGCGCCCTTGTTCAAATCCTTGTACAGCAAGGTGAAGCGGGCGATGTCCCGTTCGCGTGCGGGCCGGGCGACGTCCTGCGCGCTGTCCCGCAGGATGGTGGGTGTCGCCAGGCTTTGCAGCAGGATCGAGCGGATGCTCGTGTCAGTGACGGGCGAACCGGGTGCAAAAATCTGCGCTACCCGTCCGTCGCGCTGCCAGCGTATGGCGAGGCCCATTTCGACCAGAGGCCGCTCATAGCGCGGACTGGCTCCGCCTAACAAGTCGCGCCAGAACCCCACTTCATTGGGATCGCGCGACTTGGCGAGTGCCATGCCGCGCAGCATCTGACGGCTGAAGGTGATCGGCGTGAAGCGGCTTGCGCGAGCCGCGTCTGGCAGCAGGGTCAGGATCGCCGTTGAGTCTTCTCCCGCATAATAGCTGCGGCTGGCCTGGAGCAGTCCGTATAGATCGCCATGCGCCGCAAACTGGTCTTTTTGTGCCGCGAGGTCGGCGGCGGACAGTCCGGCGGCGTCATCCGCCGGCCTGCGCATCCGCTTGAGGTCGGACACGGCGAGCAGAAGCGGCAGGTTTCGCTGCCCGTCGATAATCGCGCCCGCATCCGACCGCTCCAGCAGCTTGATGTCGATTTCCTCGGCCAGATCGGCAGCGGCTTCATCGTTTCCGGGCGTGGCGGCGAGGAGTGTCTCATAGCTCTGGGCCAGCGCCGCCATGTCGCCGCCCAGCCATGCAACCCGGCGCATCAGCCCTCGCGCCGACGCTGCATAGCGTCCCTTGGGATAGGCCTTCAGATAGGCTGCAATGCTGTCCCGCGCTTCGCCTATGGCGATGCGATCAGCTTTGTCGGGGCCGGCAAAATCCCCATATTCGGTGACCGCGCTCGATATGGCCGCCCGCAGGCCGATACGTATCGGCATATATTGAGCAGTTTCGGCAACCCATCGGCTGCGCACGCGGGTCAGGGCAGCAAAGCCTTCTCTGGCGGCGGACCAATCGTTCCGGTGGAACGCGTCGGCAGCCTTGAGATAGGCAAGATACTCGCGGCCCGGCTTGCTGGAGATTGGCGTATCCCATGTCGCGTCACTACATCCCGTTTTCGTGCGCAGACGAGCCAGCGCGCCGCGATCCCCAGCCGGCAGACCCGGCTCGGCGTTCAGCGCTGCGGCAAAGGCCAGGATCGCATCCGACGACGCGCCGCAGCCCGGCGTTGCGTCCGCCGCCTGGCTGGCGCTTTCGTTGCTGGCTGGCGCGGGTCGCGGCCAAAACGCAGCCCGCATACCCGGCCATGACATGAAGATTTGCCCGAACTGTGGATTGTCGATCTCCGTCACCGCGCTTGCGGGCTGGACCTGCCCAGGCCGAAGACTTTGCATCAGGAGCAGCAGGTTGATCCGTGTGTCATTCCCCGGGCCGATCGCAGCGCGACCGTCGCAATCATAATCCTGCAAAGCCAGTTGCCATTCCGGCGAGCAGGATGAGTCCGCACAGACCCAGAGCGCTCCGCTCAGCGCGACACTCGAAAATATCAGCGCCGCCAGCAGGGTTGCGACTGGATGTCTGCGGGCCGATCGAAGGCCATGGCGCATGATGCGGCGTGCTGGGGTCGGTTTCATCATCCTTTCGTAACTGAACAATTGATCGCTTCAGCGCAATCACGAACGGCAACGGATCGGCCATACGGACCGATCCTCCTTCCCAGAGCCGAGGTTCAGCCGGATCAAGCCGTTCTGTGGCATCGCCACTTGCTACGGCAAGCATCCGGCCAATCATCGCGCCGCCTTGAAAGTCGTTCGCCAGGCGGCAGATACTCTCAGTAGCGGTAGCCGAGCGTGAATCCGTAGGTCCGCGGCGGCAGCCAGGTGGCGCCGATGACGCGCCCGGTGGAGATCGCGAAGGTGGAACTGGCCCGAAGCGTGTCCGCGATATTCTTGATCCACAACGACGCCGTGACGTCCTCCTTGTTGGAGGTCCAGCGCAACGCCGCGTCGAACAGCGTGAAGGCCTTGGCGCCCTCGCTCAGACGATTGAATTCGGTGAAATAGATGGTGCTCTTGCCCGACATGTCGCCCGACAGAGTGACCGTGCCCATGTCGCTATGATCGACAAGATCCAGTTCACCATGAACATTATAGGACCATTTCGGTGAGTTGCGCGTGCGGTTGCCCGCCAACTGTATCTGGCACCCGCCGACATTCGCGCTGCCGTCGACGCAGGGCGCACCAAAAGCAGTGGGGTCGGGGTTGGTGACGGGGTTATAGGCCGGCTGCCCCGGCTGTGAGACATTGCGCGGATCCAGCGGATCGAGCGTCAGAAAATCCTTATATTTACTATCTGTATAGGACAGGCCACCCGATAGGCGGACCCGATGCATCGGCCGCAGCATCCACTCGATCTCGACACCTTTCGCTTCGGTCCTCGCGGCATTTTCGAAGATCGTCGTGTAGCCGGTAGGGCCGCCGCCGATCGTCTTGTTGATCTGCAGATCCTTCAGCTTGTACCAATAGCCCGCGAGATTGAGGGTCAACATGCGATCGAACAGGTCGAGTTTCGCGCCGACTTCATGGTTCTTCATCTTTTCCGGTTTCACGATCGTCGAGCTGCCCGCGGCGTTCTCGCCCGATCCGGCCTTGAAGCCTTCGGAATAGGTATAATAAAGCAGCGTATTGCCGTTCGGTTGCCAGTTAAGGCCGATTTCCGGGGTGAAATCCTTGAACGTCTTCTGCCGGTAGGTGCCGCCTTCGGTGTAAGGCGCATCGGTGTAGGCCAGCACCGACCCTACGGCCGGATTGGCGTTGGCGGTCATGACGACCGACATATTGGCGGTCGATACCTTTTCATGACTGAAACGGCCGCCCAGTTTCAGTGTCAGATTATTGAGGCCGATCGCTTTTTCCAGGTCGAAATTGAGCTGACCGAACGCTGCCCAGGCTTCGGTATTGAGCCGCGAGCGCAGGCACACACGGTTAGGCGCAACGCCATCGGAAAAGCCGCACAGATAATCGGCATAGGCGAGGCCGATCGAACCCGGTGCCGCGACCTTGCCGTCGATGATGGTCGGTCGCGTCGCGAGAAAGCCGATATTGCTGGCCATGCCATAGGAGGACGTCAGGCCGACCTGGTCGCGCGGTCGCTGATGCTCGCCGAAATAATAGAGACCGACGACGCCGTTGACGATGTCGCTGTCATATTTGACCTGAAATTCGTTGCTCCATTGCTTCGAATTGATCGTCCGCGTTTGCACGGTCGTAGCGGTCGGCAGCCGGTTGACTACCGCTGAAATATCGAGATCCTGAATTAGCTGGGTCTTGAAATCGCGGTAATTTGCGACATTGGTAATGGAGAAGGCGTCGCTGAATTCCCAGTTGAAGGTCGCGGTATAGGACTGGCTCTTGGTGTTGACCGAGGGCGGCTCATCGCTGCCCAGGTCGCGTGGTTTGGTCGCAATGCCGGCCGGGCCAAGGGGCGCGAGGCGCGCGACTCCCGGAAAGGCGTCGCCATAATAATGGACCGCGCCGCTATTATCGTCCTGACGGAAATATTCCGCCGAGAGCAGCAGGTCCGCTTTTTCGGAAAAAAGGATTTGGGCCTGGCCGCGCACCATCTTGCGATTGAGATCGTCGACGTCCCAGTTGTTGAACGGATCCTTGCCATAGCCATCGCGGACTTCGCTCTTAGCTGCGAGGCGCAAGCGCAGCCAGTCGGCGACTGGGCCGGAAACCGCGGCCTCCGTCGTGAGCGCCTGATAGTTGCCGTAGCTGAGGCGTGCATAGCCGCTCAGCCTGTCTGTGGGCTTGGCCGTGATGATATTGATCGAGCCACCGACGGCGTTACGGCCGTAAAGGCTACCCTGCGGGCCGCGCAGCACCTCGACGCGCTCGACGTCGAAGAGGGAGGTCAGTTGCGCTTCCGCGCGGGCGACATAGGCGCCATCGACATGGAGCGCGACGCCGGTGCTGCTGCCGGTGGTCGACGTATTGGCGCCTACACCGCGGATGAAGACCTTTGCCTGGTTAAAGTCGTTGCCGAAGGTGACAGATGGCACCAGCTGCTGCATATCCTGCAGGTTGCTGATCCCGGCATTGGCCAGCGTGTCGGCGCCAATGGCGGATACCGCGACGCTGACATCCTGCAATGATTGCGCGCGCTTTTGCGCCGTCACGATGATTTCATTATAGCCGTTGTCGGCGGAGCCATTGTCTTGCGCCACCGCCGTATGCGCCATGGCGAGCGCCATGGCAGACGCCGATAAGGTCATGTGCTTCCGCAGTCTCGGCATCATCTCTCTCCCTGTTTTGTGTCACCGGCTTGAACCAGTCCCGTCTCCTTTTATCCATGATGCCACCCTGCATCCAGAAAAATGTGTTCCAAGGATACAAATGGCCATCGGATTCTTGCGCGCCGCCGCAAGGCATCAGCCCGGCCGGACGTTTCCCCTAGACGATGACTGATCACCGGCAAGATGATTGCAACAGGGTTGAGCATAACGCATGAGCCGATGAGCGCTTCTCGTTGGCCGGTTTTCACGGCTTAGCCTAGCCGGTCCTCGACACAAGATTATCGGGGGCACCATGACACGACCATTTCGCCACGCGCTGACGATCGCCTTGCTGGGCTCTGCCGGCTGGCAGGGGCCGATTATTTCTTCCAGGATTTCGCCTTCCGTCCCGGCCTCGCCACGGTGCAGATCTATCCCAGGATCAACGGCCAGCCCGACCCGCGCGAAGCGACGCGCGACCGCCACCTGACCCGCGGCGGCGGCTGCGCTTCCGCGCCACGATCGACTGGATGGAAAGCCATGACGACCAATGGGCCGATATATTGGCCAAGGCCACCGGCATCGACCGCGACTATTATCTGGAATGGCGCCGCCTGAAGAAGAACAGGATTCGACTGGTGCCGATCGACGACAAGGCGATCGCCGACCAGCAGTCCGCCGCCCACCTGTTCCGTCGTTTCGACGTGACGAAGGCGCATTTCGATGCGGCTCCTTTATGGGACAGGCGCTTCGAAGCGATCCTGTCCTGATCCGGCGTATCGGTTTTGCCGGGGCTTCGCCGTTATGGACAGATGTGCTAGCGGGTCGAGATGAAGAAATATGATCTAGCGAGTGGGGCCAACGACGAAGGATCGGGGCGCCGCCGTCAGATATTGGAAATCGCGGCGCAATTGTTCGCTAAAAAGGGATATCGCGGAACGTCGATGCGCGACATCGGCGAGCAGGCCGGCGTGTTGGGCGGTTCGCTCTACCACCATATAAAGTCTAAAGACGCGCTGTTCGTCGAACTGCACAATGCGGCGCTGGATGCCGCCGAAAACAGCATCGCCCACGCTGTTCGCGCGCAGGACGAGCCGTGGGCCAGATTGGCGGCGGCCTGCGCGGCCTTGCTGGAAATCCAGCTGGCGCCTGATTCGCTGACGATGCCGATGATGAACGATTTTCGCGAGGTGCCCGATGCGGTACGCGAACAGCTGATCGCGCGGCGTGATCGGTTCGAAGAGATTTTCCGGTCGCTCGTCACGTCCTTGCCGCTGCCCCCTCATATCGATCGTTCGATCTACCGCAACCTGTTGTTGTCGCAGCTCAATTCGGCATCGGACTGGTATCGCGACGGACGTTTGTCGCCCAGCGAGATTGCTGCTCAGATCGTTGCGATCTTCCGGCGCGAATAAGGCCTTCCAGGATGACCAGACCCTCTAAACAACGCTCTGCCGTTGACTGTAACACATGTTTGGTATAGTTGCAGCGCTGCGCTTTGAGGAGAGGCCCGATGTTGAGCTATGTTCCCCCGATCGACGATTACCGCTTCCTGCTGACGCAGGTGCTGGGCTTTGATGCGGCGATGGCGGAGACAGGCAAGGAAGTCGACGCCGACCTGGCCGTCGCGGTGCTGGAGGAAGCGGGGCGCATGTGCGCCGATCGGCTGCACCCGCTCAATCGCCATGGCGATGAAGAAGGCAGCCGCCTTATCGACGGCAACGTGGTCACGCCGACCGGGTTTGCTGACGCCTGGCGCGATTTCGTGGCCGCAGGCTGGGCCTCCATGTCTGCCGATCCGGCCCATGGCGGTCAGGGCCTGCCCTTCATCCTCCAGTTGTGGCTGGATGAAATGCTGTCTGCGGTGAATCTGTCCTTTGGCCTGTTTCCAGGCCTCACCCGCGGCGCCTGCGAAGCGATTGCGGCCCATGCCAGCGATGCGCTGAAAACCGCCTATCTGCCGCGAATGGTGAGCGGCGAATGGACCGGCGCCATGGCCCTGACCGAAAGTGGGGCTGGCACGGACCTGGCCCTGCTCAAGACCAAAGCCGTGCCGCAGGACGACGGCAGCTTTGCCGTGACCGGGCAGAAAATCTTCATTTCGTCGGGCGACCATGATTTTGGCGGCAACATCGTCCACCTCGTTCTCGCGCGCCTGCCCGATGCACCGGCTGGGGTGAAGGGAATCAGCCTGTTTCTGGTGCCTAAATATCTGCCCGACGCGGATGGCGAATTCACGATACGCAACGGGATGTCGGTCGGGGCGCTGGAAAAAAAGATGGGCATCCATGCCCAGCCGACCTGCGTGATGAATTATGACGAGGCGACCGGCTGGCTGGTTGGCGCGCCGAACAAGGGACTAGCCGCCATGTTCACGATGATGAACGCGGAGCGGCTGATGGTCGGCATCCAAGGACTGGGCGTCGCTGGAGCGGCCTATCAGCAGGCCGCGGGTTACGCCAAGGAGCGGCTCCAGGGACGCAGCGCCGATGGTGCGCGTGGGCCGGTGGCGATCATCGACCATGCCGATGTGCGGCGGATGCTGCTCAACATCCGCGCCTTTGTCGAGGCCGGGCGGGCATTGGGCGGCTGGACCGCGCTACAACTCGATCGGGCGCATCATCATCCCGATGCGGCAGAGCGGACCAAGGCCGACGCGCTGGTCGCGCTGCTGACGCCGGTGGTGAAGGCCGCTTTCACGGACTTCGGTTTTGAAAGCGCGGTGCAGGCACAGCAGGTGTTCGGCGGTCATGGCTACATCCGCGAATGGGGCATGGAGCAATATGTCCGCGATGCGCGCATTGCCCAAATTTATGAAGGCACTAACGGTGTGCAGGCTATGGACCTGGTCGGGCGCAAGCTGGCGCTTGCGGACGGCGCCGTGGTCGAGGGCTATTTCGCGTGTGTTGCGGCTGATCTGGATGCGGCCGGCACCATCGATGTGGCGGACAAGACGCGGGCGGCACTCGCCCTGCTGCGCACCGCCACGGCGTCGTTGCAGGACGCGAATGGAGATGCGGCTGGTGCGGCGGCAGTCGATTATCTGCGGCTGTTTGCGCTTGTATCCATGGGGTGGATGTGGACGCGCATGGCCGCGGCGGCACAGGGTGACGATCCCCTCCATATCGGCAAGCGTATCGTCGCCGATTTCTTCGCGCAGCGGATGCTGCCCCAGGCGCACAGCCTGGCGGCCAGCATCGCGGCGGGCGAAACGTCCATCATGGCGCTCGGCGCGGAAAGTTTTTGAGCGACGCATATTCTATGTGAAATCGCGCAGCGGCGCGTAGTTCGCCGCTGCGCGATGACGTTCATGCCGGTCCGGGGCCGATCTGCCGATCAGCCCAGCCGCGTCACAGCTTCACGCGGAAATCCACGCCATAGCTGGTGGGCTCTCCATAGGTATTGCCGGCATAGCCAAGGCTGCCGAAGTCGATGCCGTAGAGCCGATATTTTTCGTTGAAGATATTCTTGCCCCAGAAGGCCAACTCCGCTTTCGCACCGTTGAGATCAATGTTTGTCAGGGAGATTCTGCCATTGACCAGATGGCGCGGCGCGCCGGCGATATCGTCATTATAGGGCGTCCCGACGGTCGTTGGGTGATAATAGATTTTCGTCCGATAATCATAGTCGCCCCGGACTGACAGCCGCCCGAACGATAATTCCGCGACATCCCATTGCGCATAGGCGCTGACCGTCGTCGTCGCGCCGACCAAGAAGCGTGCGCTATCCTTCACGTCCACGATCTGGTTGGTCGTGGGATCGAGGATCAGGAACTGCTTATATTTGCGGTTGGTGTAGCCCAAATTGGCGCCCAATGTGAGGGTATCGATGGGCTTGACCGTAAGTTCTGCCTCGATCCCCCAATAGCGCGCCTTGCCCGCATTGACGGTGATGCTGGACGCGCCGCTGGTTCCGGCCTGGAACTGCTGAAGCTGCAAGTCGGAATGGCTGGCATAGAAGCCAGTCAGGTTCAGGCGCAGGCGCCGGTCGAGCCAGTCGGACTTGATGCCCGCTTCATAGGAGGTCAGCGATTCCGGGTCGAAGCCGGAATTGATCGAGCGGGCGTTGAAGCCACCTGCCTTGTAGCCGGATGCGGTGCGGGCATAGACCAGCATAGAGGGTGTCGCCTGCCAGTTGATGCTTGCGGCATAGTTGAAGCGGCTGAAACTGGCATCCAGTTCGCGGACCTGTGGCGCGCGCTGCACCAGATGCTTCTTGTCATGGGTATAGCGAATGCCGCCCGTCACGCTCAGCGTGTCGGTCAGCTTGTAGCTGCCCTGCGCGAAGGCCGCCGCCGACTTGTTATAATGGTCATAATCGGTCAGCGACGAAAGCTGCACGCCGAAGCTGTTGAGCGACACGGTGGGCGTTAGTGGAATGGGCACGGGCGACGGGAGGATCAGCAGGAAGTTTTGCGGATTATATTCGGACGAATGTTCGTGGAAATAATAGCCGCCCAACACATATTCGAACCGATCGTCAATGTCCCCGAGCAGGTTGATTTCCTGCGAGAATTGATGCTGGCGCCGATGGTTCTGGGTGCTGAACAGGTCGATCGGGGTGACGCCCAGCGGATTGAAGCTGAAGGGCGGAGCCAGAATTTCCGGGCCGACGGTGAAGCCGACCAGACCCGAATTACCGTCCAGATCGTCGCGTGCGTTCCGGTTCGTCCAGCGTCGGAAGCCGGTGAGCGATCGCACGGTCACCCCGCCCAGATCCAGTTCCGCCGTCAGCGTGTGGCCGATCACGCGATCGGTCATCTTCCCCTGGTTGAGGGGGATGCTGTCCAGTCGATCGGGCGAAAATACGGGCGCGCTGCCGCCAAAAGCGGATGATGCCTGAAGATAGGCCAGGACGTCGGGCCGGATCACGGTCAGCTGGAAAGCCGGCGCATAGCTTTCGCGCTTCGACCAGTCGAACCCATAATCGAGCTTCAGCGCGCCAGATTCGAACTGGACCGCGCCGCGGACCGCGTCGAGTACATAGGCGCCCGGATCGCGATTGTCGGGCGCATTGACGTCGTCGACATAACCGTCGCGTTCCTTGTGCAGATAGGTCAGCCGTGCCTTGAGGCCGCTATTGGCGATATTGCCGCTGTCGACCGAGGTCTTGAGGCTGTAATAGCCGTAATTGCCCGCCGATCCGTCGATCGAGGCGTGGAAGTCGTCGGCAGGCTTGGCGGTGATGAGGTTGACGGCGCCGCCGATCGTGTTGCGACCATAAAGCGTACCCTGCGGCCCGCGCAGCACTTCGATCCGTTCCAGGTCGAGAATGTCGAACGCGCTGCCTGCGGCACGGCCCAGGATGATGCCATCGACATAGATGCCGACCGGGCTGTCCGACGTCAGGATGGGATCGATGTCGCCGACGCCGCGGATGAACAATTGCATGTTGGTGGAGGAGGCGGGCGATGTCGTCACCGACAGGCTGGGCGCCACCGCTGTCAGGTCGGCGGCAGAAGCGATGCCCTTGTCGCGGATCATGTCTGCGTTGAGGGCAGTCACCGCGATCGGCGTGGATTGCAGATTTTCCGCCCGCTTTTGCGCGGTCACGACGATGTCGGCGATGCCGCTCGTACTGGTGTCTGCCGCTTCGCTCTGCGCTATGGCCGGCCCGGCCGCGAAGATGAGGGCGACGCCGCCCAGCAGAAAATAGCGCAACTTCATGGTCACTTTACAGTTCCTTCCCCGTCCGATGTGTTCTTGTTCCTGCGAGCGTCAGGCGCGCACCTGACCGAACTGGTCCGCAATCTCGCGGACGGCGGCAGCGATGTCGTTGCGGCGATAGCCGAGCAAGGCGACCTCAACGGCGTTCGGCGCATAGTCGATCCAGTTGCCCCGCCCTTGCGGGATAGCGACGTCGGGCAGCAGCGGCAGTTCCGCGTCCCGCTCTTCGACCTGGACGGATCGGCCTGCCGCGTCGAAGAAGAGCTGGAAATAGGCACGGAAGGACATGGTCTCGTCGCCCACCAGATAGGCTTTGCCCGGCTCGCCACGGAGCAATGCGCCTTCCAGGGCTTGCGACAGCGATCGATAGGACATGAAATTGGTGCCGCCGGTCGGCGCATAAGGCTCGATTGGAATATGCCCCTCGGCCCATTGCATATAGGGTGCGAAGATGGCGCTGGGCAGGCCGGGCACCGTGCCGACCATGAAGGGCGCGTTCACGCTGATGACGTCGAAACCCGGCCGCCCCTGCGCGCGTGCGCCTTCGCAGGCAGCTAGACGGGAACGGATATAGCTATTGTCCGCCAGCAGTTCCGGCGCGGCTTGCGGATAGAAGCTGCCGAGCTGGATGGCACGGGTGACCCCGGCATCCCGGCATGCGGCGAACAGCGCGGGGACTGCCTCATGATTGGCCTTCAGCAGGAAGGCGTCGAAATCCCCGCCCTGCGGCACATGACGCGGGTCGTTCCCGGCGGCGAAAATCACCCAGTCGAACCCTGCGAGCCGGTCCGGCGTGAAATCGCCCGCGACATAGTCGCCCTGCAGGAAGGGCATCGCCGCCATCGGGGTCGATGCGAGCGGCGCGTTGCGGCCTGCGACCGTGACATCATGGCCCTGGGCGGCCATGTGGATCGCAGCATGGCCGCCCAGCGCGCCTGTACCGCCGATCACCAATAGCTTCATAGCGTCATATCCTTGAACAGGTTTATGGAGGTTCCGGCGTTGACCGGACGTGTTTCGGTCCAGTCGAGCAACAGGCTGCGCCGGGTGAAGCGCCATCCTTCGTCATCGCGCCGCCACGCATCCTGATAGCGGATCGCCCAGACCAGAATGGCGTCGCGATCGCGCAGCAGATGGCTGGCGGCGCAATAGGTTTCGCCGACGGCGGCATCCTCGTCGATGGCCACGACCTGCTGTTGCACGGCATGGCGGGTAGCGCGATACATATGGTCGAGTGCATCGATCGACTGGAGGCAGGCGTCCCGACCCTGGGTGATGAAGCCTGGCCCTTCGATCACGCACTCTTCCGCCAGCACCTGCCGCCACAGCGCCTTGTCGCGCCGGTCCGCCCCGATGGCATAGAGGTCCGCTGCCTGCCGCAGCAGATTTTGGTCGATCATCAGGGAAAGGGCGTCAGCCATGCTTCAGAGCATGTCCGCGAGCGGCGGAAAGGCGGAGAGCAGGGCCGCGTCGATATTCTGCGCCTGCCCGTTGATCCCGGCCGATCGGCGGCTCAGCAGGAGCAGCGCAACTTCCGCGATCTGCTGCGCGCTTAGCGCGCCGCGATAGGCGGGATCGGCTACCTCATCGGGATCATCGATCGCTTCCAGCCCGACAGTGCCGGTCATGCCTGTCAGCACCATGCCGGGGCAGATGGCGTTGATCCGTGTGCCTCGCTCGGCAAAGGCGGAGGCCGCAGACCGCACCAGCCCGACCAGCCCATGTTTGGACACGGCATAGGCGGGGCCTTCGGCAAAGCCGATGACGCCGGATAGCGATGCTGTGACGACGCAACTGCCGCCCGGCCGCAACCGCGCGCGCGCCTGCTGCACGCCCAGATAGGTGCCGCGCAGATTGACGGCGATGATTCGGTCGAAGGTTTCGAGCGCCAGTGCCTCCAGCGGACCATAGGGCTGTATCATACCCGCATTCAGGAACGCCGCGTCGATGCCGCCGAAACGTTCTTCGGCCAGATCGAATATTGCCCGATTATCCTGTTGGCTGGCGATGTCGGCGCAGATGGCGACGGCCTGACCACCGCGCGCCGCGATCAGTTCCACGGTGCGCTCGGCCCCTGGCAGATCGATGTCGGCCACCACGACCTGCGCGCCTTCCACCGCCAGCCGCTGGCTGGCCGCACGGCCGATGCCCGATCCGCCGCCGGTGACGATCGCGACCTTGTCATTGAAGGGTGCGCGGCTCATTCTGCGGCTTCCTGTGCCGACTGCGCACGGAAATGCGGGATGACCTTGGCGCCGATATTGCGGATCGTCTCCAATATCGCCGCGTGTGGCACCGTGCCCATCTGGAACAGGAACAATATCTCGTCTGCGCCCGCTTCCTGCAGGCGCGTCACATAGCGGATGCAATCATCGGCATTGCCATAGGCATCCTGCGCCACGGCATAATTGCTGACATGCTCGTCGCCGACGGGAATATGTTCCTCCGACAGATAGGCGACGACGGCGTCCTTGCCCTGCTGCAGCGCATCGGCCTGTTCTTCGGCGGACAAGTCAGCGACGCTGGGCTTGGGACCGCCCTGATACCAGTGGGCGATGGCTTCGGCGAAGAAGCGCTGGCCCCGCAGGCCGATCCTTCGCGCCTCCTCGCGATCGTCCAGAACGCAGGCGGCGCAGAAGGCGGCGAGATGCTCGGTGGGGACGATGCCGACCTGATCCTCCGCCTTCCGAGTGCGGAAATTCTCGCGATAGATGGCATTTTTGCGCGCGATTTCCTCCGGCCCGGAAAAGCCCAGGACCAGCGCGCCGATGCCGCGCTTGCCGGCTAGTTCCAGCGTGGCTTCACGGGTGCAGGCATAATAGAGCGGCGGATGCGGCTTTTGCAGCGGCTTGGGATGGATCGGACGGCGCGGGATTTTGATGTGGGTGCCGTCATGTTCGATCTCGTCCTGCGTCATGATCTTGGGGATCAGATACATGGACTCGTCGATCATCGGTTGCAGTTCGGCCAGGTCATAGCCGAAGGTGCCGGCCTCCTGCTGGGTGCCGCCCTTGCCCATGCCGAAATGCACCCGCCCGCCCGACAATATGTCGAGCGTCGCGATCCGTTCGGCCACCTTCACCGGATGGTTCATGGCGGGCGGAAGGCACACGACGCCATGGCCGATGCCGATCCGGCTGGTCCGGCCGGCCAGATAGGCCAGCACCGTTTCGGGCGCCGACATATGCGCATATTGGGTCAGCGCGGTATGTTCGACGCACCACACGGTGTCGAAGCCGAGCCGTTCGGCCAATATGACCTGCTCGACGATCTCGTTGAAGCAGCGCACTTCCGACGCCGGGGACGGGTCAGCCATTTGCGCTTCGTAGATGATGGAGAATTTCATATCTGCTCCTGAAAAATGGGCCGTGTCAGGCGGGCATTGCGATGCCGTTGCCGCTGATCATCGGCACGACGGTCCATTGCCCCTCGGGCGTCTGCATCCAGCCGGCCGCCGCGCGTGCGCCGCCATCGACATGCAGGGTGGTGCCGGTGATCCAGGCGGCCATGGGACTGGCCAGATAGAGTGCAGCATCCGCGCTGTCCTGTGGCCGGCCGAAACGGCCCAGCGGAATCCATTTGTCCATATGCGTGCGGTTCTGTGGCGGGATCATATACTCCAGTGGCACTTGCGGCGTGTCGGTGGTTTCGGGCGCGACGGCGTTGATGCGGATGCCGGCAGGCGCCAGTTCCAGCGCGAGGCTCTGGGTCAGGCCGGTGACAGCCGCTTTGGCGGCGCCATAGATGGCGCAATTGGGAATGCCGCGAAACGCCTCGATCGACGTGATGTTGACGATGCTGGACCCCGGCCCGGCTGTCCGCAACAGCGGCAGCATAGTGCGGGTGACGCGCACGACCTGGCCGAAATTGATGTCGACGATCGCATCGACCTCGTCATCTTCCAATGCCTCGAACGCCTTTGTGTGCAGGAAATGGCCGACATTGTTGACCAGTATGTCCAGCTTGCCGTCCCAGTCCCGTACCTGACCGCCAAGCATGCGCAGTTCGGCGCGGTTGGTGATGTCGCAATGGACGACCAGCGCCTGTGGCAAACGCGCGGCGAATTCGGCGCAACGCATCTCGTCTGCCTCAGCGATCGCGATCCGGGCGCCAGCCTCGGCGAAATTCTCGGCGCAGGCCAAGCCGATGCCCGATCCTCCACCGGTGATCAACACGCTCTTGTCGCGAAAATCGATGGCTTTCATGATCTCTCCCGGATGTCGGCTTTTTGCCGTTGCCGACATTCTAGCGGTTCATGTGGGAGGCGCATGGTCCATTTGGACTAGGCCAAAAATTAATATGTATAAATAGAACGCAAATTAACGAGATATAATCAGCATAAGTATGTTTTGCGTAGATTGTTGAGGATATGATCATTCATGCCGAGGGCGTCTCGCAGATAGGCGTCGAAAGAACCGTGTCGCTTCTCCACCTCATCGAACGCGGCCTGCAGATAGGCGGTGCGCACGGTCAGCACTGGCATCAGGCTGGCGGGATCGATCGTGCTTCCCGATTGCGCAAGGGCGCTCACCGTCTTCGCATTCTTGCGTTCCAGATAGCGGTTGCTCGCCATATAATCGGCCATGACGGTGTCGCGCGGCACGCCGAGCAGGGTCAGCACGACGGCCGTCGCCCAGCCGGTACGATCCTTGCCCGCGGTGCAATGATAGAGCAGGGGAATTGCTTGCGGCGTCGCCAGTTCGCGCAATAGCGCGGCATAGGCTTGGCGTGCGCTGCCCAGAGCGACGAAATCGCGATTGGCCGCGGTCAACAGTTCCACGCCCTTGCCCGCAGCAATCGCCGCGGTCGCCTTGCGCATGTCGCCGCCCAGCGAACCGTCGCCGTCAGCAGCGACGTCCAGGATGAGTGGGCGGCTGCCCGACGGCAGTCTGTCGGGTTCGCGCGTCCTTTCGCTTTGCGTCCGTAGATCGACGACGATGCGCAGGCCTAGCCGTTCGAGCGCGGCCATATCGGCATCGCTCACCCGGTCGAGCTGATCCGAGCGATAGAGCATCCCCATCTTCACCCAGCGACCATCTGTAGTGCGATAGCCGCCAATGTCGCGCAGATTGGCGATGCCGGATATGTGCAGCGCCCGATCCGCAACGACCAACGGTGCGCCGCGATCGGGAACTAGGGTGAAATAAGACCGGCTGCCCGGCGTGAGGCCACGGATGGTCGCGCTGCCCGTACCATTTCCTTGCGCTACCGGCTGTCCAACGAGCATGGGAGACGGCATGTCGCTGACATATATGGCGATGCGTCGCACCTCTTCCGCCTGCCATTCAACATGATAGTCATCGCTGTCGGCGATCCGCATGACGTTGGCGGCGCGGAAGGGAATGGCGGCGCTTGTCCCGCGTGCGACTGGCGTCGTGCAACCCGCCAGCGCGGCAAAGGATGTCAGCAGTGCGCCGGAGAGAAAATGACGGCGGTCTATCGGAAGGGCTGTCATGCCGTCATCACCCGCGCTGCGATGAGATGTTGCCGCCGTCCACGACGATTTCCGACGCGGTGACATAGCTCGCCTCGTCCGACAGCAGGAAGCGGACGACCCGCGCGACTTCCTCTGGCTCTCCAATACGACCGAGCAGGATGCGCCGCTCGAAATAGCCGTCCGGCAGGGCGTCGACGGCCGGGCGCATCATCGGCGTCAGAATTTGACCGGGCGATACCGCATTGATCCGGATGCCGTCCATGGCGAGCCGGTCGGCCAGCGAGCGGACCAGCGAAAGTATGCCGCCCTTGGCAGCGCTATAGATCGGGTTGATGCCGTTCCCCAACGTGGCGTTTATCGAGGCGATGGCGACGATGGCAGAGCCGGGCTGGCTCGCCAGATCGACTCGGATGGCCTGGGTGACGAAAGCGAGCGCGCGCAGGTGGATGGCGATGCCGCTGTCCCAGCTTTGCGCCGTCATCCCGTCGATCGAGTCTGTATCGACGATACCCGCCGCATGGACCAGGCCGCCCGGTGCGCCCATCGCCTGTCGCGTCGCCGCCAGTGCGGGAGCGATCCCGTCCAGATCGCGCAGGTCGATGCCGATGCCTATGGCGGCGATGCCATGTGTCTGGGTGATAGAGGCGGCGGCAGCGGCGGCCCCATCGCCATCGATATCCCATAGCGCGACCGGCCGCCCGACGGCTGCCAGGGCCTTGGCGGACGCAAGTCCGATGCCTGAAGCGCCGCCGGTGACGATGACGGGAGAGGATGGCGAAGAAACTGGGTTCATGAAGCGTTTCCTTTCAGATAACGGGGTTCGGGCGGGTGACGATCGTCAACTGCGGCTTAGAATTCGACGCTCAGGTCGACGCCATAGGTGCGCGGTTCCCCGAACAGCGCGCCGGGACGGCCGACGTTGAACTGCATGACATAGTAATTTTTGTCGGTAAGGTTGCGGCCCCACAGGCTGGCGCGCACGCCCTGCACGCCAGGAATGTCTGTGAGTGTCAGCCGCCCATTGAGCAGTCCATAGTCGCCGATGATGTAGCGGCCGCTGGTGACAGTGGCATTGGTATATTTGTCGCTCTGCGCCGTGTAGTTGAGGTTGGCGCTCAGATGCCCGAGCGGCAGGCGCGGCAGATCATAGGTAAGGTCCAGCGCGATGCTGTGCCTGGGCGCGTTGGTGAAGCGATAATTGGCCGCGATATTGGCGCCGGTCGCGTCGATGATCTCCTTGTAGCGCGCCAGCAGATAGCCGTAATTCACCGACAGGCGAAGATCGCGGGCGGGCGCGAGCGTCAAATCCATTTCCACGCCTTTCACGGTCGCACTGCCGGCGTTCAGCACGTCGGTCAGGCGGATATTGGTCGGATCGGACTGAATATTGACCTGAATGTCCGAATATTTCGAGATAAAGCCCGCCGCATTGAAGCGCAGTCTTTTGTCCAGCCATTCGCTCTTCACCCCCGCTTCATAGGACCAGAGTGTCTCCGGGCCGAAGCCCTCGTCGAACCTGTCGATGGAACTGGCCCGGACATTATAGCCGCCGCTCTTATAGCCCTTCACGGCCTTGACGTAGAGATTGACGTCGTCAGATGCGTCATAGGCGACCACGAAGCTGGGGCTGAAATCCTTGAAGTGCCGACTGCCGTCTCCCGCGCCCGGCACTATAGTGATCGGGCCGCTATTTACCTGCGTCTGGCGCGCGAGCGTCGCCTCGCGCTTGTCCCAGCTCTGCCGCAGACCCACCGTCAGATGCAACCGCCGGTCGAGCGCCTGCGGGGTGAAGGTCGCCTGGCCAAACAGTGCATAGGACCGGTTGTCGATGGTCGCTGTGGTGAAACTGCGCGTCAGCGTCGGCGGGCTATAGCTATTGCTGAAATTATCGCCGCTTTCCGAGAAATAATAGAAGCCAACGACATATTGCAGCGTGCCGTCCAGTGCATCGCCCACCAACTGCCATTCCTGGCTCCACTGATCCTGCCTGGCGCGGCTGCTGTTCTTCTGGAGCGGGAAGGGGCCGAGCGCGCCGGTGAGATAATCCTGGTTCTGGAAATTATCGAGCTTGCGATAGCCGGTGATCGACCGGACGGTCAGGTCGTCGCTCGCCTCCCATTCGCCGGTCAGGCTGTGGCCCTGGGAGGTGATGTCGTTGGGCACCAGATCGCGTACCAGCGGACTGCCTGCCTTGGGACGATCGATCGTGCGCGGATGGAGTGGGGAGAAGGCGACATAGGTGGGCGTGTCGCCGATTTCGGTGCGATCATAATTATATCGCAGGCTGAAACGGTCCGACGGCTGCCACAACAGGTCGGCGCGCATGGCCTGGCGGTCCTTGTCGCCCCAGCGGCTGACGCCCGTGCCGGGATTGGCGATGAAACCGTCCTGCTGCTGGTTCACATAGGACAGGCGCAGCGCGATCGTCTGCCCGACCGGGATATTGACGGCAGCCTTGAAACGGCGATTGTCGTAATTGCCGAGCGTGACCTGCCCCTTGAAGCCGAAGGCGCGAAGGTCCGGCTTGCGGGTGATGAAATTGATCGCGCCGCCAGTCGCATTGCGGCCGTAGAGCGTGCCTTGCGGCCCGCGCAGCACCTCTATCCGTTCAAGGTCGGCCACTTCCATCGCCAGCCCCTGGCTGCGGGCGACATAGACGCCGTCCATATAGACCGCCACGCCGCCATCCTGGGTGATCTGATCGTCGGCCAGTCCCACGCCACGCATGAAGATCTGCGTCGTTGCGGCATTGTTCGGGAAAGGCGTGAGCTGAAGATTCGGCACAGTGGCGCGCAGGTCGGTCAGGCCGTTGATACCCTTCGCTTCTAGGTCTTTCGCGCTGAATGCGGCGATCGAAATCGGCGTATCCTGCAACGATTCCGCGCGCTTCTGTGCGGTCACGACGATGTCCGCGATGGCGTCCGCCCGATCCTGCGCCAAGGCCGGCGTGGCAGCCATGCTCGCGAGCAATGCGACAACGGACACGGCAGTCATGTGATTCGACATATTTTCCTCCCCAGAATCCTGCGTTGGCGGCCGTTTCACAGCTCATCTCTGCCAAGCGCACATTAAATCTACCTACAAGTCAGTAGATTTTCAAGTCGTGACGATGCAGATTGGCTTTATTGGCCGCAATCGGCGTTGCATGGCATGGATGTGAGCGCATAAGGACGGGACAATGACCGTTACCAGACAGCCTACCCGCCAGGCACGCGGCGATGCCACCCGTCGCCAGATATTGGATGCTGCGGAACGTATTTTCGCCGACATCGGCTATGCGGCCGCGCGGCTGGATCATGTGGCGGAAATGGTGGGTATCCGCCGACCGTCGATCCTCTATTATTTCCCCGGCAAGCAGCCGCTTTATGACGAGGTGGAGGCCGATATCTTCTCCTCGATGCACAGCTTCGTGCTGGCGCAGACGGAGGGAGTAGCCGATCCGATGGCGCGCCTGCTCGCGCTGCTCGACGCTTGGCTCGATTTTCTCGTCGGCCGGCCGACCGCTGCGCGGATCATCCAGCGCCTGATCGCCGACTCCGCAGCCTATGGCGACAATCCGGTGCGCTTTTCCGAGACGGCCTTGCAGGACATAGAGGATGTCGTGGCGGCCGGTGTCGCCAGCGGACAGTTTCAGCCGGTTTCGGCGATGGTTTTACTCAATACCGTGGCGGGCGGCGCGCTCCATTATGTTTGCAACGCGCATCAGCTTGGCCCGGCCCGGTCCTATGATCCGGCCGCGCCTGAACAACTGGCGGCGTTTCGGGCAATGATCCATCGTCTGGCCAAGGCAGCGGTGTCATTCGAGGCGTGAGTCGTCTCTCGCACCTATGATCTGTGTCTCCCGCCAGTAGGTGGGAGACTGGCCGGTCCATGCGTGGAAGGCGCGGCGGAAGGCGCTGGTGTCGCTGAACTGTGCGCGGCGTCCGACTTCGCCGATGGTCAGGCGCGGGTCCGCCAGTAACTGATAGGCCAATGTTTGCCGGGCCTTGGCCTTGATCCGCGCCAGAGACGTGCTTTCGGCCGCGAGACGGCGTTTCAGGGTCGCGACGCTGATGCTGAACTGCCGCGCCAGTTCGGCCGCCGTCGATGGCGTTTCGCCGCTCGCCAACATGGCGCCGAACAGATGGGCAATGCGTTCCGAAAGGGGCGCATCCTTGGACTGGGGTTCTTCGATGTCGAATGGAAAGCGTTCGAGCAGGCTTTCCAGTTCATGCGGGCTACGGATCACCGGGCGATCCAGATAGGTCGCGGGAAAATGGAAGCTGTTTTCCGGTGCGCCATGTCGGACCGGGCAGGGCATCAGATAATGGATCGTCGGTTTGTCCAGCAACGGCGGATAGCGCATCGCCGCGCCCAGCAACGGCAAATCCTCGCCGATCAGCCAGCCATAAAGGCGCGCATAGGTGGACAGGCCGGTAAGGTCGGACAGATAGGCGCAGGCGTTGCGGATCTTGCGGACGGTAGGCATGTCGATCCGCGCCTTGCCTTCATCGACCTTCAACAATAATCGCCCCAGCCTTGGCCCCAGCATCACCGAGAATCGATCCATCCGGTCGATCACGTCGCGCAAGGTGCGACAGGTGATGAGGCAATGGCACATCATGTCGAACCCGGCCTTGGTCAGCGCCTCGCGCCCTTCCTGATGGGCGGCATGATCGTCCAGCAACAGGGTGCAATGGGCATAGAGGCGCGCGAAATCGCCATGCGATAGCGGGCGTTCCCCTCCACCCGGCGCCAGCAGTGCACTGCCCAGATGCGACAGGCCGGCATCGCGGAGAAGCACCGACGGATCATAATCGAACTGCCGGACGAGCCGCAGCAGGTCGCGCGCGATGGCGGCGGACACCCGGCCGGGCACCGGGCGCGAAAGATGCTTGTTGACCCATTTTGTCATGACCTTTGAGCTAATCCGCCATTTCGTCGCGCAAGCCAATAGGGGATGATCGGATAGCGACGATAAACGGGATGGGAGCGGATGAGCGAAAATGAAGGCCTGATGGCGCGTATCGACCGGCTGGAATCGCTTGATGCGATCCGTCAGTTGCCGGCGAAATATGCGCTGGCGCTCGACATGCGCGATTCCGACGCCTGGGTGAACCTGTTTCCCGAAGATGTGAAGGTCGGTGGCGGCCAGACCGGGCGCAAGGCGCTGCGCGACTGGTTCGACGAAACGCATGCGATGCAGTTCGACGGGACATCGCACCATATTGGCGGGCATATCATCGATTTCGACGATCCCGATCATGCGCAGGGCATCGTTTATTCCAAAAACGAGCATGAATGTGGTCCCGAATGGGTCATCATGCAGATGCTGTATTTCGATCGCTATGAGCGGATCGACGGGCGCTGGTATTTTCGCCGCCGCTTGCCGCTTTACTGGTATGCCACCGATCTCAACAAGCCGCCGATCGGTGATCGCAAAATGCGCTGGCCCGGCGTGGCACCCTATCATGGCAGCTTCCACGACCTGTTTCCGACCTGGAAAAGCTATTGGGCGCGCGAGGCAAGGCCGCATGACGGCCCGGTCGATCCGCCTGCGCCGCTCGAAAAATTCATTGAAACGATGCGCCGCGACGCGCCCCTGCCCCGCCCGCGCGTGCGGAGCTGAAGCGGATGAGCGACATATTCTCGCCGGTACGGCTGGGCGACCTGGAATTGGCGAACCGCGTCGTTATGGCGCCGATGACCCGCGATCGGGCCGGGCCGCTGGATGAGCCGACGCCGGTTATGGCGGACTATTATCGCCAGCGCGCCGGGGCCGGCTTGATCGTGACCGAAGGGACGCAGCCATCGCCGTCGGGCAAAGGCTATTGGCGCACACCCGGCATCCATAGCGAAGCCCAGGTCGATGGTTGGCGGGCGGTGGCGCAGGCGGTCCATGACGAAGGCGGACGGATCGTCATGCAATTGATGCATTGCGGCCGGGCGAGCGTGCGCGCCAACAAGGATGCAGGGGCGGAGACGGTCGCGCCATCCGCCATTTCCTGCCCGGACCCAATTCCCGGACCGGACGGGGTGCCGCAGGCAACCGACATGCCTCGCGCGCTCGATACGCATGAGATCGCAGGCGTCATCGCGGACTATGTGACGGCCGCCCGCAATGCGATTCGGGCCGGGATGGATGGCGTGGAACTTCATTGCGCCAGCGGCTATCTGCCGATGCAGTTCCTGTCTTCGAACAGCAATCAGCGTGCGGACCGCTACGGTGGATCGGTCGAGAATCGCGTGCGCTTCGTCGTGGAGACGCTGACTGCTTTGGCGGATGCGATCGGATCGGGGCGGGTCGGCTTTCGCATCTGTCCGGGCATCACGCTCAACGGCATGGCGGACGCCGATCCGCATGAAACCTATGCGACGCTGCTGAAGGCGGTAGATGGTCTGGAACTGGCCTATGTGCACCTGATCCATATCCCGCTGGATGGACAGGATCCGCTGGAACTGGTTCGCGCCCGTTGGAGCGGACCGATCATCGAAAATGGCGCGCTGACGCCCGACAAGGCGCGCGTCCTGCTGGCCGAGGGCAAGGCTGACGCTATGTCCTTTGGCTATGCCTTTATCGCCAATCCCGATCTGGTCGCTCGCTTCCGCACCGGCGCGCCGCTGGCGAAAGCGGACCGCAGCAGTTTCTACACCGGCCATGGCGACGATCGCCGCGGCTATACCGACTATCCGGCGCTGGGAGATTAAGATGGGCCAATTGCTCGAAGGGCGCACGGCGCTGGTGACAGGTGGCGGGCAGGGCGTGGGCCAGGGTATCGCCCGTGCGCTGGCGCAGGCAGGCGCAGCCATCGTCATTGCTCAACGCCGCGGCGAGGAAGCGGAGCGCGAGGCGACCTGGCTGCGCGATCAATATGGCGTGCGCGCGCTCGGCGTCGCCGTGGATGTGACCAGTGCGGACGAGGTCAGGCAGATGGTCGAGGATACCGCCGAACAACTTGGGCGCCTCGACATCCTGGTCAATAATGCGGGCGGCAGTTTCCCAAGACGGCTGGAGAGGCACAGCGATGAAGAGATGGCCGCCGCCTTCGATCTCAATTACTGGGCCGTATTCCGCGCGATGCGGGCCGCCTTTCCGATCATGAAGGCGCAGGGCTATGGCCGCGTCATCAATCTGGGCTCACTGAATGGCGTGAACGCCCATATGTTCACCGCCGCCTATAATGCCAGCAAGGAAGCGGTGCGCGCGCTGACCCGCACGGCGGCGGTCGAATGGGGGCCGCACGGCATAACCTGCAACATCATCTGCCCCTCTGCATCCAGCCCGCAGGCGCAGGATTATTTCGCCGCCAATCCGGCCATGGCGCAGGCGATCCTGCAACAGGTGCCGGGAGGCCGCTTTGGCGATGCGGCGCAGGATGTCGGGCCGGTCGCGGTCTTCCTGGCGAGCGAGGGCGGCGGCTACACCACGGGCAATACATTGTTCGTCGATGGCGGCGGTCATATCAACGGCGTCGCCTGGCGCCCCGAAGTCGAGGATTGAGGACTATGGAGAGGCTCAAGGGCAAGCGTGCGGTCGTCACCGGCGGCGCGCAGGGGATCGGCGCGGCCATCGCGCAGCGGCTGGCGGCGGAGGGCGCGCGGGTGGCCGTGCTCGATCTGGACGAAGGCGCGGCAGCCGCCGTCCTGCCCGCGCCGCATATCGGCATCGCCTGCGATGTCGCCGATACGGCATCGGTCGATCGGGCCTTCGTTGCCGTGAAGACGGCATTCGGCGGCGTCGACGTTCTGGTGAACAATGCCGGACGAGGCAGCGCGGCCGGCGACGGCATGGATCGTTACTATGCCGCCCAGGCCGAACGCAGCGGCCAGATCGCGCGGGGTGAGGCGCCGGACATCTTCATCGACCAGACACTCTATTGCGAGGATGAAGGCTGGACCGGCGTCTTGAGCGTGACGCTGGACGGTACGTTCAAATGCAGCCGCGCGGCGGTCCGGTTGATGGCGGAACAGGGGCAGGGCGGTGCTATCGTCAATATCGGATCGACGGCGGGCGTGAAGGGCGACGGCCCCATCCCCTATTGCGCCGCCAAGGCGGCGGTGCTGGGTATGACGCGGGCGATGGCGCGCGAACTGGCCGATCGCGGCATTCGCGTCAATGCGGTCAATCCGGGCGCGACCGAAACGCCGATCTACGCCGGTCTGCCAGCCGAACTGAAACAGGCGATCGCCGCCGACAGCCTGATGAAAAGGCTGGCCCAGCCGGACGAGATTGCGGGCGCGGTCGCCTTTCTCGCAGGCGCGGATGGCAGCTTTGCGACCGGGAGCATCCTCACCGTGAATGGTGGAGCCTATTTCTCATGACCGACATCTCGCTGCATCGCCCTTACCCCGCCAGCAAGGTCGAGCGATGGGACTATGAGACGGACGTAGCGGTGATCGGCTTCGGTGCGGCGGGAGCCTGCGCCGCGATCGAGGCGGCGGAGGGGCGCGCGCGCGTCATGCTGTTCGAACGCGGATCGGGCAGCGGCGGCGCGTCCGCGCTGTCGGGTGGGGAAATCTATATCGGCGGTAGTGGCGGAACGGATGCGCAGCGTGCAGCCGGGTTTGCGGACAGGACCGAGGACATGGCCGCCTATCTGAAGGCGGCTGGCGGCCCGTGCGCCGATAACGCCAAATGCGATCTCTACGCGCAGGAGGCGCTGGCGCATTTCGCCTGGCTCAAGACGCAGGGCATTCCCTATCGCGGCAATTACCTGCCCGGCAAGCATATCGAGCCGACCGACGATTCCACACTAATCTGGTCGGGCAGCGAGGCGGCCTACCCCTTTTGCGACATGGCGAAACCAGCGCCGCGCGGCCATGTGATCCAGCATAATGGCTGGGGCGGCGGCTGGCCGTTGGTCGACCTGCTGGAAGCCCGCGCGCGAGCGCTGGGCGTGTCGGTCGTGACCGATGCCCGCGCCGTGGCGCTGGTGCAGGACGAGGATCGGATCGTCGGCGCTGTGCTGCGGATCGACAATGCGATCCGCTTCGTGAAGGTGGCCCGCGGCGTCATCCTGTGTACCGGCGGTTTCGTGATGAACGAGGCGATGCGGCGGCGCTATTGCCCAGAAACCTTCCGCATCAACAGTCCGATCGGCGATCAGGATGACGGTTCCGGCATCGAACTGGGCGTGGGCGCGGGCGGCGATGCGATCCATATGGAGCAGTTCTTCACCACCTGCCCCTGGACGATGCCCGAATCCCATGCCTTTGGCGTTTTCGTCAACCAAGCCGGGCAACGGTTCATCAACGAGGATTGCTATCATGGCCGGGTCAGCCGCCAGGCGGTCGATCAACTGGGCGACCGGGTCTATCTGCTGCTCGACAATGCGCATTTTTCCCAGCCGCTCGACATGGCGGGGATCGGCATTGCCGGGACGGGCGACAGTTGGGAGGAGGTCGAGGCCGAATTGGAGATGGCGCCCGATACGCTGAGCGCGACCATGGCCTTCTACAACGCCCATGCGCGGGAGGGGCGCGATCCTGTATTCCACAAGCGGCCGCCGATCCTGACGCCGCTCGACCAGGGGCCGTTCATCGCGCTGGAGCTGCATTTCCAGAACAGCTATTTCAGCTTCTTCACCCTGGGCGGTCTGCGGACATCCACCGACGGCGAAGTGCTCGATCGCGCCGGCATGGCCATTCCTGGCCTGTTCGCGGCCGGGCGCTGCACATCGGGCCTGCCCGCCTGGGGACATGGCTATAGTTCGGGCCTCAGCCTCGCCGATTGCACCTATTTCGGGCGGCGGGCGGGGCGGAAGGCGGCTTTGGAACGCGCCTAGTCCGTTTGGCCGATGTCGCGCGCCGGCTGCTGGGCCATCATCCCTGTCAGTGATACAACCGACAGGAGAATGACTTGTCCATCGATCAGGCCCGCAACGGTCTTCGCTTTGCTGTCATCGGGGCCGGCATGGCCGGCATATTGGCCGCGATCCGTCTGAATCAGGCAGGCGAGCGCTTCACCCTCTATGAAAAGGCGGACGGGCTGGGCGGCACCTGGCGCGAAAATCGCTATCCGGGCCTGACCTGCGACGTGCCGGCCCATGCCTATACCTATAGTTTCGAACCCTATGCCGAATGGCGGGCCTTCTATGCCAAGGGGGCGGAGATACAGACCTATTTCGAGCGCACAGCCGAGAAATACGGGATCATGCCGCATGTCCGATTCGGTGCGGAGGTCGTGTCGTGCGTCTGGAATGAGAGCGAGGCCTGCTGGCATCTGGGCCTTTCGAGTGGGGAGTCGGCGAGCGCGGACGTGGTCATCGCCGCGTCGGGCGTGCTGCACCATCCCAAAATGCCGGATATCGAAGGGCTGGACGATTTTGCGGGCACGATATTGCACAGCGCGCGCTGGCGCGACGATGTGCCGCTGGACGATGCCCGCGTCGGCGTGGTCGGCAATGGATCGACCGGGGTCCAGATCATCACCGCGCTCCAGTCGCGCGCGGCCAGGCTGGTGCATTTCCAGCGCTCGCCGCAATGGATCATGCCGGTGCCGCAATTCGACTATAGCGAGGAGGAACGGGAGGCCTTCCGCCGTGATCCGGCGCTGATCGACGCAATCCGAAACAACCAGGATTATTGGGACTCCATCTATCGCTTTACGCAGGCGATCACCGACACCCATGGGCCGGAGATTGCGGCGATCGAGCAACTATGCCTCGACAATTTGGAAAATAGCGTGCGCGATCCCGCATTGCGGGAAAAATTGCGGCCGGATTACCGCGCCGCGTGCAAGCGGCTGATCTATAGCTGGTGCTATTATGACGCCGTGCAGCAGTCCAATGTGGCGGTGGAGCGCGAACGGATCGTGCGCGTCGAACCCGAAGGGGTCAGGCTCGCCGACGGCCGGTTGCAACCGCTCGATACGCTGATCCTGGCCACCGGCTTCCATGCCGATCGCTTCATCCGCCCGACGACGGTGACGGGCCGGAACGGGCTGTCGCTGGACGATGCCTGGTCGGTACGGCCCACCGCTTATTATGCGGTGACGATCCCTGGCTTTCCCAATTTCTTCATGCTTAACGGCCCAACCGGGCCGGTCGGCAATTTCTCGCTGATCGACATTGCCGAACGGCAATGGGCCTATATCGACCAGTTGCTCGACCTGCTGCGTCGCGGCGACGCGGAGACGGTCGAGCCAAGCGCGCAGGCCCATGCCGCCTATGAGGCCCGGCGGATCGCCGCCGCGCAGACCACCATCTTCGGATCGGGGTGCAGCAGCTGGTATCTGGACAAGACCGGCGTGCCCGCGAGCTGGCCGTGGAGCTATCAGGCCTTTGCGGAAGCGATGGCGGCGCCAGTGATGGCAGACTATGTGCTGGGCGCTTCGACGGAAGCAGCGGAATGAGGAAGCGGCGGGGGCGGGCGCAACCGTCCCCGCTAGTTCAGACGCCGAAGCCGCCGGATACGGAGATGGTCTGCCCGGTCACATAGCGCGCACGGTCGGAGGCGAAGAAGACGGCGGCCTGACCGATATCTTCCGCCTGTCCCCAGCGCTTGAGACACAGCAACTTCTGCGTCTCCGTGACCCAGGCCGCGTCGAACACGCCCTGGGCACTCAGTTCGTGGAACATGCCCGCGTCGATCACGCCGACCAGTACCGAATTGGCGCGGATCTCATATTTGCCCTCTTCTTTGGCGATGCCCTTGATCAGCGCTTCGTTGGCGGCCTTGGGCGCGACCGACAGGCCGTCGAGCTTGGGCCACCAGTCATGGCCGGCCGACCCCAGATGGACGAAGGCGCCGCCCCCCTGTTCGCGCATATGCGGGATGAGCGCGCGGGCCGCATGATAGAAGCCGAATACTTCTACCTCCATCGCTTGCCGGAACTGGTCCTGGGACCAGTCGGCGAGGGCGGTTTGCGGCACCAGCGGTCCTGCGCCCCAGACAACGCTGTGGATGCGGCCGTGCGCGGCGGCGGCTGCGGCGACGACAGCTTCGACGGATGCGGCGTCGCGCACGTCGGTCTGGTGGATGGTCGCCTTGACGCCAAGCGCCTCGATCGCCTGCGCCGTCTCCTGCGCCACCGCCTCCTTGGATCGATAGCAGATGGCGACGTCTGTCCCCGCCTTGGCGAATTCGATCGCGACGCCCTTGCCGATGCCGCCGCTGCCGCCGAAGATCATGGCGGCCCCTTGCGGGAACATCTGTCCCATCCCGTATCTCCCGTACCTGTCGTTGAAAAAGTTCAGCGGCCCATGGCGGCCACGGCTTCCGCCGCGCCTCGCATCGCGCCTTCGATATAGGTGACGCCGGTGCCGTCGCCGATTTCCACCACGTCATGCCCGTGCGCGCGTAGCGCATCGGCCAGGGTGGAGTCGCCATGGGCGCCCATGGCCACGACGACATGGTCGGCGGCGACGGCCTGTATCGTGCCATCCGACGCGGTAAAGGCAACGTCCTTCTGGCCGATGCGGATGTCGCGTGCGCCGGGGAACATCGCCACGCCATGTTCGCGCAGTTCCGCGATCAGCCGCATCCGCCGCACCAGCAGCAGGCCGCCACCGAATTTCGGGGCTTCGCCCACGATCGTCACTGCGCGGCCCCGCTCCATCAGAAATTCGGCCAGTTCCAGCCCGACCAGCTCGCCGCCGACAATCACCACCCGTTTGCCGAGCGGCATCCAGGCATGGGTCGCCTTGCGCACCAGCTCCAGATTGGCGGTGGCACCCGTGGCGGCGCCCAGCTTGGTCGCCATCCGCGCGGACCAGCTGGTCTTGCGGCGTATCGCGGCGCTGTCCTCGCCCAGCATCATGCCGCGCAGATCGTCGCCCGACAGGACGAAATCCTGATCATGGCCGGGGATTGGCGGCATGTCGCGCACCGCGCCGGTCGCGACGATGACCTTGTCGGGCGTCAGGCCCGCGATCAGCGCCGCCGTCGCTTCGGTTTTCAGCCTGACGTCGACCCGCGACTGGCCGATCTGATGTCGCAGCCAGTCCAGCAAGCGTTCATTGGGTTCATAGGCCAGCGCGGCGAACCGCAACGTGCCGCCCAACCTGTCGGATTTCTCGATCAGCGTCACCTTCGCGCCGGCCAGGTCCAGCCGGCGCGCGGCCTCCATCCCTGCTGGCCCGCCACCGATGATCACGACATGGCCCGGCGCCTTGGCGGGCGTCCAGTCGAGATCTTCGTATCCCGTTTCGGAACGTACGGCGCAACGCACCTGCTCGCGCAGATAGGCGGTGCTGACGCAGGTATAGCAGTAGATGCAGGGCCGGATGTCGGCGATGCGCCCGGCGGCCAGCTTGGCGGGCAGATCGGGGTCGGCCAGCAGCTTGCGCCCCATCGCCAGGAAGTCGAATTCGCCCTGCGCCAGCCCCCGGTCGCCTCGGTCGATTTCGACCCGGCCCGACGCGATGACGGGAATGGCGACGGCTGCGCGGATCGCCGCCGCCGCTTCCAGATGCGCAGCAGGCTCGTGCGGGATGTTCGAGGCGGAATGGAGCTTGCCCTGGCCCACATCATGATAGGCGGACACGGTGATGGCGTCCGCGCCCGCGGCCTCCACCATCGGCGCGAGCGCGACGGCGAGGTCCAGGGTGATGCCGTTCGCCTTGCCCAGTTCGCGCGAATCGATCTTGACCCACATTGGAAAGTCGGGGCCGACCTCCGTCCGGACGGCGCGCACTACCTCCAGCAGCAGGCGCGCCCGCCCGGCCAGGTTGCCGCCATATTCATCGTCGCGATTGTTGGTCGAGGGCGACACGAAGGAGGAGAGGAGATAGCCATGTGCGCCGTGAATTTCGACGCCGTCGAAGCCCGCTTTTCTGGCGCGGGCGCCGCCTTGTACGAATTGGCGGACAACGAGCGCGACATCTTCTGGCGTTAGTATCTTGATCTGCGGCACGCTGCCGCCGGCGAAGGCGGCCATTTCCTCGGGCAGGAAATAATCGGGGAAGTCGCCCTTGAAGGGCGGCGGATAGGCCGGCGCCCACAGCGGATGACCCTCGCCCGCGCTATGGGTTGCGACCAGGCCACCATGATGCAATTGGGTGGCGATGCGGCTGCCCGCGGCATGGACCGCATCGACCAGTCGCTTGAGGCCGGGCAGGAAACGGTCGTCGGAAATGGCGGTCTGCCTGGGCTGTACCGCGCCGACCGGCCAGGCGACGCCAGCGACCCCGGTGACGATCAGGCCCGCGCCGCCCTTCGCCTGCGCCACATGATAGTCGATAAGCCGCCGGCCGACGGTGCCGTCCGGCTCGGCCAGACTCACCCCCATTGCGGTGACGATGATTCGGTTGGGCAGGCTCAGCGTACCGATCCGGCCCGGCGTCAGCAGCGTGGCCGGACGGCGGGAAAGGGCAGGGGCTGCGGCCATATATCGACTCTCCTGAAATCCATTATATGCGTATTATTGACGCCGATATATCACGATTATATACGGTAGTCTCACATAAAATATAATTGATCGCGTATCATGCGCCGCGATGGAAGGAGGATTTGATGTCCCAGTCCCTGCTCGATCAATTGGCGCTGCGCGATCTGCTGATGCGCTATTGCCGGGGGTGCGACCGCCGTGATTTCATATTGGTGCGGTCCCTCTATCATGACGATGCCATCGACGACCATGGGGCTATGTTCCGGGGTGGCCCGGACGATTTCGTCGCTTGGCTGCCCCAGGCGATGGCGCCATGGCAGGCGACGCGCCACAGCATCGCCAACAGCCTGTTTGTCGTTGATGGCGACCGAGCCGAGGGTGAGCATCATGTCGAGGCTTGGCATCGCAGCCATGGCCCCGAACCGCGCGACTATATCGTTTATGGCCGTTATCTCGATCGCTACGAACGGCGTGATAGCGTGTGGAAATTCAGCCATCGCAGCCTGGTTTTCGACCATGGCCTGATCCGGGATGCGGATCAGGCGGCGATGGATCAATTGGGCGCGGATGCGCCGCACGGCCGGGCCGATCGCGAGGATCCGTCCTGGGCCTATGCGCTGCTGGCGGGGGCGGCGCGATGAGGGGCGTGGTCTGGGATGGCGCGCAGTTGCATATCACCAAAGCCCTGTCGCTGCGGCCGATCCGGCCGGGCGAGGTGCGCGTGCGCGTGTTGCGATCGGGCATCTGCCATAGCGACATCGGCATGATGGCGATCCCGCAGGCGGCCACGCCGATGGTCTTGGGGCATGAGGCGGCGGGCGAGGTGATGGAGGTCGGACCCGATGTCGAAGGCTGGTCGGTGGGCGACAGGGTCGCGGTGGGGACGCAGACGCCCTGCGGCCAGTGCCGCGAATGCGGCCGGGACGAACCGCATAATTGCGATACGACCTGGGGCTATGTGCCCGACTGGCCCTTTCTGTGGGAGGGGCGGCCGGTGGTTTCCTTCGCCAATGTCTCCTCCTTCGCCGGCGAAATCCTGGTCAAGGCGGGGCAATTGTTCGCCATTCACGATCTGCCGCCCGAACAAGGGGCATTGATCGGCTGCGCTGTGTCTACCGGGGCCTGCGCGGCGCGGGTGCTCGGCAGGGTCAAGGCGGGCGACCGGGTGGCGGTGTTCGGCATCGGCGGCATCGGCGTCAATGCGGTGCAGGGCGCGCGGCTCGCCGGGGCGGAGGTGCTGGCGATCGATCGCAACCCGTCCAAGGAAGCCGTCGCGCGACAATTCGGCGCCGCCCATTTCCATGTGGCAGAGCCGGGACAGGATGGCATGGCGTTGGCGCAAGCGCTGGCCGTGCAGCATGGTCCGATCGATGTTGCGATCGAATGTAGCGGTGCGATCGGCGCGGTCGAAGCGGCGCTTCATTGTCCCAAGCGTGGCGGGCGGACGGTGCTGATCGGCCTGTCGGCGCCGGGTACGCAGGCGCGGCTTTCGCTCGACGCCGTGTTGGGCGGGCGGGAGATCATCTCGACCATGAACGGCGGCGCGCGGCCCGGCCGCGATTATCCCACGCTGATCGAGGAGGCGCGGACGGGCCGCCTGAACCTGCGCGACCAGATCAGTCATGTCTGGCCGCTGGAGCAGGTCGAGGACGCCATTGCCGCGCTGAAGGCCGGCGCCGTCACGCGCGCGGTGCTTGACCATATGCGCTGATGGCGGCGGCCACCTGTTATGGGATTGCTCGCACATCAAGGAGAAATATGGAGCGAATTATATTGATAATATCGTTTTATATGCTCTATATGCGTAGATCATATAAATAATGATGACGCATATGCGGTGCGCGTTAGACGCATTCATGCCGGGAGAGAGATAATGACGATATTCGGATCATGCAGCAGGATCGCACTTTTGGGCGGGATGCTCGCCGCATTGCCGCAGGCGCAGGCGCAGGTCGTGGCGCCGCAAGGACAGGAGGCCGAGGGTGGCGGTCTGAGCGACATCATCGTTACGGCGCGGCGGACGTCGGAATCGATGCAGACCGTGCCGGTTGCCGTCACGGCGTTGGCGGGCGAGTTTCTGGAAAAGCAGAATATCGTGGATGTGACGTCGATCCCGCAATTCACGCCCAATCTGTCGATCATGCAGCAATCGACCAGTCCCACGGCCGCGTCGGTCTATATTCGCGGCATCGGCAATCAGGAACCGTCCTCGGTCGCGGAACAGGGGGTCGGCATCTATCTGGATGGGGTCTATGTCGCCCGGTCGGCGGGCGCGTTGTTCGATCTGGTGGATCTGGAGCGGATCGAGGTGCTGCGCGGGCCGCAGGGAACTTTGTTCGGCCGCAATACCGTGGGCGGCGCGATCCAGCTCGTGTCGAAAAAACCGGCCGACGAGATGAAGATCGACGTCAAGCGGGGCTATGGCAGCTTCAGCGAATGGTTCGCGAAGGCGCGGATCGACACCGGCTATATCGGCGGGTCGCCGATCAAGGCGTCGCTGTCGTTGATGCACCGCCAGCGCAATGGTTATATCGACAATGTCTATACGAGCGACAGTCGCGACCCCGGCGCCACCAATGCCGATGCGCTGATGCTGGGCGTGCAGGCCGATCTGGGCAAGGTCACAATCAATTACAGTTTCGACTATAACGACCGGCGCGCCACCGCACCCTATTTCCAGATGCTCTATGCCACCGATGACGTGAAAAATTATTTTGGCCAGTCGGCGGCGTTGGGCGGTGATCCCTTCCTCGTTTCACCTGATCGGCAGACCGACGTGCGCCAGGCCGGCTTCGTCGATCGCGATGGCAAGCTGCGCTACGACGCGCGGGCCAAGATTCAGGGCCACGGCGTGACGATCCAATATGAACCGATTGACGAACTGACGCTCAAATCGATCACCGCCTATCGCAAGTTCAGCCAGGACACGATCCTGACGCTGGGCGGTAACGGCTATCTAAATGGCGTGGTGCTCGATCCCGTCACCTTCGCGCCCTCGATCGGCGCCGTGACGCCGATCAACGGCAACAACGCGCCGCAACGGCAATGGCAGTTCAGTCAGGAATTTCAGGCGCTGGGCAGCATGGGCGACCTGTCCTATGTCGCCGGCCTCTATTATTTCTACGAAAAGTCGTCCGAATATAATCGGCAGAATTTGACCTTCGTACTGCCAGGCGGGCAGGCGGGGCTCAACCTGGCGCCGGTGCAGGCTTTTGGCGGGACGGCGGAATCCATGGCCGCCTTCGGGCAAATGAGCTGGAAGCCGGCGGCGCTGGATGGCCGGATGGAGATTACCGGCGGTGCGCGCTTCACAGGCGACCGTAAGACGCTGACGCTGGCGGGCGACATCGTGCCTAACCTCAAGGGGCATGTGGATTATACCAATGTGTCGTGGTTGGGTTCAATCAATTACCGTTTCACGCCCGCGATCATGGCCTATGTCCGGATATCGTCGGGCTATCGTTCGGGCGGCATCAATCCCCGGGCTGCGGTCATCAATATCTTCGCGCCGGAAGATGTGAAATCCTATGAAGCGGGCCTGAAGTCCGAATTGTTCGACCGGCGCGTGCGGCTCAATCTGGCGATATTCCAGACCGACTATAGCAATCAGCAGATCAACCAGTTCGCGGCCGGTAGCGGCGGCGTAACATCGTTGATCGTCAATGCGGGCCAGGTCCGCTTCCGCGGTGTCGAGGCGGAACTGACCGTGGCGCCGACCGAGGGGCTGACCTTCGACGGATCGCTGGGTTATACCGATCCCAAATATAAGAGCTATCTGTTCCGCGATCCGGCGACCAACCAGATCATCGATGTCGCCGACGAGGCGCGGATGCCCCAGACCGCCAAGTTCAACGCCCATGTCGGCGGCCAATATATGGTGCCGGTCGGTATCGGCGAGCTGACAGCGCGGGTCGATTATGCCTATCGCAGCACCGTCTATTTCCACAATCTGGACCGGGTGAACCCGTATAATGTCGAAACCCGGTCGCGCCCCGACCATAATCTGCGCGCGCGCCTGTCACTCGGGGACATTGCTATGGGCAGCGGAACGCTGGAACTGGGCGTCTGGGGCGACAATCTGACCAACCAGAAGAATCTCGATTTCGCGATCGACTTCGGCTCGCTCGGTTTTGCAGCCGGATCGTTCAAGAAGCCGCGCACCTTCGGCGTCGATGCGAAAGTCAGCTTCTAAGGAGCGGTATATGGCGGATAATGTGAGGCTGGCGGATCGCTGGCGCAGCTTTTGCGCGCAACTGGCGCAGGCGGGGGAGATACTCGATCGCCCGGATGCGCCGGCCTCCCCGCTTGATCAGGCGGAGGGGCTGCGTTATCTCAGCCGCCTCACCCGCACCGCACTGAACATGCTGGTCGATTCCAGCGACCCGGACTTTCCGCGCCTGTTCCTGCTGTGCGACGATGCCATCAAGATCGGTGCGGACAATCCCGACAATCTCTACCAACAGGCGGTGGTGCGGGGGGATCGTGACTATCGCATCCGCGGCCAACGCGGCACCGTCCCCTATCTCAGCATCGGCGCCAAGGCGAACCGCTACGCGATCGACGGCACGATGGCGTCGACCGGGGAGATCGAATTTGCCGACGTCGTGCTGGAACCGGACGGCAGTTTCGAGATCATCGCCAGCGCCACGCCCAAGCCGGGCAACTGGTTGCCTATGACGCAGGATACCACGCTGCTGATCGTGCGCCAGACCTTCAACGACAAGAAGGCGGAAACGCCTGCTGACATTCAGATCGAACGGATCAGTGATGGGCCTGCGCTGCCGGCGTTGCTGACCCCCGCAACGATCGATGCGCAACTGAGCGGCGCGGCGCAATGGGTGCGCGGCACCGCCAACACCTTCGCCGACTGGTCGCAATGGTTCATGGGCCAGCCCAACCGGATTTACGATGGCGACCAGCAGGTCTTCTATCGCGCGGGCGGCGACCCGAAAATCTGGTACGGCCATCTCTATTACAACCTGGCGCCCGGCGAAGCGCTGGTGATCGAAGCCACGCCGCCGCCCTGTCGCTTCTGGAATTTCCAGCTCGACAATTGGTGGATGGAATCGCTCGACCATGTGCATCGCAAGGTCTGGGTCAATGGATCGCAGGCGCAATATGAGGATGACGGCCGGGTGGTCGTGGTCTGCGCCGACAGCGATCCGGGCTATGGCAACTGGATCGACCTGTCGGGGCATCGCAGCGGCACGGCGCTGTGGCGCTGGATCGAGGCAGAGGATTTCCCGGTGCCGCAATGCCGGGTCGTGCGGCTCTGACGTCCTGACTTTCCGCCCCGCGCGGGGATGGTTTCAGCCGTCCCAATCCCGTAACGCCATACGCAGCACCTTGCCGCCGGCATTGCGAGGCAGGGCCGCCACGAAGCTGATCTGGCGAGGTACTTTGTAATTGGCCATGCTGGCGCGCGCCCAAGCGATAATGTCGCGGGCCTCTGCACTGTGGCCGGGGCGCAGTATGACGAAGGCCTTGCCCACTTCGCCCAGCCGCTCGTCCGGCACGCCGATAACCGCCGCCGTCTCGATCGCCGGATGGGCGGCGAGCAGACTTTCGATCTCGGCCGGATAGCAATTGAAGCCGCCGGAAATATACATGTCCTTCTTGCGATCGGTGATGGCGAGATAGCCGCGCGCGTCGATCGTGCCGATGTCGCCGGTATGCAGCCAGCCGTCCGCGTCGATCGCTTCGGCGGTAGCGGCGGGATCGTCGAGATACCCCTGCATCACCGATGGTCCGCGTATCCACAACTCGCCCGCTTGGCCCGACGGCAGGTCGCGGCCCGCCTCATCGACGCAGCGCACCTCCGTTCCTGGCAGCGGATAGCCGCAGGTGTGCGCGACCGTCTCCGCATCGTCGCCCTGCCGGGTCATGGCGATGGCGCCGCATTCGGTCATGCCATATCCGTTGACGATGTTGGACATGCCCAGTTCGCGCCGCATCCGCTCCACCAGTGCGGGTGCGACCGGGGCCGCCCCCGTCACCGCGACGCGCAGCGAGGAAAAGTCGCGGGGCTTGTCCCCGGCCAGTTCCTGCAACAGCGTAACGTAGATGGTGGGCGGTCCGGGCAGGAAGCTGATGCGGTTCCGTTCGATCTGGCGGATCATTTCGGCGCCGTCGAACATCGCCATCGGCACGATCGTCGCACCGCGGGTGAAGCAGACGACCCAGCCCGCCTTGTAGCCGAAGGTGTGGAAGAAGGGATTGACCACCAGATAGCGGTCGCCTGCGCGCAGATCGACGCGCACGGCCCAGTCGCCGAAAATCTGCACCGCCTGGGCGTGGGACGTCAGCACGCCCTTGGGGCGTCCGGTGGTGCCGGAGGTGAAGATGATGTCGCTGATGTCATCGCCGCTGATGTGGGATAGGGCTTCGTCCACCGTCGCGTCGTCCGGACCGCAGCCGCGCGCGACGAAGGCGTCCCATTCGCTGTCGATCAGCAGCACTTCCGCAAGATCAGGCAAATCCTCGTCCGCGATCAGCGCGCGATAGTCGGTGTCCAGAAAAAATTCCGGCACGAACAGCAGTTTCGCTTTCGACCGGCGCAGGATATCGGCGGCTTCCTGCCCCTTGAAGCGGGTGTTGAGCGGCACGATGGTCGCGCCGATGCTCTGCGCCCCCAGTGTCGCCAATATCCATGTCCGGCCATTGGGCGCCCAGAGGGCGATGCGGTCCCCATGGCGCAGTCCGCTGGCCAGGAAGGCGGAGGCCGCGGCCCGCGCATCGGCCCAGACCTCGGCGAAGCTCCACTGCCGGTCGCCCTCGATGATGCCGGCCTGGTCGGGCCAGCGCTCTGCCGCCGCCTTGGCCGCGTGCGGGATGGTGTGGGGCCATGCGCCCATCATTTCGGTCATTGGCCGCGCGGCTCCCTGGGCAAACCGAGGCCGCGCTCGGAAATGATGTTGCGCTGGATCTGGTCCGTACCCGCATAGATGGTGTCGGACCGGCTCATCAGATACATGCTGGTGAGGGCATCGAAACGCTCTTCGCTGATGCCGATTTCGCCCGACTGACCCAACACGTCCATGGCGAGTTCGCCCAGCGCCTTGTGCCATTGCGACCAGTAGAGCTTGTAGCTGTAGGCCGCGCCCGACAGCCCGGCCGTGTCGGACAACATGCGCAGGCTACTGTAGCGCATGATCTTGAGGCCCGCATGGGCATGGGCGATCCGCTGGCGGATCAGGGGATCGGCGGCCTTGCCATTCGCCTTCGCCACCGCGATGACCTCGTCCAGTTCGTTGCGGAAATGCATCTGCTGCGCCAGCGTCGATACGCCGCGTTCGAACCCCAGCAGCGCCATCGCCACCTTCCAGCCGTCGCCTTCCGCGCCGATGCGGTCGATCGCCAGCGCCTCCGCCCCGTCGAAAAAGACTTCGGCAAATTCCGCTTCGCCGGTCATCTGGCGGATCGGGCGGGGCGTTACGCCGGGCTGGTCCATCGGCACCAGCAGGAAGGACAGGCCCTTGTTGCCGACGCTGCCCGGCTCGGTGCGGGCGACCACGAAACACCAGTCGGCGATCATGCCCATCGACGTCCAGATCTTCTGGCCGTCGATGATGTAGCGGTCACCCTCCAGCCGCGCCTTCGTCTTGACGTTGGCAAGGTCGGACCCCGCACCCGGTTCCGAATAGCCCTGACACCAGATCGCCCGGCCATGAGCGATGTCCGGCAGGAAGCGCGCCTTCTGCTCCTCGCTGCCCAGCGCCAATAATGTCGGTCCCAGCAGTTCGACGCCCAGATGGCCGACCCGAGGCGGCGCCTTGGCGCGGGCATATTCCTCCGCGAAGATGACCTGCTGCGCGATGGAGGCGCCGCGTCCGCCCCATTGTTCGGGCCAGCCGACGACGCTCCAGCGCGCCGCACCCAGCGCCGCTTCCCAGGCGCGACGTTCCTCGACCATATCCATCTGGCTGGTCCGGCCGCGCAGGGCCTTGAAGGGGCCAGAAAGCTGATCGTCCAGCCAGTCGGCTGCTTCTGCGCGAAAAGCCTTGAGTTCCGGGGCGAAGGCCAGTTGCATCAGGCGACCTCGAACAGTCCGGCCGCGCCCATGCCGCCCGCGACGCACATCGACACGACGACATAGCGCAGGCCGCGTCGCTTGCCCTCGATCAGCGCATGACCGACCAGTCGCGATCCGGTCATGCCGAAGGGATGGCCGATGGCGATGCCGCCGCCATTGACGTTCAGCTTTTCGGGATCGATGCCCAGTTTGCGCTGGCAGTAAATCGCCTGGCTCGCAAAGGCTTCGTTGATTTCCCACAGGCCGATATCGTCGATCTTCAGGCCTGCACGGTCCAGCAGCTTGGGGATGGCGAAGACCGGGCCGATGCCCATTTCATCCGCGCCGCAACCCGCGACCTGGAAACCGCGATAGATGCCCAGAACCGGCAGGGCTTCCTTCTGCGCGGCGGCTAGGTCCATGACGACCTGGGCCGAGGCGCCGTCGGACAACTGGCTGGCATTGCCGGCCGTGATGTGACGGCCTTCCTTGACGACATCGCCATTTTTGAAGACGGGCTTGAGTTCGGACAGCTTCTCATAGGTCGTGCCCGCGCGGATGCCTTCGTCGGCCGACAGCACCAGCTCTTCCTTGCCGGTCTCCTGGCCTGCCTTGTCGAACAGCGCCTTGGTCAGGGCAATCGGCACGATTTCGGCGTCGAACCTGCCCGCTTGCTGCGCCGCGGCGGCACGCTGCTGCGACAGGGCGGCAAAGTGATCCTGATCCTCGCGGCTGACGCCATAACGGTCGGCGACAATCTCCGCCGTCTCGATCATCGCCATATAGGCATAGGGATCGTGCGCCTTCACCCATTCAGACCGGTTGCGGAAATTGGGATAATGTTTGTCGATGGTCAGCGAGACATTCTCCGTGCCCCCGGCGAGTGCCACATCGATTTCGTCGGCGATGATGCCGCGCGCCGCGAACGCCAGCGCATTGAGGCCCGACGAGCATTTGCGGTCCATTGCAAAGCCAGCCACCGTGTCGGGCAGGACCGATCCATGCACGGCAAGGCGGCCGATATTGTAGCTCTGGGTGTTCCACTGATTGGCGCAGCCCATATAGACATCGTCCACACGGGCGGGGTCGATCCCGGCGCGGGCGATGGCGGCATCGACGACATGGGCCGCCATGCGCGGCGCCTCGGTATCGTTGAAGGCACCGCGATAGGCTTTGCCCACGCCGGTGCGGGCGGTAGAAATGATGGCTGCTTCGCGCATGTCTTAAAATCCGTGCATGTTGCTGGGGCCGAAAAAGGCGCGCATTTCGGTGACTTCATTCGCCTCGTCGAAGCGGAAGGTGTCGATCACGTCGACGCGCTGCTGTTTCCCCTCCCAGGCGAGATTGACGCAAAAGGCGAAGGCCGCATGGTCGGCGGTGATGCGGATCGGCCCTTCAAGCGTCAGCTTTGCGCCGGTCTGCATCGAGGCGGCGTAAAAGGCGCGGATGGCTTCGCGGCCCTTGTGCGGCGGGCTGCCGACGGGATCTTCGACCGTTGCGTCCTGCGCGAACAGGGCGGCCGCCTGGTCGGCGCTCCCCGCGTCGAACGCAGCGACATAGGCGTGGACGGCGGCTTCCATTTTGGCGGGATCGGGCATCTCTTACTCCGGAAAATAGCGGCTGATGGTGTCGATGACGCAGGCGGGCTTGTCGCTGCCTTCAATCTCTATGGTGACGCGGACGGTGGACTGGATCGCGCCCTTGACCTCCTCGACCGCTACGATCGTGCCCGTGCCACGGATGCGCGATCCGACCAGCACAGGGCTAAGGAAGCGGGTCTTGTCCATTCCGACATTGACCCCGGCGGAGAAGCGCCGAACCTCGATCATCTGCGGCAGGAAGAGGTTGACCAGGCTGAGTGTCAGATAGCCATGGGCGATGGTCGCGCCGAACGGGCCGTCCTTGGCGCGAACCGGATCGACATGAATCCACTGATGATCGCCGGTGCAAGCCGCGAAAGCGTCGATGCGGGCCTGATCGACGGTCAGCCAGTCACTGGCATCGAGTATCGTACCGTCCTTGCCGATCAGGTCGCGCGGGGTTTCGAAGACGACCGCCATGGCTCAGGCCTTCTGGCTCGACACGGGCAGGATTTCGCCAGTCATGTAGGAGGAAAGTTCGCTGGCGAGGAAGATCATCACATTGGCGACCTCCCACACTTCGGCGGGGCGTTTGAAGGCTTCCTTTTCGACCAGCCGGTCCAGCGCCTCCTGCGTCGTCACCTTGGCGAGGAAGGGGTGCATGGCGAGGCTGGGCGCCACCGCGTTGATGCGCACGCCATGTTCCGCCGCCTCGATCGCCGAGCAGCGGGTGAAGGCCATGACGCCCGCCTTGGCGGCGGCATAATGGGCCTGGCCCTTCTGCGCGCGCCAGCCCAGAACCGACGCATTATTGACCATCACGCCCGTTTTTGCGGCATACATGGATGGCAGGAAGGCGCGGGTCATGCGGAACAGGCTGGTCAGCGTCACATCCAGCACACGGTTCCACTGGTCGTCGGTCATATCGACGACATCGACTTCGCCGCCCAGCCCCGCATTGTTGATAAGCACATCGACCCGGCCCAAGGCGGCCAGCGACGCGTCGCGCAGGCCCTGCACGGCCTGTTCGTCGGTGACGTCGCAGACGAACGTCGCTGGCCGTTCCACGCCCGCTTCATCGGCGATCCGGTCGGCGGCTTCGCCCAGGCGGCGTTCGTGGAAATCGCTGATGAGCAGCTTGCCTCCCTCCTCGGCGGCGCGCTTGGCGACGGCGAAACCGATGCCGGTGCCCGCTGCGGCGGTGACGACCACCGTCTTGCCGGTCAGCAGGCCGCGCGGCGTGGGATAGGGCGGAACGGGGGAAGTCGGGGGCATGCTACGTCCTTGAAGAGGAGGGTGGCCAGCGCTTCGCGATGCTGGTCGGGCGATCCCAGCCAGTTCGCGGTGGCACGGGCGCGCTTGAAATAAAGGTGGGCGTGATGTTCCCAGGTAAAGCCGATCCCGCCATGTAACTGGATCGCGTCGCCGGTGACGGATCGGCAGGCATCGGAAGCATATTCGCGCGCAATATGGCAGGCTTCGGCCAGTTCCGCGCCATCTTCGTCGATGGCGGCGGCGGCATAATAAGCGGCGGAGCGAGAGGCTTCGATCAGAAGCATCATGTCGGCCAGCATATGCTTATAAGCCTGGAAGGAGCCGATGGCCCGCCCGAACTGCACCCGCTGCTGGGCATAGTCGACCGTGGCGTCGAGGCTATATTGCGCCACGCCCGCCTGCTCGGCGGCGAGCAGGCCTGCACCGATGGTCAGGACGCGATCGATGGCGGCCTTGGCGCTGCCGGGCGCGCCCAGCAGTTGGTCCGGCGTGATCGCGCAGTCGAAAGTCAGCGTAGCAAAACGGCGCGTACGGTCCAGGCTGGGCAGGGGCTCGATGGTCAGGCCCGGCATATCCGCTTCCAGCACGACCAGACTGTCATCCGCCGTGGCGATGACGATCAGCTCAGCCACATGCGCGAAGGTGACGAAATGGGCGGTGCCGGTGAGCCGGTTGTCCGAAAGGGTCGGGCGGTCGGCTGTTCCCGCGAAACAGGCGCGCGTGCCCGACGCGAGACGAGGAAGAAGCGTCGCAAGCTGCCCCGCCTTGCCTGCGCCAACCACCGCCTGCACCGCCAGAACCGCTGTTTCGAAAAAGGGAACGGGCGCGAGGCACCGGCCCATTTCTTCCAGAACCAGCGCCATTTCCACCGCGCCCAGCCCCAGCCCGCCATGGCTTTCCGGCACCATCAGCCCGGCAAAACCCATTTCGCCAAGGCCCCGCCAAAGCATTTCGTCAAAGCCGGTCGCGCTTTCCGCAGCGGCCCGAACAGCGTCGGTATTGGCGGCGTCGTTCAGGAAGTCGCGGGCGGCCTCCTGGATGGCGCGCTGGTCGTCGCTGAGTGCGAAGTCCATCAGGCGGCTCCGTACACCGGTTTGGCGGGTTCGCGGGTCGCGACCAGTTTGCGGACGATGGGGTCCAGTTCGCGCGCGTCGAAGCGCGCGCCCTTGTCATGGGCGGGGCTGTCGGTCCAGCCTTGCGACAGGAAGATCGTGCCGCCCTTCAGTTCAAAGACCTGTCCCGTCACGCCCTGCGACTGTTCCGACACCAGATAGGCGACCAGCGGGGCCATGTTCTCCGGGGCGAAGACGTCGAAGCCGCCATCCTCGACCGCCATGTCAAAGGCGCCGGTATCGGTCATGCGGGTGCGGGCGTTGGGCGCGAGCGCATTGGCGGTGACGCCCAGACGCGCCAGTTCCGCCGCCTGCACCAGAGTCAAAGCGGCGATGCCCCCCTTGGCGGCCGAATAGGCCGATTGGCCCACCGATCCCTGCAAGCCCGCGCCACTGGTCGTGTTGATGATACGCGCATCGACGGGATGGCCCGCCTTGGCCTGCGCCCGCCAATATTCCGTTGCGTGGCGCGTGGTGCAGAAATGGCCACGCAAATGCACGCGGATCACCGCATCCCACTCCTCGGGCGAGCAGGTGAAGAACATGCGGTCGCGCACGAAGCCTGCATTGTTCACGATCGCGTCCAGCCGTCCGAAATTGTCGAGCGCAGCATCCACCATGCGCTTGCCCGCGTCCCAGTCGGCCACGTCGTCGCTATTGGCGACCGCCTCGCCGCCCATGGCGCGTATTTCATCCACCACCTGTTCGGCGGCGCCTTTGGTGAGGCCGGCCTCGCCATGGGTGCCGACGCCCAGGTCATTGATGACGAGCTTGCAGCCTTCCGCCGCCAGCCCCAGCGCATAGGCCTTGCCCAGCCCGTTTCCAGCGCCCGTCACAATCGCCACGCGTCCTTCGCAGATACCCATCGTCAAGCGTCCTTCAGAGATTTCAAAAGATGCGCGCTGAGGTCGCCGGCGAGGTCGACCTGCGCATAATTGCGTTCGGCAAAGCACCATTGGCCGTCGATCCGCTGAAAGCTGTCGTGATAGCGGCCCGTCGCCACCGGCTGTAGCGGATAGTCCTCGGTCGCCTGCAGCACCGTCCATTGCGAGCGGCTAGTGGCGCTTTCCCCATCATCGCTCAGCAGGATGATCGGGTTGGTGATGATATGCCGGGTGCGCGGCTTGCCGTCATAGAGGCGCATCCAGCTGCGCCACATGTCGGCGATGGCTTTCTCTCCTTCGACCCGCTGGCCGCCGGTGATCACCGCGCCATGCCGAAACAACCGCGCCGCGCCGATGAAATCCGCCGCGTCGATCAGTTCGGCATAAAGATAGAGCAGGTTGGGAATGGCGATGGCGGCGTCGTTCATGCCTGTTTCTCCCGCAAGGCGGCTGTCGGCCCGGTCAGGCGCACGGCAATGGCGTTCGACCGGATGCGCCGCCGGCCCGCTTCGGGCGCGGCCAGCGGCTGCGCCTCGATGAGGTCGGTCAGCGCGGCGCGGGCGAGTTTCTGATATTCGCCCTCGCCATCATTCTTCCATGTGACCTGATGCGGTTCGAAGCTCTTGATGATTCTCGCCGGATTGCCCGCGACCAGACTGCGCGGCGGTGTGTGCGTGTCGGACTTTACGAGGCTCAGGGCCGCAACCAGATTTTCCGGCCCGATCACCGCATTGTCGAGGATCACCGCATTCATACCGATCAGTGCATTTTCGCCGATCTCGCAGCCATGGATGATCGATCCGTGCGCAATGGTCGCGCCACGCCTGATGATCGTGTCACGCAGCTGATTGGCATGGACGGTCACGCTGTCCTGAATGCTACTGTCGCCTTCCACGACAATCCGGCCGAAATCGCCGCGCAGTGACGCGCCGGGCGCAATGAAGCAGCCCGGACCTACGATCACGTCCCCGATCAGCGATGCCAGCGGATGGACATAGCTGGTCGGGTCGACCACGGGAACGATCCCCTGATAGGCGTAGCAGGGCATATTACAGCCGCTCGATGATGGTGACGTTGGCCTGTCCGCCGCCTTCGCACATGGTCTGAAGGCCATAGCGGCCGCCGGTGCGCTCCAGGGCATTGAGCAGAGTGGTCATCAGTCGGGCGCCGGTTGCGCCGATCGGATGGCCGAGTGCGATCGCGCCACCCTGTACGTTCACCTTCTCATGGGGAATGTCGAGTTCCTTCATCCATGCCATGGGCACGCTGGCGAAGGCTTCGTTGCATTCGAACAGGTCGATGTCGCTGACCGACATGCCCGCTTTCTTCAGCGCATATTGGGTCGCCGGGATCGGGCCGGTCAGCATCCACACCGGATTGGCGGCGCGCACCGAGAGATGATGGATACGGGCGCGGGGCTTGAGGCCATGCGCCTTCACCGCCTGTTCGCTGGCGATCAGCAGTGCGGCCGCGGCGTCGCAATTCTGGCTGGCGACGCCGGCGGTGACGATGCCGCCATCGCGCACCGGGTTGAGACCGGCCAGTCCTTCCAATGTGGTGGCAGGGCGGATGGTTTCGTCCTTCGACAAGCCGTTCAGGGCCACGATTTCCTTGTCGAACCAGCCCTTGTCCCAGGCCGCCTGCGCGCGCTGGTGGGAGGCAAGCGCGAACGCTTCCATCGCCGCACGGCTGATGCCCCATTTTTCCGCGATCATCTCGGCGGAGCGAATCTGGTTCACTTCCTCACCGCCATAGCGGGCGTCCCAGCCCTTCGCGCCCTGAAAAGGGCTGTCGAAGCCATAGGCCTGCCCCGCGAACATGGCGGCGGAGATCGGAATGGCGTTCATCGCCTGACTGCCGCCCGCGATAACGAAATCCTGCGTGCCGCTCATCACGCCCTGCGCCGCGAAATGCACGGCCTGCTGGCTGGAACCGCACTGGCGGTCGACGGTAACGCCTGGCACTTCCTCCGGCAAACCCGCCACCAGCCATGCAGTCCGGCCGATATCGCCTGCCTGCGGACCGATCGTGTCGCAGCAGCCCCAGACGACATCATCGACCAGAACCGGATCGATGCCTGTGCGCTTCACCAGCTCCCGGATCGGATGTGCGCCAAGGTCGGCCGGGTGGACGCCCGCGAGGCTACCCTTTTTACGCCCAATGGGCGAGCGGACGGCGTCGATGATATAGGCTTCAGGCATTTTTGCTCTCTCTGGCGAAGGTCTGGTCGGGGCCGTTGGGCTGGGTAAACAGCCGCTGCGCGATGCGGGCGCGGTGGAAGGCGGGCGTGCCCCAATTCCGGCTCAGCGCCAGCGCGCGTTTGAGGAAGAGGTGGGCGTCGACCTCCCAGCTATAGCCCATGGCGCCATGCACCTGGATCGAAGCGCGGGCGGCCTTGTCGGCGGCTTCCAGCGCGACGATCTTTGCATGGCTGACGCGCGCGCGCGCCTGCATGTCGCGATGGCCGATTTCCGCGGCCGCCGCCATGACGACAGGCCGGGCGAATTCGATCGCGACCTGTGCGGAAGCCAGATGATGCTTAACCGCCTGATAGCTGCCGATGGGTTTGCCGAACTGCTGCCGTTCCTTGGCATAGTCGACCGCCAGATCGACCGCGCGCTGTGCGAGACCGAGGCCCATGGCGGCGTTGAACAGCGCCGCCCGGTCGAGGGCCAAGTCCCAGTCTGCCTTGCCCAGCGGCGTGGCGTTGGCCGCGTCCCATTCCACGCGGAACAGGCGGCGAAGGGGATCGATGCTTGCCTGCGCGGTCAGCGTCACCTGATCGGGCGTGACGAGATAAGCTTCGCCCTCCTTCTCCAGCAGGATCGCCGCCGCGCTGTCGGCATTGGCGACGAAAGGATTGATCGGATGCGCGATGGCGATGGTAGCGAGCGGATCAGCAAGCGCCGCATGACCGGGTGCCAGCGCAGCCAGCATCGGCGCGGCGACGCCCGCGCTTTCGACCAGCGGCTCAGGGAGCGCGACATAGCCCGCTTCCTGGGCGATCAGGGTGAAGTCGATTTCGGACAGGTCGATGCCGCCTGCGCTTTCGGGCAGCAGCACCAGACTCAGGCCGGTTTCGACGATAGACGCCCAACGGGCATCGTCGCGTGCGGCGCCCCCTTCCATCATCTTGCGCCAGTGATCGGGCGTGCAGCTATCGGCGAAGAGCGTCCGCGCCGTCTCCGCGAACATCATCTGTTCGTCGCTGAGGGTGAAATCCATGTCCGCCCTCCTCAGCGCGGCAAGCCGAGCATCCGCTCGGCGATGATGTTGCGCTGGATCTCGTTCGACCCGGCATAGATGGGGCCCGCAAGCGCGAAGATATGGTCGTCGATCCAGTCGACCGGATTGGCGTCCGGCGCGTCCTGCGTCAGTTCGGCGACAGGGCCGAGGATGGACAGCGCGGTCTGGGTCAGGTGGATGTCGAGTTCCGACCAGAAAATCTTGTTGGTGGAGGCTTCCGGCCCGATCTTCGCGCCCGCCATCAGCCGCGAGGCGGTCTGGTAGATGTTGAGCGCATAGGCCTCTGCGTTCATGTGCGCGCGCACCACATCGGCTTCCAGCGCGGGATCGGCCGTTTCCTTATGTGCTTGCCACAGCGCGGCCAGCTTCGCCGCAGCGACCTGATAGCGGGCAGGAGAGCGCAGCATCAGCCCGCGCTCGAAGCCCGCTGTCGCCATGCAGATATGCCAGCCCTGGCCTTCGTCACCCAGACGGTTGAAGGCGGGGACGCGCACATTCTCTAGGAAGATTTCCGCAAAGCCGACATGGCCGTTGATCTTCTTGATCGCGTTGACGGTCACGCCCGGCGCGTCGAGCGGGAAGAAGATGAGGCTCATCCCCTTGTGCCGCTCCGTCCCCGGCGTGCGGAACAGGCCGAACGCCCAGTCGGCGAACACAGCGCGGCTCGACCAGATTTTGTGGCCGTTGAGGATATAATCCTCACCGTCGGCCACGCAGGTCGCCCGCACGCCGGCCAGATCGGACCCGGCCTGCGGTTCGGACCAGGCCTGCGCCCAGATTTCCTTGCCGCTCGCCATGGAGGGAAGGAAACGCTGTTTCTGCGCATGGGTGCCATATTCGATCAGCGTCGGGCCGAGGAGGAAGATGCCGTTCTGGTTGACCCGACCCGGCGCTCCGGCGCGATAATATTCCTCCTCGAAGATCAGCCATTGGATGAGGTCGAGGCCGCGCCCGCCATATTCGACCGGCCATGTCACCATGCCCCAGTCGCCGGACTTGAGCGTCTTTTCCCATGCGCGATGGGCCTCAAAGCCTTCGCGCGTTGCGTCATAATGTTCCAGCGTCGCGGTGGGCACATGGGCTTCCAGCCATGCGCGCGCCTCGGCCCGGAACGCCTGTTGTTCGGGAGTATAGGTCAGGTCCATCAGAACCGGGCCGCCTTGCCCGTGTCGACAAAGGCGTCGCGCGCCTTCTGGCTGTCCTCGTGCATGTACATTTCCAAGGTGAAGCCCTGTTCCCAGCGATAGCCCCGGTCGACGTCGCGGGCTTCCAGACCGTTCAATGCTTCCTTGGCGATCACGAGCGCCTTGCGCGACTTGGACGCGATCAGCGCGGCGAAGGCGCGGGCTTCGCTTTCCAGATCGGCGCGTGGCACGACCTTCTCTACCGCGCCCAGGCGATAGGCTTCCTGCGCGGGGATAGTGCCGCCGGTGAAGAAGGCCGCGCGCACCTTGTGCAGCGGCAACATGCGCGACATGTGGCTGGCCCCACCCATCGCGCCGCGATCGATCTCCGGCAGCGAGAAATAGGCGTCCTCCGCCGCGATGATCGTGTCGGACGCGCCGCAAATGCCGATGCCGCCACCGATCACGAATTTGTGGACTGCGACCACGACCGGAATTTCGGCTTCGTGGATCGCCTTGAAGGTCAGGTAATTGCCGCGATTGAGGTGCGGGATGCGCTCGGGGTGGGCCTGCATCTCCTTGATATCGACGCCGCCGCAAAAGCCGCGCCCCTCCGCGCGGATCAGGATGCAATGAACGTCCTCGTTGCGCGCCGCATCGGTGATGATCCTGGGCAGGCTGTTCCATGTCGCGCTGTCGAAGGCGTTGACCGGCGCATGATCGAAGACAATTTCCGCGATCCGGTTTTCGATGGTGCATGTGATCGGCATCTTATCCTCCCTCAGAGCGCCGGAGCGGTCTCTCGACCCATTGAGGCCAGCGCGTTAAGCCGCCCATTGGCTTCTTCGACAATGCGATCGACGAGTTGCTGGCAGCTTGGAATTTCGTTGATGCGTCCGCCGACCACGCCGGTCGCCATCACGCCATGTTCGATATCGCCGTCGACCACCGCCTTCTGGATCAGCATCGGGGCGGTCGCGGCCATCATCGCCTGTTTGAGTGGCATGGCGCCATGGGCGGTCATGCCCCGCGCGGACTTGATGAGACCCATCCAGCTCGCACCGGTCTGTTTCTTCATCGCCATGCTGGCCTCGATGGCGCGCAGCCACATGCCCAGTGTCCCCGACTTTTCGATCTGGTCCATCAGTTTCGTGGCGATCATCCGCTGCGGAATCCCGTCCAGCCTGGTGGTAACGATGATGCGGTCGGTGCCGGCCTTGAGATATTCCGCCTTGGCGCTGTCCGGCACCGGGCTTTCCTGCGTCAGCAGGAAACGCGTACCCATGGCGATGCCCACCGCGCCATAGGCCAGCGCCGCCGCCAACCCGCGCCCGTCAGCAAAGCCGCCGCTGGCGATCACCGGTACCTGCACCGCGTCCAACACCTGTGGCAGCAGCACGGTGGTCGGCACCGATCCGGTATGGCCGCCGCCTTCGCCGCCCTGCACATTGACCATGTCGACACCCAGTTCGACCATCTTCTGCGCATGTTTGACCGCGCCCACAGTCGGCACGCAGAGGATGCCCGCATCCTTGAACCGCGCGATCATCTTGGCATTGGGGCCGCGCCCGAAGCTCACCGCGCGCACCTGATCCCTGTTGGCCAGGATCAGCTCGACAATCTGGTCGGCACCCGGCTGGAACATGTGGAAATTGACGCCGAAGGGTCGATCGGTGCCGCGCCGCACCGCCAATAGCTTCGCGCGCGCTTCGTCCGGCGTCATCACCGCCGCGCCCAGAAAACCGAACGCGCCGGCCTTGGTGGAGCCGATGACGAGCGAGGGTTCGGCCACCCAACCCATCGCGGTCTGGATAATCGGCCAGCGACACCCCAGCCGCTCGGTCATGATTGTATGCAGCGGATCGCCCATCAGCCTTCGCCCGCGTCTTTCTTGTTCGCGGCAGCCATCGCCTTGCCGTCGAGGCCGCCGATCGAATTGCCCATCGTCAGGTCATTCTGGGCATGGGCGAAATGGTGCATATGATATTGCGCCTCGATGGCATTGCGCTTGCCCATCAGTTCCTCGACATGGTTGACCGCCTGCTTGGTCAGCCAGTTGCCCAGGCGTGGCTGCGCGACCAGCTTTGCCGCCATCGCCGCCACCGTCTCGCGCAGCGCCTCGCGGGACACGACCTTGTTCACCATGCCGAACTGTTCGGCGCGCTGCGCGGTCATGCGCTCGCCCAGCAACAGGAACTCCTTGGCAATACGCGGCGGCAGCTCATAGGCATGGGCGAAATATTCGACGCCCGGAATGCCCATGCGGTTGACCGGATCCTGAAAGAAGGCGTCCTCGCTCGCCACGATCAGGTCGCAGACCCAGGCCAGCATCAATCCGCCCGCGACGCAGGCTCCCTGCACCATCGCGATGGTCGGTTTGGCGACGTCGCGCCAGCGCCGGCACATCCCGACATATTGCTCTTTCTCGCGGGTGTAGAGCAGCTCGGCCGCGGGCTTGTTAACGTGGCCCGGCACCATCAACCGGTTGTCGAAATGTTTGTGCAGGTCGCGTCCCGGCGTGCCGATGTCGTGCCCGGCGGAAAAATGCTTGCCGTTGCCGCCCAGCACGATCGCCCGGACGTCATCGTCGTTCGTCGCAGTCTTGAAGGCGTCGTCCAGCGCATAGGTCATCTGGCCGTTCTGGGCGTTGTTGAAGCCCGGACGGTTCAACATGATCCATGCGACATGGTCGATCATTTCATAGGTGACCGGCTCGTCGGTCTCATAGACGATGTCGACCTCTTGCGGTTCGACCAGACGATCACTGTCGCTCATCATGCCCTCCTTGCAGGCGGATTGTCCTTGATGACGGATGCGCGGATATTGTGGGGGTCGAGGCTGGCGATGATCGTCAGCGCCTCGCCGTTCGGTATCGGTGTTTCGACGATCTCGCCCTTTTCCAGCGGGAAGCCGGTCGCGTCCTGCACCTCCTCGAAGGTCACGCCCGGATGCAGGGATACGACCCGGATAGCGTTGTTCGTGCCACCGAAATCCATGACGCACAGGTTGGTGACGATCCGGCGCAGGTCGACACCCGCATAATTGCCGCCTGCGACCCGCTTGGCCGGATTATAGCCCACGCCCGACACCATATCGACGTCGCCCGCGACGAAGGTGCGCGCCGAATGCATCGGGAAGAAGAAGCTGTTGGCGTGGTAGATGGTATTGCCCGGAAAGCCGCGCACGCCCAGCATCTGCGTCTTGGGCTTGTCATAGGTGCCACCCAGATAGCTCAAATTGATCTGGCCGAAACGGTCGAGTTGCGTCGGCGTCACCATCGCATGGCGGCGTCCCGTCCACACCGCGCTGTCGAAGAAGCGCGAGAAGGGCAGGTGGCCCGCAGCCTTGCGGTCGTCATAGCCGCGCGGGCCGATCGGCACCGGCTGTTCGACCAGATAGGCTTCGCCATCGGTCATCATCAGTTCGGGGCTGTGGGTCAGCTTGGCGAGGCTGGCGCCCAGGCGTGGCACGGGGCCGACGCCGGTAGCGATGATCTCGCCATTGCCCCGGAAAGCCTCCGAACAGGCGAAAATGCAGAGTTCTGCCAGAGTCGCTTCAGTCATTATTACTTCAGTCATCAGAATATCGGGAGCGGGAGAGCCGCTACCGCCTCCTTTCCGCCAATGCTATCCAGATAGGCCGCTTCGGTCGCGCCGACGAAGCGGTCGGCCACCGTCGCCCAGTCGCCCGGCTCCCTTGCCGCGTCGGCATAGGATTTGAACGCTTTCATGTCCCAGCCATAGGCGGGCGGCATGGAACTGGGGTGCGCGCCGCAGGGTGCATGGATGATGCCGCTGACGAAGCAGCGTTCGAACACATTATAGTGCGCGTCCTGCGGATAATGATCTTCCATCCGGTCGACCAGTTCCTCTGTCGACGCATAGGTTTTGGTCGCGGCCTTGGCGAACCATTCGTCATAATAGGGGTCGGGGCCGAAGAGGTGGACATTGCCCCGCCAGTCGCTGCGATTGACGTGGAGCAGCGCCGCGTCCAGCTTCAGCGCAGGCATGGCGATCAATGTTTCCGCGTCGGCATAGGGCGACTGCACGGTCTTGAGACCGCCCAGCTCGGCCAGATCGGTGCCCAGCCCGACGCGCGTCGGCAGGAAGGGCAGGCCGAAAGCGGCGGCCTTCAGCCCCCATTGGAACATCCCCTCGTCCAATTCCAGCACCTCGATCTGCCCCGCTTCGCGCGCCTTGCGGAACCAGGGTTCGAGCGGAATGGCGTCGAGCGACACGAAGGCGAAGATCAGCTTCCTGACCTTGCCCGCCGCGCACAGCATCCCGACGTCGGCGCCGCCATAGGCGACGATGGTCAGATCTTTCAGGTCGGATCGCATGATCGCGCGGACCAGCGCCATGGGCTTGCGGCGCGGCCCCCAGCCGCCAATGCCGATCGTCATGCCATCGGACAATTGCCCGACGACGTCCTGCGCCGTCATCCGTTTATCGAGCATCTTCAGTCGTCCTTCTCATGAGCCCATTTGTGGCCCCAATCGCTTACCGTCATGCTGGTGGTCGGAACCCAGGTGGCCGGGTCGATGACCAGGCCGTTCCAGCCATATTCAATGTCGAAGCCGCCGGGCGTCTGCATGTAGAAGCTCGTCATCTTGTCGTTGACGTGACGGCCCAGCGTTGCGGACAGCGGTACTTTCCCCTTGCTCTTGAGTACGCGGTCATAGGCGCGGCCGACATCTTCCAGAGTCGCGGCTTCCAGCATCATATGGACGGCGCCGTTCGGGCTTTCCGGCATCTGGCCGAGCGCCAGGCTGTGGTGGCGACCATTGCAGTGAAGGAAGGCGAAGCCGACGCCGGGATCGTCCGGCCCGCCGCCCATCAGGAAGAAACGGCCGAGGTCGGTATCGCCAAAGCCCATCACATCTTTGTAGAAATTGTGCGTTTCCGCGAAATTGGGGGCGGTGAGCACGACATGGCCAAGGCCCATGTCGCCATTGTCGCCGGTCACGAAGCCGCTGACGCCCGCGGGCGAGACGAAGGGAGCGTAATCCACGAACCGGCCGTAGAAGATTTCCATCGCGTTGCCGGCAGGGTCCGACGACCGCGCCAGTTCATAGACCTGCCGCGCGCGCGCTTCCATGACGTCGGCGCGTTCGACCGGCCGCCCTGCCGCTTCCAGTCTGGCCAGAAGTGCATCGAAATCCTCGCGACTCGCACACTCCCATCCTGGTGCGATAAACGCGTTGCGCGCGCTCTTCTGTACCCAGAGACGGAATGGGCGATCGTCCATGCGGAACAGGGCGACATCGTCCCGCGACGCCGTTGTCGGCATCAGGCCCGCAATATCGCAGGCGAAGGCGCGCCAGTCGTTCAGGTCACGCGCCTCGATCATCACATAGCCCAGCGAAATTACAGCCATTCCTGCCGCCTCATCCTATCATCCTGCATCATTCCAATGTCGCCGCATGAATCGCGTTATAATACGCAATTCCATATTTTGGACCACGAACATGCTTGTGATGCATGTCATTTTCCGCGATTTGCAACGAAACAATGGCAATTCGTTGCAAATCTGCCTATATGCATCGCGCAGAATGTGCAACCCCTCCTGTACTTGACATTTTGCGTATTTTAAATTTATATAAACTACGCATATAGCCAAAATGGTCCAGGAGACTTTGGATGGAGACGAGGATGACCGCGGCAGCAGCAAGTCGATCGACGGGAAATGGCGAAGCGCTTGCGCCGTCCGCCGAGGCGCTGGTCGAAAGGGCGCGAGCCATGATTCCCCTGCTGAAAAGCCGCGCGCGCGGCTGCACGGCGGCCAATGACGTACCGCGCGAAACGGTGGCGGAAATGACCGAGGCGGGATTCTTCCGTATCCTCCAGCCGCGCCGTCATGGGGGTTACGAGATGCATCCCAATGTCTTCTTCGACGTGCAGAAGGCGCTGGCCGAAGGCTGCATGTCGACTGGCTGGATCTACGGCGTGCTGGGCTGTCATCCTTATGAACTGGCGTTGTTCGACGACCGGGCGCAGCAAGATGTCTGGGGCGACGATCCTGACATGCTGGTGTCCTCCACCTATCAGCCGGTGGGCAAGGTGGAGAAAGCGGAAGGCGGTTTCTACCTGTCGGGGCGCTGGGGCTTTTCCTCGGGCTCGAGCCATTGCGGCTGGGTGCTTCTGGGCGCGATCAATTTCGACACCGATGGCGGCCCGCCTGACATGCGCACCTTCCTGTTGCCGCGCTCGGACTATCAGGTGATCGAAGGGACATGGGATACGTTCGGGCTGCAGGGTACAGGCAGTTTCGACATCCTCGTGGAGCGGGTGTTCGTCCCCGAATATCGTACCCATCGTGCTGCCGATGGCTTCGCCTGCAAGAATCCGGGACAGGAGGCCAATGACGGCCCGCTCTATCGTATGCCCTGGGCGCAATTGTTCACGCGCTCCGTTTCCACCGCTGCTTTCGGTGGTATGCGCGCCGCCATCCAGGCGGCGATCGAGATCATGCAGAGCCGGATATCCACCAACACCGGCAAGGCGTCCAAGGCCGATCCGAACCTGCACGCTGCCATCGCCCGCGCCATCGCCGAAACCGACGAGATGGAGCTGACCCATCGCGCGACCTTCGACGAGCTTATCGGCTATGCCGAACGCGACGAGGCCATTCCGATGCAGCGCCGCGCGCTGTTCGCCTATCAGTCGGCCAGCGTCGTGCGCCGTCTGGCGGACCTGGCCGACGACATGGTGAAACTGCTCGGCGGCCGGGCCGTCTACATGTCCAGTCCGATCCTCCAGCCCTGGCTCGACCTTCATGCCGCCCGCGCGCATGTCGCCAACGATCCCGCCAACCGCATCGGCGACGTGGTCGGCACCATGCTCGGCGAAGCGCCGGCCTTCACCTTCGTCTGAGGAGCATCATATGACGCATGACATCAGCCGCCGCACGCATCGCGTGGCGGGCGGCCATGACATTATGCTGGCCGAAGTGGGTGCCGGCCCCGCGCTGGTCTTCATCCATGGCAGCGGACCGGGTGCATCGGGCCAGTCCAATTTCCGGCAGAATGTGCAGGCCTTCGCAGACGCCGGATTTCGCGTCATCCTGCCTGACCTGATCGGCTATGGCGCGTCGTCCAAGCCCGAAGATATCGACTATACGCTGCAACTTTTCACCGACACCCTCTATGAAGCGCTTGTCGCCCATGGCGTGGACAAGGCGATATTGGTCGGCAACTCCCTGGGCGGCGGTATCGCGATCCAGATGGCGCTCGACCATCCGGCCTTTGTCGACCGCCTGATCCTGATGGCGCCGGGCTGCATTCATGAGCGCGAGGACTATTTCAAGATGCCGGGTATCGCCGGCATGGTCAGTTCCTTTGGCGGTCCCGATTTCAACGAAGATGAACAGCGTCGATTGATAACCAATCTGGTTCATGATCCCGTCCATGTCACGGATGACCTGGTTAAAGAACGCTTCGCCGTCGCTCGCACCCAGCCCAAGGATGTGATCATGCGGATGCGTACGCCCAATCTGGCGCCGCGCCTGGGCGAACTCACCATGCCGATCCTGCTCTTCTGGGGCTATAATGAGCGCTTCATGCCGCTGGAGGGCATCACACTCTTTTTCGAGGCGTGCCCCGACGTGCGCTGCGTGACGTTCAACAAGGTCGGTCATTGGGTGCAGGTGGAGCGGGCCGCAGAGTTTAATCGCTATGCGCTCGAATTCCTCCATGGCTAGTGCCGCCATGACTGTGCGCCGTCCGGTGGATGTCGCGCAGGATTTTCGCGGCGCGATGCGACGTCTGGCGTCCGGCGTGGCGATCGTCGCGGCGAAGGGCGCGCACGGTCCCGTCGGCATGGCGGCGACCTCCATCACTTCGCTGACCGTCGATCCGCCGGCGATACTGGTCTGCGTCGGCCAGTCGACGGGCATTCATCCCTGCCTCGCCCCAGGCTGCCCCATCAGCATCAACATCCTCTCGCGCCATCAGCGCGCGGTGTCGGTCGCGTTCGGCGGCGCTATGGCGCAAGAGGCGCGCTTTGCCGTCGGCCGCTGGGTGCCGGATCACCACGACCTGCCGATGCTGGACGAAGCGCAGGCGAATCTCGCCTGCACGATCTTCAGCATGACGCCCTTTGGCACCCATAGCATCGTGGTGGCGCGCGTGGACGCTGTGCGTCTCGGCGAAACCGTCGATCCCCTCATCTATCAGGACGGAGCCTATCTGTGAGCGACACTAGCCTGAACGACGGCCTTGCCCATGAACTCTATCGCGCCTTGCGGGAAGAACGCGCCGTCCCGCCGTTGATGAGCCGGTTTCCGGACCTGACGATCGACGATGCCTATGCCATCTCGCTGGGCGCGCTGGAAAAGCGCAAGGCTGATGGCGAACGGGTCGTTGGCAAGAAGATCGGCGTGACGTCGAAGGCGGTACAAGACATGCTGGGGGTGCATCAGCCCGACTTCGGTTTCCTGACCGACAGAATGCATGTGGAAGGTGATATCGACGTCAAGGCGAATGGTCTTATCCAGCCACGCGCCGAGGCAGAGATCGGCTTTATCCTGAAGGACAGTCTCAAAGGGCCGGGCGTCACCGCGACGCAGGTCATTGCGGCAACCGAAGCGATCATTCCCTGTTTCGAAATCGTCGACAGCCGGATCGAAAACTGGAAGATCGGCATCGTCGATACCATCGCCGACAATGCGTCCTGCGGCGTCTATGTGCTGGGTGACGCGCGCGCCGATCCGCGTGACCACGACCTGCCCAACCTCCACGTCACCGTGACCAAGAACGGCCAGCCGCTCTCTGAAGGCTATGGCCATGCGGTGCAGGGCTCGCCCGCCGAGGCCGTTGCGTGGCTGGCCAATACATTGGGTGCCTATGGCGTGACGCTGGAGGCTGGCGACGTGATCCTGTCGGGCAGCCTGGTGCCGCTGGAACCGGCGAAGGCCGGCGACATATTTGAAATGCAGTTGCATGGCGTGGGCGCCTGCACTGCGCGCTTCGTTTAAAGTGGAGGTTTCATGACGGACAAGGTCAAGGCAGCGATCATCGGGTCGGGCAATATAGGCACCGACCTGATGATCAAGATGGTCAAATATCCGCAAAATATGGAGTTGGTGGCGGTCGTCGGCATCGACGAGGCGTCCGAAGGTCTGGCCATGGCCCGCGAACGCGGCGTGGCGACCACCCATGAAGGGCTGGACGGCCTCCAGAAGATGGCAGCCTATTCCGACATAGGGATCGTGTTCGACGCGACCAGCGCCTATGCGCATAAGGTCCATGACGCCGCCCTGCGTGCCGACGGCAAGCAGGTGGTGGACCTTACCCCTGCGGCGATCGGCCCCTATACGATCCCCACGGTCAATGGCGACGCCAATCTGGATCAGCCCAACGTCAACATGGTGACCTGCGGCGGTCAGGCGACGATCCCGATGGTCGCCGCCGTCAGCCAGGTCGCAACCGTCCATTATGCCGAGATCGTCGCGTCGGTGTCTTCGCGCTCCGCCGGGCCCGGCACACGGGCCAATATCGACGAGTTCACCCGCACCACCGCCGGCGCGATCGAAAAGGTCGGCGGCGCGGCGCAGGGCAAGGCGATCATCATCCTCAACCCCGCCGAACCGCCGATGATCATGCGCGATACGGTCTTCACCCTGTCCGAAGGCGCCGACGAAGACGCCATCCGTGCGTCGGTCGAGGCGATGGTGAAGAAGGTGCAGGCCTATGTGCCGGGCTATCGTCTGAAGCAGGAAGTGCAGTTCGAACGCTTCGGCGACAACAACAAGCTCAAAATTCCCGGTCGCGGCGAGTTCACCGGCATCAAGACGATGATCCTGCTCGAAGTCGAAGGTGCGGGGGACTATTTGCCCAGCTATTCGGGCAATCTCGACATCATGACCGCGGCCGCAAAGGCGACCGGCGAGCTGCTCGCGCAGCGTATCCTCGAAGGCAAGAAGGTGGCGGCATGAGCAGCACCAAGTTCAACGTCGAAGCCGGCGACAAACTCTACATTCAGGACGTCACCCTGCGCGACGGGATGCACGCCATCCGTCACATGTATGGCATCGACCATGTGATGGCGATCGCCAAGGCGCTGGACGAGGCGGGCGTGGACGCGATCGAGGTCGCCCATGGCGATGGCCTCAGCGGCGCCAGCTTCAACTATGGTTTCGGCGCGCATACCGACTGGGAATGGCTGGAGGCAGTCGCCTCTGTGCTGACCCGATCGGTCCTGACCACCCTTATTCTGCCGGGCGTTGGCACGGTCGATGAGCTGCGCCGCGCCTATGATATCGGCGTGCGATCGGTCCGCGTGGCGACCCATTGCACCGAAGCCGATGTGTCCAAGCAGCATATCGGCATCGCCCGCGACCTGGGCATGGACGTCGCCGGCTTCCTGATGATGAGCCATATGATCGAGCCTGAAAAGCTCGCGCAGCAGGCGGCGTTGATGGAAAGCTATGGCGCGCAATGCGTCTATGTGACCGACAGCGGCGGTGCGCTCGACATGGACGGGGTGAAGGCCCGGCTCGAAGCCTATGATCGCGTCCTCAAGCCCGAAACCCAGCGCGGCATGCACGCCCATCACAATCTTGCGCTGGGCGTCGCCAACTCGATCGTCGCGGCGCAGGGCGGCGCGGTGCGCATCGACGCATCGCTGACCGGCATGGGTGCGGGCGCGGGGAATGCGCCGCTCGAAGTGTTCGTCGCCGCCGCCGATCGCAAGGGCTGGAACCATGGCTGCGACGTCATGATGCTGATGGACGCGGCCGAAGATCTCGTCCGCCCGTTGCAGGACCGCCCGGTGCGGGTCGATCGCGAAACCCTGGCGCTTGGCTATGCGGGGGTCTATTCCAGTTTCCTGCGTCACGCGGAAAAGGTAGCCGAAACCTATGGTCTCGACACCCGCACCATTTTGGTCGAATTGGGCCGGCGCAAGATGGTCGGCGGACAGGAGGACATGATCGTCGACGTCGCGCTTGACATGGTGAAGGCGCGCGAAGCAGTCGGCTGATCGATCGGCCATGCAGCTGTCGCTCGACCATATCAGCGTAACCGACACGACCCCGTCGCGGCTGGCAGACATTGCCGCCGCGACGGGTTGTTCGGGCATTTGCCCGTTCCTGCGTTCGATGGCGGTATTGCCCGCCATGCCCGACTACGACCTCGTCACCGACGCGGCCGAGCGTCGCGCCACCCGCGCGGCGCTGGCCGCGGGCGGATTGACGGTCGATCTCGTCTACCCCTTCACCTTGGCGCGCCGCACCGTGGTCGCGGATTTCGAGCCTGCGCTGGCGGTGGCCGCCGAACTGGGCGGGCGGTTGGCTAATGTCCTTTGCTACGACCGCGATCTCGCGCGCCAGATCGATCGTTTGAGCGAACTGGCCGACCTAGCCGAACAATATAGCATTGATCTTGCTATCGAATTCTATCCTCCTTCACAGATACGAACTCTCGCTGACGCGCTCGCCACGGTCGAGCGACTGGGCCGCGACGATGTCGGCGTCACGGTCGATCTGCTCCATATCATGCGGGGTGGGGAGGTCGGCAGCAGCATGGCCTCGCTGGCGGTGCCGCACATCCGCATGGCGCAGATCAGCGACGGGCCGGCGGCCATGTCGGCCGACCGCATCGAATGGGAAGCGGGCCTGCAACGGCAACTGCCTGGCGAAGGGCATTTCGATATTCCGGCCTTCCTAACTGCGCTCCACCGCGATATTCCGATCAGCGTGGAAGCGCCGCAGCAGGCGGCGATGGCGGCCGGCGTCCCCGCGCTGGAGCGCGCGCGTGGTGCTGTGGCGGCAACCAAGGCCATGATGATAAAAGATAATCGGAGAGTATGAGACATGCGTGACCTGATCGACCCATCGCTGCTGCCGGGGCTGGACTTCATGCCGCCGCTGGATCTGACGAATGACAGCCTTCCTGCGATCCGCGCAGGTATGGATCAGATGTCGGCGATGGCACCGGAGCCGGACAATAGCGGCGTCATCTGGCGTGAAGAGCGTCTGGCGGATGGTCCGTCGGTCAGGATCTATACGCCGGATGGTGCGACCGGACCGCTTCCGGCGATCCTGCATGTGCATGGTGGCGGCTATGTGGTGGGGTCGGTCCGTACCAATCATCTGGCGAATATAGAAATGGCGGCGTCGGTCGCGGCGATCATCGTCTCGGTCGACTATCGTCTTGCGCCTGAAACCGTCGCGCCGGGCGCGGTCGAGGATTGCTATGCTGCGCTCCGCTGGCTGCATGAAAGCGCAACCGGTCTGGGCGTCGATCCCGCGCGCATCGCCATTCGCGGCGAAAGCGCGGGCGGGGGGCTTGCCGCGGCGCTTGCGCTCCTGGCCCGCGATCGGGGCGGCCCGGCCATCGCGCACCAGAATCTCATTTATCCCATGCTGGACGACCGTACCTGCATCACGCGGCTCCCCGATCATCTCGGCGCCTTCGTCTGGACGCCGCAGGCCAACGCCTTCGGCTGGCGTTCGTTGCTGGGGCAGGAGCCGGGATCGGCCGACGTCTCTCCCTATGCCGCGCCCGCTCGCGCGCAGGACCTGACCGGCCTGCCGCCCGCCTTCATCGCGGTCGGCGCGCTCGATCTGTTTCTGGTCGAGGACATGGATTATGCCCGTCGCCTGATCGAGGCGGGCGTAGCCACGGAAATGCACGTCTATCCGGGCGCCTATCATGGATTCGACGTGATGCCCGATACCGCTCTGGCCCGGCAGATGAAGCGCGACGCCTGCGCTGCGTTGCGTAAGGCCTTGTATTCGAGCGAAACCGCCTGACCGTCCCGCCGAATGGCGCAAGGCTCAGTGTCGCGCGCCATTCCGACAATTTTTCGGCGGCCAGTGTCAGTCGACCCTGCATGTCGGGGACCGGATCGAATGGTCGATATTTGCTTGAATCGGTGCCTTGATTCTCGTTTTGATTAGGTGCATTTATTACGCAAATAATGGGTTTCAGGAATGGTTTATTGTTGCGCGATACGCAGATTTCAGGGTTTTCCATGCCTTCGGGGCAGCAGGTGGCGATGCGCTGCGACAATGGTTCGGGTAGCGATTTTCGGCTGGTCCATAGTGACTGGCCCTCCGCAAATCCACGCGCTATGGAACGCTACGGCATAGTGGGAGGCGGGTGAGAATGCAGATCAGAAGCGGGCGAAACGGTACGCCGCCGACGTTGGACGGTCTGGACACCAATATCATCGACATATTGCGGACCAATGGTCGGGCGACGAACCAGGAAATCGCCGAGCGCCTGTCCGTTACCGCCGCCACCGTGTCCGCCCGCTTGCAGAAGATGGAAGAGGCGCGGGTCATGCGCGTCGTGGCGGTCACAGACTTCGCCGCCCATGGCTATAATGTCATCATCGCGCTGGGCGTGAAGGTGCAGGGGCGCAGCATCCCGGATGTCGGTCGCGATCTCGCCAAATTCCCGGAGGTGCTCAGCGTCAACATCATGAATGGCGATCATGATCTCGAACTGCTGGTGGCGTTGCACGATTTTTCGGAGGTGCAGCAGCTTCTGTTCGATCATATCGCCGGTATCGACGGGGTCGTGCACATCACGTCCGGCATCGCCGTAGATATTGTGAAATTCGAATTCAACGTGGTGCCGCTATGACCGAACGCCCGACCTGGGAACGCCTGGACAAGCTCGATCAGGGTATCGTCGACAAGCTGGCACAGGACGCCCGCATCTCCAATCGCGCCATCGCCGCCGAACTGGGCGTGACCGAAGGCACGATCCGCACCCGGATCAAGCGGTTGCAGAATGAAGGGCTGATCCAGTTCACCGTGGTCACCGACTTCCGCATGGCCGGGTCGCCCAATCTCTGCATGATGGGGATCGACGCCGACCCCTCGCATGTGTCCGACCTCGCTCGCGCTCTGTCTGATATTCCCGAAATCACGTGCGTCGTGGTGCTGCTCGGCCGTTACAGCCTGCTGGCGATGGGCCTGTTCACCAATATCGAACAGCTCAACGACCTCATCATCGATCGTATCCGGCCGATGCCGGGCGTGCAGCGGGTCGAAACCTCCATCTCCGTCCACAACCTCAAATATGAGGCAGGCATCGCCAAGATTACGCGCATGACGGCGGACGACTGATCCGGTCAGGCGCCGGCGGCGGCCGTTCGTATCATATGCACCAGTTCGGCCTGACGATGCGTACCGGTCTTGGCGAAGATCGCCCGCAAATGCGCCCGCGCCGTATTGTGGGCGATGTCGAGCCGTTGTGAGGCGTCTATCAGTGATATACCTCTGGCCAGTTGGACTGCAAGCGCGGCTTCGGCGGGTGTCAGCTGGAAGCGATGACGCAGCGTCGCGGGATCGAGCCTGTCGGAGCGGTTCGGATCGCTCAGGAACAGGGCGATGAAGGCGCCGTCGCCATAAGCGGATATGGGCAAGGACAGGGCGCGCCCGCGCAGCGATGATCCATCCGGCGCGGCCATGTCGAAAGCGGTTTCTTCGCCCGGCGGCGGCGGGGATGCCAGGAGGCGGGCGAGCATCGTCACGCCGGCGCCGGCTTGCGGCTCCAGTCGCCCCTGTCGTTCCATGATGACTATCCCCTCGCGCAGCAGGCGCTCCGCCGTGGCGTTGCGGCGCATGATCCGGCCATCGCGACCCAGCACCAATGTCGCGACGGCCAGCCCGGCCATCGCGCTGCTGAAGATTTGCCGTTCGGCCTGCGTCGTCGTCAGCCGGGCATGCAATTCCAGTGCGACCCGCAGATGCGGCACCAGGCTGGCGATCAGCGCACTTTCCCGCTCACTGAAATCCGGCAGATTCTGATAGCGTGTGGTGCGCAGGCGGAAGGACGCGCCGGACGGTGCTTGCAGGTCTACACCCAATATTTGGGCGGACCCGGTGCTATCCATCCAGTCCTTGAAGCGGGACGGCACATGGCTGACGAAATCCTGATAGGACATGACCTGTCCCTCTGGCAGATCGACGAAGGGGTCGGCGTCGGACAGGCTTTCATATTCGCCGGCGCGGACCGGATCGACCCCCGGCGTCACCAGGGCGTCGATTCCGGTTCGGCCGGTGGCGATGATCAGCGTGGCGAAGCTCGCTTGCGCGGCGGCGGCCAGATCCTCCAGAAAGCCCTCCCAGGGCGGATCGCGGGTCAGCCCGCCATACAACCCCAGGAGCAAATTCGGGAGAGCGGAGGCATCTGTGTCGGCCACTCTTGGCTGATCCTCTTGTACATTCTCCTTCCGATATCGAACCAAGCGCCCCGGAGCGCAAGCGCGATCAGCGCCGCCAGGCAAGGGTGAGGCTGTAGCGGCGCGGCGGCGAATAATAGGCTTCGGTAAAGCCGAAGCTGGTGCTGGCGTCATAGCCCGCCGTGATGATTCGCCGGTTGGTGAGATTGTCGACCCCCGCCCGCAGCGACAGGCCGCAATCGGTCAGCCGCAATTCGGCGCTGGCATTGACGATGGCATGATCGGGCTGGCGCAGCAGCGGCGTGTTTTCCGCGTCCACGAACACGGCGCTCTTATAGGCGACATCCACGCGGACGAGGCCTTCCAGCGCTTCGGTGAGTGCGGCCTGGTAGACGGCGCTGGCATTGGCGGTGATGTCCGGTGCCTGTTTGAGGCTACGGTTGCTGACGTCGGTCGGCACGCCATTGATGACGGACATATAGCTGAGATATTTGGCGTCGAGCAGACCGAGCGCGCTTGTCAGCGTGAAGTGGCGCGATACCCGGAAATTGCCCTCCAGTTCGATCCCCTGGATGCGCGAGCGGCCGGCATTTTCGTTGCGCACCACGATCAGGCCGGTGGCCGGGCTGACCGTCGATACCAGTATCTGCTGGTCGCGATAGGCGTTGCGGAACACCGCCAGATTGATAGTCGCGATGCGGCCGAACCCGGCCTTTACCCCCGCTTCATAAGCGGTCAGATGTTCCGGATCATAGGAACCGATCTCCTCCAGCGAAGTGGGCCGCCCGTTGAAGCCGCCGGACCGGAAACCCTTCGAGAAGGAAGCATAGGTCAGCAGGTTCGGTCGCACCTTGTAGGATAGCGACGCGCGCGGCGTGAAGGCGTCCCAGCTCTTTTCCAGCGTGTAGCTGGGTGTGCCCGCCAATAATGGCTGGTTGGCGTAGATGCGCGTGGCCGACTGGGTGAAGCGTTTCTTCTCCCAGGTGTAGCGCGCGCCCAGTTCCAGCGAGAGATTGTCCAATATCTCATAATTGCCGTTGGCGAACAGCGCCAGATTGTCGGTCCGCTGCCGGTTGCGGAAATCGATATTGAAATCCAGCGCGGTCGCGAGCGCCGGGTCGAAGCCGGCGGCGATCAGCCGGGGATAGAGCCCGTCCGCCACGACCAGCCGGGTATTGTCGCGCGTTTTCTCCCGATAGGCGAAGGCACCCAGGAGCAGTGCGCCACGGCCGCCCAGGTCGAGCGACAATTGGAGTTCCTGGCTGATCTGGCGGGCCTGTTCGTCATGAATGTCGCCTGCATAATTGACCGTGGACGATGCGTCGCCGTCGCGCCCGAACAGGGCGTCGACATGGCGATAGGCGGTGATCGACTTCAGGGTCGCGGGACCCACATCGGCGGTCAGGGTCAGCGAGCTGTTGAAGGCGTCGGTTTCATCCTTGTTGAGCGCGGCGGTGCTGTCCGTCCGGTCGATATCGCCGGGCACGGTGCAGCAGGGCGCGATGAAAGCGGATTGCAGCCCGGACAGGAAGGTGGGGGTGAAGGCGACCATGCTGTGGGGCGCGCTATGCTGGCGGCGGCGCAATCCGTCGGCCTGCAGCAGCGCATCGATCGTCGCGCCCTTATAATGCAGCGCCAGCTTGCCGCCGACGACATTGCGGTTGCCCAGATTGTCGCCCGAGGGGATATTCTGCCAGCCCTCGCCAAATTCGCCGAGCGCCGCCACGCCCAGCGACCAGCTGTCGGACAGGGGCGTTTCGACATAGGCCCGCGCCCGCACCGTATTGAAGGAGCCATAGCGCAGGTCCGTTTCGACCCGCTGCTCCTGGCCGGGAACCGACGAGACGATGTTGATCGCCCCGCCGACCGTATTCTTGCCGAACAGCGTGCCTTGCGGCCCGCGCAGCACCTCGATCCGGTCGATCCCCAGCAATTCCGTCATCGCGCCAAAGGTGCGGGCAACATAGACGCCGTCGATATAGACGCCGACCGCCGGGTCGGAGGTGATGATGAAGTCGTTTTCGCCCACGCCCCGGATGAAGGGAGCGATGCCGCCGCTATTGCCGCCCTGGCCCGGCGTGAACTGGATATTGGGCGCGATCTGGCTGACCTGTGTCACATTGTCGAGGCCGCGGCTGTTCAGCGCGGCGGCATCGACGGCGCTGACCGCGATCGGCACGTCTTGCAGCCGTTCCTCGCGGCGACGCGCCGTCACGACAATATCTTCACTGGCCTGTACGTCTTCGCCGGCAGGCCCGCCGGACTGGGCCAGCGCAGCCGTCGCCAGCGCGGACTGGGCCAGCAGAGACACCATGGTTGCCATGGGCAACGCGATCTTCTTCATAATCCTCCCCCCTTATAATTTTGTCATTGTAAAATGCGGCGCGGGCGGGCGACCGAAATCGCTGCCATGCGCCGGCCATGCAATCAGGCGGTTTCCCATTCGATCAAATGGCCGATATCCTGGCGCTCCGCCGGTTTCCGGCCGGCGTGCGCCAGATGATGCGCTGTGATCTGCAACTGGGGATCGAGCGGCGACACTATCTCGATCACCCGGTCATATTCCGTGCTTGCGATATGCCAGCTTCCGGCTTCGCGCTTATACCGATCGCGATAGATGGCGGTGCCCACCGTATGCAGCGCGTTTTCGACATCGATGAAGATGTCTTCCAGATACCATATGCCCTCGGCCTCATCGTCGCCGGTCAGGGTGATTTCGGGCATATGGCCATGATGCATCGCCATCACGCCCGAATGGAAACTGTTGGCCAGGAAGGCGAGCATATTGTACCGGCCGGACAGCCGCGCGCGATAGGTGCCGCCGCGATAATCCACGCTGATATCGTCGGTGAACAGCGACGCCAGCAAGCCCATATCGGCGGTGTCGATACCCCGGAAATAACGATGTTTGAGCGTTCGGATATCCTCCATATCGCTGAGCTGCTGAAGCGTGTATGCCATGGGTTCCTCGCCGATTATAAAACGCAAATCTATTATATATCTTCCAAATATACCATATATGCGTATTATGTCACGGAAATATGATGCGCCTTGATCGGGTTGGATCGGGCGGGGGCATGGGAGAGGCTAGGCGTGGGACAGGCAAGGGTTGCGATCGTGACGGGCGGGACGCGCGGCATCGGTGCGGCGATCGTGCGGCGGTTGCTGGCGGACGGCTATCGGGTCGCGACCTGCGGACGCACCCCGCCCGACGCGCCGATCGCGGTCGATGGGCGAGAGGCAGAGTTCGATGCCTGTGACATTCGCGATCAGCCAGCCGTCCAGGCTTGGGTCGATGCCGTGGCGGCCCGTCATGGTCGGCTGGACCTGGTCGTCAACAATGCCGGCGGTTCGCCGCAGGCGGAGGCGGCGAACGCGAGCGCGCGCTTTTCCGAACGCATTCTGCAACTCAACCTGCTGGCGCCGCTGCATGTGTCGCAGGCCGCCTATCCGCATTTGCGCGCGGCGCGGGGATCGATCGTCAATATTGCCAGTGTGTCGGCGGTGCGGCCATCTCCCGACACGGCCATCTATGGCGCAGCGAAGGCGGGGCTGGTCAGCCTGACGACCAGCCTGGCGCAGGAATGGGGGCCGGACGTGCGCGTCAACGCGATCATCGTCGGCCTCATTGAAACCGAACAGTCGGCTATGACCTATGGCAGCGACGCCGCGCAGCAACGGATCGCCGCCTCGCTGCCGCTCGGCCGCATGGGGCGGGGGCAGGATGTGGCCGACGCCGTCGTCTTTCTTGCCTCACCCGCGGCCGCTTATATCAGCGGCGCGCGGCTGGAGGTGCATGGCGGCGGCGAGCGGCCGCTATTCCTGGAAATCGTGAAGCAGGAAGCCCGGCAGGGCTGACAGCAATGGAGAGAGAGATGTCGGTCGATCTGGAACAACTTTGCGCGCGGGTCGCCGCGCTGGAAGACATGGACGCCATCCGCCAGTTGAAGGCGCGCTATCTGCGGGCGTGCGATCTCAAGCTGGTGGATGGGGTGCGCGACGCCTTTCTGCCCGGCAAGGTGCGCATTGACTATCAGAATTTCCCGGTCTTCACCGATCGCGAGGATTTCGTACGTATCTTCGAGCAGATGGCCTGTCAGGGCGGCGTCTATGACATCCATCACGCCACCAATGCGGACATCAGCCTGATAAGCGATAGCGAAGCGCGCGGGCTATGGTCGTTGAACTTTCGCACCATCCTGTTGTCGACCCGGTCGATCACGCGCCTCGCGGTGGAATATGAGGATGTCTATCGCAAGCGGGACGGGCGCTGGTGGATCGCGGAATCGGTCAGCCGCGTCACGTCCTGCCTTTCGGAGGAAATCGGGGCCGATGGCGCATCGCGCTACACCCTATGGGGCGAAGTTCCGGCCCAGCCGGCCGATGCCGCCGCCTGATCTGTAAAGACAAGGAGAGACGAATGATCGATTATGGCCTTCAGGGCAAGGTGGCACTGGTCACGGGTGCGGGCGGCGGCATTGGCCGCGCCGCCGCGCTGGCCTTCGCGCGGTCGGGCGCGTCAGTGCTGGTCAGCGACGTGAATGACGAAGGCGGCCGTGCAACGGTGGCCCTCATTGAGGCGCAGGGTGGCAAGGCCGCCTTCCAGCATTGCGATGTGAGCGACAGCGCGCAGGTGAAGGCGATGGTCGCCGCCGCGGTCCACCATTTCGGTCGCCTCGATTGCGCCTTCAACAACGCCGGCATCACCAATATCGCGGCGGACGAATATGACGAAGCCGTGTGGGGCCGGGCGATCGGCATCAACCTGACCGGCGTCATGCTATGTATGCGCGAAGAGGCGGAGGTCATGCTGACGCAGGGCGGCGGCGCGATCGTCAATACGGCTTCGATCAACGGCCTTGTCGGCAATCCCAGCCAGCCCGCCTATGTCGCGTCCAAACATGGTGTCGTCGGCCTGACCCGCCATGGCGCGCTGCGCTGGGCGAAGGCCGGCATTCGCGTCAATGCCGTATGTCCCGGCGTGATCGTCACGCCGATGACCGCGCCGCTGGTCGCCAAGGAGGATATGCGCCAGTTGCTGGATTCCATGACGCCCATGGGGCGGATGGGGCAGGCGGAGGAAGTGGCCGAGGCGGTCGTCTGGCTCTGTTCGGGCGCTGCCAGCTTCGTGACCGGGCATCCGATGGTCGTGGACGGCGGCGCGACCGCGGTCTGACGGGGCGAGGCGGGCTGCAACGCCCGCCTCCTCCATTCAGTCCCGTCCGGCGAAGTCGAACTGGCTGGTGGGGATGACGTCGATCCGGCTGAAATCGATGAAGCCAGCGCAGCTTTCCATCATCGCGCTGAGATTTTGCGCGAATTTGGCTTCGTTGCCGACCGCATCGAAGAAAGCATGGGGATCTGTCATCGCCGCGTCCGAAAAACATTCCTCGACAAAGGCGTCATAGGCAGGCGCGTCGGGAGGCAGCGGCCGGACGATGATGTTCTGGACATATTCGAAATTCGCCTGCGTTTCGATCGCCACCCGCGTATGATGGCCGTGCCAATGGGCGATCGCTTCCACCCGGGCCATGTCTGCGCGGAAGCTGATGAAGCTCGCCTGGCTCCAGCCCGCACAGGCCCGACCTGCTTCCGGTGGATACGCGCTGTTGGTGATGATGGTCGATTCCGCGACCAGCCATGCTGCGAAACGCCCGCTATGTGTGGCCAGCACGGCGTCGATCGCGCCGCGAAACCGCGCATTGGCGGAGGGTAGCCAGAATTGCACGATCGCATCCTGTTGCGGGGCCTGCCATTGCTGGACGAGCGCGGTCGCCGGTTCGACCCGCGCATCCCGGATATTGAGCCGGATGCCAAGGCCGCCTGCCGCCGCGAGCGCGCCGGGCAGATGCTCCACCAGATAGGCGCCATAGGCCGCGCGCGTTTCGCCCTCGGGGGCCCAGAGGGCGCAGATCAATTTTTCCATCGCATCGCTCCTCAGCCGAAATTCGCCTGGCCGCCATCCAGCGGGATGGTGGCGCCGGTCAGATAGGCGAGGTCGGCGCTGCAGAGCGCCACGATGGCCCGACCGATATCCTGCTCCAGCCGCCCGACCCGACCCAGCGGTATGGTGCGGAAAAAGGCTTCGGCCTCCTCCGGGTTATGTTCCATCCACCCTTTGAGGCCGGGGGATTCAGCATGGGGGGCGATAGTGAGGACGCGGATATTGTCGCGCCCCCATTCCGATGCCGCCGCGCGGGTCAGCGCGCGTGTCGCCTGCTTGACCGCGCCATAGGCGCCGTAGGTCGCCATGTCCCAGCGGATGCCGGCCGACGAGGTGAAGTTGAAAATGGTGCCGCCGCCGCGCGCCACCATATGGGGACGCGCCAGCTTCATCAGCCGGAAGGAGGCCAGCGGTCCGGATTCAAATCCCGCCATGAAAGCGTCGTCCGAAACATCCACCAGTGGGCCGAGCGGCACCTCCTGCGCATTGTTGACGAGGATGTCGATGCCGCCAAGATCGCGTGCCGCCAGATCCACCGCCGCGGCGAGATCGTCGGCGGATTTGACGTTGCAGGCGATCGGCAGCGCGCGGGCGCCGCGTTCCGCCACAAGCTGCGCCGTTTGCGCCAGCTTCTCCAGCGTCCGCCCGGCCAGGATGATATCGACGCCCTCGCTCGCCAGGGCAAGGGCGATCCCTTGACCGATCCCTTGCCCCGCTCCGGTAATCAGTGCAACCTTGCCTTGCAACATGCGTGCGCCTCGCCTCTCTTGGATTCATCGTAGTTTATATGGTCATATGATACGCAAATATTGACTTTATGGCAATATAAGTCGCTATATGCGCTAATTTTGTGGAGAGGGTGGTTTGTGGGCTGAATGTCTGCGGCTTCCGATTCCACGCCCTGATGTGAGACGGACAGGCATGAGCAATTGGGACAAGCAAGTCGATATCCTCGTGGTGGGTTCAGGGGCTGGCGGAATGCTCTCCGCGCTCGTCGCCGCTGCCGACCGGGCGGACGTACTGATCGTGGAAAAAGCGGCGCTGTGGGGCGGCACTTCCGCCACATCGGGCGCGGGCATCTGGATTCCGGGCAGCGACGTGGCGAAGGCGGCGGGTTTTGAGGATGATCTGGACGACGCCTTCACCTATGTCCGCGGCCTGTCCGCCGACAATGTGCCCGATGCCAATATCCGCGCCTATGTGGACAATGCCGCGCCGATGCTGCGCTGGTTGATGGCGAACACGCCGGTCCAATATATGGCTTTCCCCTATCCCGACTATCATGCCGAAAATCCGGGCGGATCGCCGACAGGCTATCGCACCCATCTGCCCATGCCGCTGGACGGCAAGCCCCTGGGCGCGGCGATTCGCACCCAGCGCTTTCCGTCGCCGGCCGCCAGCCTGTTCGGCTATCTCAACTGGCATTTCACCGAAACCTACCAATTGCTCTATCGCGCCAAGGGCTGGATGCAGAATCTGACTTTCAGCATGGCGCGCTACTGGCTCGACTGGCCCTTCCGGTTCACGTCGCGCAAGGACCGGCGGCTGACGCTCGGCAACGCCCTGACCGGCGGCCTGCGCATGGCGCTCGACCGGCGGGGCGTGCCGCTCTGGCTCGACGCGCCGCTCAAGGAACTGGTGCGCGACGGCGATCGGATCGTTGGGGCGGTCATCCAGCGCGACGGCAAGCCCTATCGCATCGCCGTGCGCAAGGGGGTGGTGCTGGCCGCCGGCGGCTTCGACAAGAATCAGGCGATGCGGGAGGCCAATGCGCCGCTCTATTCCATTGCGCAATATTCGGGCGGCGTCACCAGCAACACCGGCGACAGCATCGTCGCCGGCCAGGCGATCGGCGCGGACACGATGAATATGCAGTCGGCCTGGGCCGCGCCGGTCTTCTACGTGCCCGGCGAGGATAGAGGGCGGCTTTGCACGATCGAACGGGCGCTGCCGGGCTGCATCATGGTAAACCAGAAGGGCGATCGCTATCTAAACGAAGCGGCTTCCTATCATATTGTGGGTCAGCAGATGGCGCGGCGACAGGCGGCGCATGGCGACGCCGGGCCGAGCTGGATGGTCTTCGACCATCGCTATCGCCATCAATTCCCGATGGGGCCGCTCTATCCGCTGATTCCCGACTGGCTGCATCGCGGCGCGGTGCGCAGCATCCTGAAGAAAGGCGCGACGATCGCGGCGCTGGCGGGGCAGATGGGCGTCGATCCCGCGGCCCTCGCGTCGACGGTCACGCGCTTCAACGACAATGCCGGCCGCGGCGAAGATCCCGATTTCCATCGCGGTGAGGCCGCCTATGACAAAATGTATGGCGATCCGCGCCAGGTGCCCAACCCCTGCCTGCGACCGATCGATCAGGGCCCCTTCTATGCCATCCCGATCTATCCGGGTGACATCGGCACCAACGGCGGCCTGCGCACCAATGCGACGGCGCAGGTTCTGGATGAGGCCGGCGCACCGATTGCGGGCCTCTATGCGGTTGGCAACAACGCGGCCTCTGCCATGGGCGAAAGCTATCCGGGGGCAGGCGTGACCATCGGCCCGGCCATGACCTTCGGTTACATCGCGGCCCGGCATATGACGGGCGGCAACAACTGACGAGGAAGGCCGGGGGGAAGATCTCTCCCGGCCATCAGGGGATCCAAAGCAAAGAAAGCCCCGCTTCCTGTCGGAAGCGGGGCATTTTACGCCGGGAGGGTGGCGTAGATCAGGCGATCAGAATTTGGCGCCGATGGTGACGCCATAGGTGCGCGGTTCGGCATAATAGCCGCCGGCAAAGCCCAGCTGCCCATAATCGATGCTGCGCACGAAATCCTTGGCATTGGTCAGGTTCTTGACCCAGAGCTTGACCTCGCCGGCCGCATTGCCCAGCGGAATGCCGTCGATGCCAATCTGGACATCGACCAAGTCGATGGCATCGCCCTTGATCTGTTCATTGAAGGGCGACCCGATCGAGCTGCTGAAATTATATTTGCCGTCTTCGTGGGTATAGCCGATGCGCCCGCGGAGCGTGGCACTGCCCCAGTTGAGCGGAAATTGGGCATTCAGCGCCGCGTTTGCGGTTAGCGGCGATGTAAAGCCGGGGGTCACGACCGATGCGATATTGACCGGCGGTGCGCCGGGTGTCGGCGACTGACCGGCCAGGAATTCCTTATATTTGATGTCGATATAGCCGATGCTGCCGTCGAGCGAGAAATTATCGCTCAATATCGCCTGGGTTTCGACCTCGACGCCATTATAGACGACCTTGCCGGCATTGATGATCCGGGTGGCGAAGGTGCCCACCGGTGCATTGGTCACCGGGCCTAGGACGGCCAGATCGTCATAGATATTATGATAGGCAGCGACGTTGAAGCGAAGGCGGCGGTCGAACAATTCGCTCTTCAATCCGATTTCGTAGGATGTCACCTTTTCCGGCTTGAAGCTGCCAAGCTGGTTGGTGCCGGTGATCGCAGGGTCCTGCGAATTGAAGCCGCCCGAACGATAGCCGGTGGCGGCGCGGGCGTAGAGATTGATACCGTCGGCCACGTCATAGCCCGCCATCAGGTTCCAGGTGAACTTGCTGAATTTGGCATCGCCCGCTTCCGGCACCGCCAGCGGCGCTGCGCCATTCTGGACGCGCAACATGCGCTTGGCATCCCAGGTGTAGCGGCCGCCGGCGGTCAGGCGCAGGCCGCTGTCCCGTCCACCCGGATAGAAAGTGAACTGACCATAGACGGCCGTGCTTTCCGCCGATGTGCTATAGGCAAGGCGCGCGCGGGTCTGCACCATGCGGTAGCGCGCCGGGTTGGCGGCGGCGAAGGCCGGCCCCAATGGCCCGAAATTGGCAAGGAAGATGCTGTTTGTGTCGAGGATGAAGCCGCTATTCTGGAAACCGTCTTCTGACCCCTTCTCCCAGAAGTAGAAACCGCCCACGACCCAGTCGAGCGTGTTTGTGTCGCCGGAAATCTCGATTTCCTGGCTGAACTGCTTGTGCCGGCGATGATTGTCGATGTCGAACAGGTCTTGCGTAATGCTCGGCACGGCGGCGGCGGCGATGAAAGGCCGGGCTGCGGCCGGGATCGACGGGATGAACTGCAGCAGCGACGCAGGCATCCCGTTGAACAGAGTTGCGTTGGAGAAGGCCGGACCGCTGAACGCGCCGATGCCGTCCAGATCGGTCAGCGTGTCACTGTTCCAGAAGCGATAGCCGGTGGTCGATTTGACCTTGAAGGCATCGAAATCGTTCTGGACCTGCAGATTATGGCCCCAACTCTTGTCGAGCGCATGGCTGAGGACGTTGTTGCACACTTCATGCCGGTAAGTGCGCGAAGGCGCTGCCAGCGCTGCGCAGGCCGGATTGGCGAATGTCGCGCCCGCCAGATATTGGGCGACTGGCGCCTGCTGCGTCTGCACCACCGGCTGACCGTTGACGATGACTGGCGGGCGAGCCGCGCCGTTCGACACATTGGTCAGGATGAAGGGGAGGGGTGTGCCGCTGATCCGGCTCCAGTCGAACATATATTGGATGCTGCCGGTGCCGCCCAGGTCGATGCGAGCCGCGGCCCGGATCGCGTCCGACTTGCGGGCGCCGGGATCTTTGGAATCGCTGGGCTGCAGGATATTGTCGACCAGCCCGTCGCGCTCGCTATGGCTGTAGGCGAAGCTGGTCGAGATGCCGGCGATTGCACCCGGATCGACTACGATCTTGCCGTTCCACGCATTGAAATTGCCATAGCCCGCTTCCGCCTTCAGCCGGAAGGTCGAGGACGGCGCGCGGGAGATGAAATGGATCGCGCCGCCGGTGGTGTTGCGGCCGAACAGCGTGCCCTGCGGACCGCGCAGCACTTCCACCCGCTCGACATCCATGACGGACAGGCCCATGGCGCCGCCGCGTGCAATATAGACGCCATCGACATAAAGGCCGTTGGCCGCATCCACGCCGAAGCTCTCGCTGCCGCCGTTGGAGATGCCGCGCATGGAAAAGACCGCGGCGCTGTTGCTGACCGTGCCCTGGGTGATGACGACGTTCGGGGCAAGGCCGCTCAGGTCGCGCGAATCCTTGATGCCCAGTTGCTCGATCTTCTCCGCGCCGATGGCGCTGATCGCGATCGGCACATCTTGCAGATTCTGCGCGCGCTTCTGTGCCGTCACCACGATCTCGTCGAGACCGGGCGCTGATGGTTCGGCGGCACTCTGTGCGATCGCCTGACCCGCGATCGCCAGGCTGCTCGCGCCGAGCAACAGTTGAAGCGCCGCATGTGCGTAGCCTTTGGGCATCCCATATCTCCCCATCACTTGTTTTCTTAGCCTAGAAATGAACATATGCGTAATTGATGTCAATATAAATTACGCAAAAATGATATTGAGCGACGCTGGATCGCGCGTATCAGCATAATATGAGGCCAAAAATTCCGCTTTCTGCCCTTATCTCGATGCCTTAGGCCGGCATGTAAAGTTGGGCCGCCTTGCCGCCGTCCACCGGCAGCGCGGTGCCGGTGATATAGCTCGCCGCATCGGACAGCATGAACGCGATCGCCTGCGCCAATTCCTCGGGCTGGCCGCCGCGCCGCATCGGAATGGCCTCGGTCGTTCGCGTCGCGACTTCGGGCGCGCGCGCGGTGAACGCCTCGGTGCCTGCGGTCTGCACCTGACCGGGAATGATGGCGTTGACGCGGATTCCCAACGGCGCGCCTTCCATCGCGGCAACGGCCGTGAAATGGATCAGCGCCGCTTTGGACGCCGAATAGCTCGCCATGTTGACGGTGGCGCGGATGCCGCAGGTGGAGGCGATGTTGACGATCGCGCCCTTGCCCGTCGTCGCCATCACCTGCATCGCTGCCTTGGTGCTGACGAAGACGGCATCGGCGTTGACCGCGAAGTCCTTGCGCCAATGGTCCAGCGTCAATCGGCTGATAGGCGCATAATGGGTCGACATCGCGTTATTCACCAGCATGTCGAGCCGGCCATGGCGCGCGGCTACCGTCTCGATCATCGCGGTGAGGGCGACATCATCGGTGACGTCGAGCCGAATCGCTTCGATCTGCCCCCCCTCCGCGTCGATCTGGCTACGCGCGCGATCAAGTAACTCTTGCCGTCGCCCGCAAATCACTACCTGTGCGCCGCGCCGCGCCAACAGTGCGGCCGTCGCCAGGCCGATGCCATCGCTGCCGCCGGTGATGACGGCAATTCGCCCTTTAAAATCATCGGTCATTCGCCATCACCTCTCCATGTGTCGAAGGTCGCCTTGCGCATTTGCGTTTCAGGACGACGTCTCAACGACGATATGTGAGCATAATGCGGAATTTGTAAATCATAAAAATACGAATATAGCGCCTGAGTGCGTGTCGAATAACTATCAATACGCCCAGAAAATCGTATGTATATGCGGAAATTCGGCGATCGCGCGGGCAATCTGTCAAATCTGGATATGCGTAAAAATATAATTGTTGAATTACGCGAATAGAGGGATAGAGTTGGGTCAGGACAAAAACGACGAATCGAGGGAAGTGGGATGCCGGACAGCAAGGTGGCCCTGGTCACCGGAGCCAGTCGGGGAGCAGGCCGTGGCATCGCGGTCGGTTTCGGCGAATTGGGCTATACCGTCTATGTGACCGGCCGCACGATGCATGTCGGGAATGCGCGGGGCTGGGACGGATCCGTGCTGCCTGGCACCGTGGCGGAAACTGCGGCGGCGGTCGATGCGGCCGGCGGCCGGGGCATTCCGCTGGTCTGCGACCATGGCGACGATGCCCAGGTCGCAGGGCTGTTCGACCGGATTGCGGCGGAAGCGGGGCGGCTCGACATATTGGTGAACAACGCGACCTTCATCCACGACCAACTGATCGAGAAGAAGCCCTTTTGGGAAAAGGATCTGGACGCAGTTCGCATCCTCGATGTCGGTCTTCGCTCCGCCTATGTGGCAAGCTGGCACGCGGCGCGGCTGATGGTGCCGCAGGGGCGCGGCGTGATCGCCTTTGGTTCGTCCTTTGGCGGCAGTTGCTACATGCACGGCCCAGCCTATGGCGCGCAAAAGGCGGGCGTGGACAAATTCGCCCATGACATGGAGCATGATCTGCGCGGAACCGGCGTGATCGCGGTGTCGATCTGGATGGGGCCACTGGTTACCGAACGGTCGCTGATCGCGCGCGACACCAATCCCGAACAATATGCCGACTTCATCGAAAGCGCGGAAAATCCGCAATTCACCGCGCATATCATCGACGCGATCGACTGCGCGCCGGATCGGGAGGCCTTGTCCGGCCAGACATTGATCGGCGCGGAAATCGGGCGCCAACTGGGCGTGCAGGATCGCGGCAACGACCGCCCTTCCTATCGCGAGATGCTGGGCAGTCCCCGGCCCAAAAACCCTGCAGCCGTTTACTGATCCGGGAACGCCATGAGCAAGATCGACCCCATTTTCGCGGCAGTCACCGCATCCGGCACCCCGTTCGAGATCGCCGAACAGGACGGACTGCGCTTTTTTGCCCACGCGCCGTCCGATCTCAACCAGCTCATCGAAAAGGCGCGCGGCTTTGGCGACCGGCCCTGTATCGTCGACTTTGACGAGGCGGGCAGGGAACGCCGGCTGAGTTTCGCGGACATCTTCGCCTGGCGCGACCGGCTGGCGGGGCATCTGGACATCCGGCGCGGCGACCGCGTCGCCATTGCCATGCGCAACCGGGCGGAATGGATCGTGGCGTTTCTTGCCGTCATCCGGCTGGGCGGGGTTGCGGTTCTGCTCAACAGCCGCGGCTCGGCGGCGGAAGCGCGCGCGATGGTGGACGAAGTGACGCCGGCCCTCGTGCTGGCCGATAGCGAACGCGCCGCCGCGCTGCGTGACGCGGGCTATCAGGGCCGTCTGCTGGACCTGATCGCGCCGCTCGCGGCTGCGGACGTCCCCTTCGTAGACGGCATGACCGCTGACCATGACGATCCCTGCGCCATTCTCTTCACCTCCGGCACCACCGGGCGTGTCAAGGGCGCGGTGCTATCGCATCGCAGCCTGATCACGGGCCTGCTGGGCACCCAGCTTACCGGCACGATGGTGCTGCACAATATGGCGCGCGACCATGGCCTGTCGGTGGAGGCGCTGACGGCGCAGATGCCGCCGCAGGCGAGCCTGCTCGTCTCGCCGCTCTTCCATATTTCCGGGCTGGGCGCCGGCTTCCTCGCGCCCTTCCTGTCGGGCGGCAAGATCGTCATCATGCGCCGCTGGAATGCGGAGGAAGCCGTCGCCCTGATCGCCCGCGAACGGGTGACGCAACTGGCCACCGTGCCGACCATGTTGTGGGACATGGTCAATCGCGCGCGGCTGACGGATGCGGATCTCAGCTCTGTGCGCAATATCGGGTCGGGCGGGCAGGCGCTGCCCCTCAACCTGCTGGAGGAGGTGCGGGCGCTCTGCCCCCATGCGCTGATGGGCGTGGGCTATGGCATGACCGAAACGTCGGGCGCGATCGCCCAGGCGGTGGGCGCGGATTTCCTGCGCGCGCGCGCTTCGGCTGGCCGGGTGCTGCCGCTGGTCGATCTGCGGATCGAAGGGGCGGACGGCGCAATCTGCGGTCCCCATGCAACCGGCGAGATCGTGGTGCGCAGCGCCATGGTCATGCGCGGCTACTGGAACCGGCCGGACGATACCGCCAAGAGCTTTACGCCCGACGGCTGGTTGCGCACCGGCGACATCGGCTATCAGGATGAGGATGGCTATATCTTCATCGTTGACCGGGCGAAGGATATGGTCATCTCCGGCGGCGAAAATATCTACTGCGCCGAAGTCGAGCGGGTGCTGAGCGAAATGCCGCAAATCACCGAATGCGCGACCTTCGGCATTGCGGATGATCGCCTGGGCGAGGCGCTGGTCGCCGTCGTGCAGGCCGATGGCCTGGACGAACGCGCCATCATCGATTGGGTCGCCGGGCGGCTCGCGCCCTACAAAGCGCCCGCCCATGTCGCCTTTTCGCGCGCACCCCTGCCGCGCAACCATGCCGAAAAAATCGACAAGATCGCGCTTCGGGCGCTGTGGCCGCAACTGGTCGCGAACTATTGAACAGGAGAGTTTCCATGGGGTTTCCCAAGGATATCAAGATCATTGACTGCATGTTGGGCATACCGGAGGCCGAGGACCGTTCCGCATGGTTCGCCCCCTTCCGCCCGCTGATCAAGGACCAGCAGACGCTCCAGCAATTCGCCATGCCAGCGCAATATATGTTCAAGGACATTCCGCAGACCGGCAAGACTGACGATTTTGTCTCCTGGACCGTCGAGCAGATGGACCGGCACAATATCGACAAGGCGCTGGTCGGCTGGAACGACAATGCGACGTCCTATCGCGCCAAGGAGATGTTCGGCGACCGCTTCTTCTTCGACCTGCCCTGCGACCCCAATAACGGGATGGAGGAAATACGCCGCATCAAGCGCATTCATGGCGAGGTCGGTCTGTCCGCGATCAGTATCTTCCCGGCCGGCACGTTGCCGCAGGTGGCGATCAACCATAAATATATGTTCCCGCTCTACGCTTGTGCTGCGGAACTGGGCCTGCCTGTTCTGCTCAATGCCGGCATCCCCGGTCCGCGCATCCCGATGGAAACGCAGAAGGTGGAGCATCTGGACGAAGTCTGCTGGTTCTTCCCCGACCTTAAAGTTGTCATGCGCCACGGCGCTGAGCCGTGGGAGGCGCTGGCGGTCAAGTTGATGCTGAAATGGCCCAACCTTTATTATTCGACCAGCGCCTTCGCACCCAAACATTATCCCAAGGCGATCATCGACTACGCCAATACGCGCGGCGCCGACAAGATCATCTATGCCGGCTATTTTCCGATGGGTCTCAGCCTGGACCGTATCTTCAGCGATATGGAAAATGTCCCGTTCAAGGACGATGTCTGGCCCAAATTCCTGCGTGAAAACGCGCGCAAGGTCTTCGACCTGCAATGATCCGCGAGGTTCCCATGTCCCAAGCCAATACCGACACCGCCGCCACCAAGGCCACCGATGCGCGCACCCCGCCTGTTGCCGTCTGGCAAGTCCTCGAAAAGCTGCGCGGCCAGGATCTGAGCGACTGGCGCCTGGCGGAAGTGGAGGGTCGCGCTTCGATTGCGGAGCGCAATCTCGATATCGGCATCCCCTTCGGCTGGTATCCGCTGCTGCTGTCGTCCGAACTGGCGGCGGGCGAAGTCAAGCCGCTGCGCTACTTCTCGCAGGATCTGGCGATCTGGCGCGGCGAAGACGGCCAGGTTCGTATGCTCGACGCCTATTGCAAGCATCTGGGCGCGCATATGGGCCATGGCGGCAAGGTGCATGGCAATCTCCTCGAATGTCCTTTCCACGCCTGGCGTTATGACGGGGACGAGGCGGTGGTGAAGGACGTACCCTATGCCCGCAATATCCCGCCCCAGGTGAAGCGCAAATGCACCCGCAACTGGCACATCACCGAAGCGAACCGCTGGATCTGGGCCTGGTATCATCCGCAGGACGTCGCGCCCCTGTTCGACGTCGCGATCCTGCCCGAAGCGACCGACCCCGAATGGACCGATTTCGACGTGTATGAATGGAATGTCTGGGGATCGATCCAGAACATGGCCGAAAATGGCGTCGACGTTGCGCATTTCCGCTTCATCCATGGCACTGCCAATGTGCCACTGGGCGAATTGCGCTGGGGCGAATGGGGCCGGGGCGCGGACGTGAAGGCGAAGATGGGCACGCCCTGGGGCGAGGTCGATGGCCTTATCAGTTACGACACGATGGGGCCGGGGCAAAGCTGGACGCGCTTCACCGGCATTTCGGAGACGCTGCTGATGGCCTGCCTGGCCCCGGTCGAACTGGACCATGTCCATGTCCGCTTCTGCTTCACCCAGCCCAAGGCGCAGGCGGAGGGCGAGCGGGCCGGCGTCGCCAAGGCGATCATCCGCGACATCTGCAAGCAGTTCGATCAGGACAAGGTGGTGTGGGACCGGCAGAAGTTCGAACCCAATCCGATCATCTGCGACGGTGACGGCCCGATCCCGCAATTCCGCAAATATTATCAGCGCTATTATGTCGATCAGAGCGCTGACTGACATCCATCAAGCCAATTACAATGATAAGGGCAGGAGAGGTTCGCATGGATATGACACGGCGCGAAGCCATGGCGGGCGCCACGGCGCTAGCCGGTCTGGCGGGGACGGCCCGGGCGGCCGCTTTGTCCTCCGGCCCGCTCGACACCCATGACGCGATGGGGCTGGCCGACCTCGTCCGCCGTAAGCAGGTTTCGGCGACCGAATTGCTGGACGCGGCGATCGGCCGCGCGGAGGCGCTCAATCCGCGCTTCAACTTCCTGGCGCAGAGACATTATGACTATGGCCACGCGGCGATCGCCAAGGGATTGCCGCAGGGACCGTTCAGCGGCGTGCCCTGGCTGCTCAAGGATCTCAACACTTATATCGCCGGCCTGGCGACCGAAAATGGCAGCCGCTTTTTCAGAGGCTACAAGCCCGACGTCACGTCCGAACTGGTGCGCCGGATCGAGGCGGCGGGCTTCGTCATCTTCGGCAAGACGACCGTGCCCGAACTCGGGCTTACCGGTACGACCGAAAACAAACTGACCGGCGACACGCGCAATCCGTGGAACCCCGCCCATATCACCGGCGGATCGTCGGGCGGCGCGGCGGCGGCGGTGGCGGCGGGCGTGCTGCCCGCGGTCCATGCGACCGACGGCGGCGGGTCGATCCGCATCCCGGCTTCCTGTTGTGGCCTGTTCGGCCTTAAGCCCAGTCGCGGCCGGGTGCCTATGGGGCCGCCCCGCACCGAAGGCTGGGGCGGGCTGTCGGTGCATCACGCCATCACCCGCAGCGTGCGCGATTCCGCCGCGATCCTCGACGCGACCCAAGGTCCGGAACCGGGGGGGCGCTATGCAGCGCCGACCCCGGCCGAGAGCTTCCTGTCGCAGGTCGGCAAGGCGCCCGGTCGCCTGCGTATCGCGCTGATGCTCAATGCCCCGTCGGGCGCGCCGGTCGATCCGGACTGTATCGAAGCCACCCGCCGGGCCGCGCGCCTGTGCGAAACGCTCGGCCATCATGTGGAGGAAGCAGCGCCGAAACTGGATGTCGCGGCGATCGGCGCGGCGAGCTTCGTTTTGGTCGGCGCGTCCGTGGCCGCCGATATGCTGGACCGCGCCAAGGCAACCGGGATCGCGATCGGCCCGGACGTTCTGGAGCCGATCACGCTGGGCTTTGTCGGCTATGGCCAGAAGACGACCGGCATGGACTTCGCGCGGGCGAACAATACGCTGCAAACCGCCGCCATCATAATGGCGCAGTTCATGGCGCAGTATGACGTGATCCTGTCCCCCACGCTGGCGGCGCCGCCGCTGGAGCTGGGCCGGATCAACCTGACCCCGGACGTCGATTTCATGGCCTGGGGACAGCGGACCGCGGCCTTCTCGCCCTTCACCCAGATTGCCAACATGACCGGTCAGCCAGCCATGTCGGTGCCGCTGGGAATGGCGAAGAATGGCTTGCCGGTCGGCGTCATGTTCATGGGGCGCTATGGCGACGAGGCAACCCTGTTCCGTCTGGCGGGGCAACTGGAAAAGGCCGCGCCGTGGAAAGACCGGCGTCCGGCACCATAAGATATCTGGAGATAATGATGCGCGGATTGGCGGGGAAAACAGGAATTGTTGCGGGCGGCGGACGTGGCATCGGCGCTGCGACGGCGCGGCGGCTGGCGGCCGAAGGCGCGTCGGTGGTGATCGGTGACATAGAGAGCGACTGGGCGGCGGAAACGGCCCGCGCCATCTGCGCGGACGGCGGCAAGGCGATCGGCGTGGCGCTCGACGGGACCAAAGCGACATCGCAGGCCGCTATCGTTCAAGCAGCGCTGGCCGAATTTGGCCGCCTCGATTTCTACCACAGTAATCTTGCGGGTGGGACAGAAGGCGATATCGACATACTTAATTGCAGCGAAGCGGTGCTTGACCGTTCCTTCGCCATCAACGCCAAGAGCCATTTCCTGGCGACGCAGGCCGCCCTGCCGATACTGATCGAACGCGGCGGCGGCACCATGATCTACACCTCTTCGGGCGCGGCGATTTCCGGCAACCCGTTGCAGGTCGCCTATCCCATGACCAAGAATGCGCTGCACGCGCTGGTACGTCATGTCGCGCGCAAATATGGCAAGCAGGGCATCCGCGCCAACGGCATCTGCCCCGGCGTCGTCCTGACCGAAGCGGTGGCCCAGCATCTGACCGACGATTATGTCGCATCGATGCTGGACAACCTGCCGCACCGGCGGCTGGGCCAGCCGGACGATATTGCCGGCGCGGTCGCCTTCCTCGCGTCCGACGACGGCGAATGGGTCAATGGCCAGCTCTGGCACGTCAATGGCGGGTCGCTGCTGCGTGACTGACGCCCCCGTCCAGAGAACATCCAATCCGTGGCTCGTCCTCGTAACGCTGCTGCTCATCTATATCGTCAACTATGCCGACCGCTATCTGATCACCGGGCTGATCGGGCCGATCAAGGCGGAGTTCGGCATCGGCGACGCCATGGTCGGCATGTTGATGGGGCCGGCCTTCGTCTTTCTCTATGTCGTCCTCGGCGTCCCGTTCGCGCGGCTGGCGGACCGCACTTCCCGCGTCCAGATCATCGCGGCGGGCTGCGTGCTGTGGAGCATCGCCACCATCGGCACCGGCCTTGCTGCCGGCCCGGTCGGCCTGACGCTGGCGCGGATCGCGGTGGGCGTGGGAGAGGCGGCGTTCGTCGCACCCGCCTATTCGCTGCTGTCGGATTATTTCCGGCCCGAACGGCGTGGCCTGGCGTTCGCGATCCTCGGCCTTGCCGCCTATATCGGCCAGATCGGCGGGCAGGCGGGCGGTCCGGCGATCGCCGCGCATCATGACTGGCGCATGGCCTTCTACAGCATCGGCGCTGTGGGCGTGCTGCTAGGCTTTGCCGCGCTCGCCGTGATCCGCGAGCCGCGCCGCGGTCCGGCCGGCGGCGCTGCACCGATTGACGCCGTGCCGTTCGGCCAGTTGATCCGCAGCCTGATCCGCAGCCCGGCCTATCTGTGCATGATGTTCGCTTTCGGCTTCGGTGTGCTGTCGGGCGTGTCCTTCGGCTATTGGGGCCCGGAACTGTTCACCCGCGGCTTCGCGCTTGATCCGGTGGCGGTGAAGATGACCTTCGCGCTCAATTTCGGCCTGTCCGGGCTGGTCGGCATGCTGCTCTTCGGCGCGCTGTCCGATCGCCTGGCGCGGCGCAGCATGGTCTGGCCCTCGCGCCTGTCCGCCTTGGCGCTGGGGGCGGCGACCTGCGCTATCATGGCGGCGACTTGGGCGGGCAGCTTCGACATGGCGCGCCTTGCCGCCATCCCGGCCGGACTTTTGGGGGGTGGTTGGTCTGTGGGCTTCATGGCGACCCTGCAATATATGCTGCCGCCGCGCATCCGCGCTGCATCGACCGCGCTGTTCCTCGCCGTCACGACCCTGCTCGGCTTCTTCGTCGGCCCTTGGGCGACGGGGGCGCTCAGCCAGATGCTGGGGCATGACGCCGCGGCGCTGCGCATGGCGCTGTCGTTCATCATCCCCTTCGGCTTCCTCTCCGCGCTGCTAGGCTGGGCCGCGGGCGCCCGCGTAGAGCGGGATCGGACGATGCTGCACCACGCGGTTTCGATTCGACCTGCCGACCCTTTGCTGGCAAGACCGGAGCAGGAAAGGGGATAGAGCAATCCTATGAGTGAGGTTTTCGCGTTTGACGAAACGGACCGCAAGATTGTCGAATATCTGCGACATAACGGCCGGGCGACCAACCAGCAGATCGCCGAGACCCTCAGTCTGATTGCGTCCACCGTATCCACCCGCATCCGGCGGATGGAGGATGCCGGGATGCTCCGCGTCGTCGCCGTCTCCGATTTCGCGGTCCATGGCTATCATGTCCTCATCCATCTGGCGGTGGAGGTCAGCGGCCGTCCCGCGCTCGACGTCGCCGAGGAACTGGCGTCCTTTCGTGAAGTTTTCGCCGCCCATCTGGTCACCGGCCGCTATGAGATCAGTCTGCTCCTGACCCTGCGGGACATGGACGAACTGTCGCCGCTCATCACCGACAAGCTGGCCAAGGTGCCCGGCGTGCGCGCCATGACCCCTGCGATCGGCCTCGACATCGTCAAATATGGCCTCGACACCGCCCCGATCGACAGCCGGAGGCTCGCATGAACCGGCCCGATCTCGACGATCTCGATCATCAGTTGATCGACATATTGGCGCAGGACGCGCGCGTCTCCAACCGCAAGATCGCGAGCGACCTGGGCGTCAATGAAGGCACGATCCGGGGCCGGATCAAGCGGTTGCAGCAGGATCGCCTGATCGCTTTTACCGCGCTCACCAGTCTCAAGCTGGAAAAGGCCACCAACATCGGTTTCGTAGCGGTCCAGGCCGAAGCCGGCCATGTCCGCCAGATCGCGCGCGACATCGCGCATATCCCGATGGTTCAGTCGGTCATGATCATGCTGGGGCCGTTCAACATCATGGCGACCTGTCTATACGACGATCTGGACAGGTTCCATACCGTAACGTCGGGGCAGATCCTTGCGATGGACGGCGTCTATCATATCGAAACCTCGCTCGCGGTCAGGACGGTAAAGTTCAGCAACCGTGTCGTGCGGATCACCGATGTTGCGGGCGCAAACGCCGACTAAAGCTGGCCACATCGATATTCGGAAATAATTATTTATAAAATTCCGCAAATAGCCGCTTGAAACCGGAATATGCATGATATAGCAGAATGTAGGGCGGAAGTTTTGGCGAATATTGCCAAGGCCCGCCAGCGATAGGAGCGGATGCGTCCGGCCCCAGAGGCGGCTCATCATCATGTCCGGTCATGCGCTGCAAGCAATGCGGCGTGTGCCGCCATGCTCCCCCACGGGATTTTGAGGGCGGCCTGCAATGGAATTCGCATTTACCGACGAACAGCAGATGATCGCGGAGACGGCGCGCGCCTTCTTCACGGAACATGCGACCAGCGCGCGCACGCGCCAGGCGATGGCGGGCGACGGCATCGATCGCGCGCTGTGGCGGGCCTTCTGCCAGGAACTGGGATTGTCGGGCATCGGGCTGCCGGAAAGCGCGGGCGGTGCAGGGCTGGGAATGGTCGAACTGGCGATCGTCGCGGAAGCGGCCGGTGCGCAGGTCGCGGCGCTACCCATGCTGGGCAGCCTGGTGCAGGCGGGGCAGGCGATCGCCGCCGGCGGCAGCGATGCCCAGCGCACGACATGGCTTCCCGCCCTGCTGTCGGGGGATCAGATAGCGGGGCATCTTGCTGACGGGACACTCAATGCCGCTGGTGACCGGTTGACCGGCGGTTCGCGCTTCGTCACCCATGGCGCCAGCGCTGACCTGTTTCTGGTCACGGACGGGCAACGGGCTTGGATCGTGCGTGCCGATGCGCCGGGCGTCGCCGTCACGGCCCAGACCAGCATGGACCAGACCCGCCCGATGGCCCATATCGTGCTGACCGACGCGCCGGGCGAACCGCTCCCCGATCCGGCTGCGGCGCTTATCGCCGCGCATCGCGCCGCCTGCATCGCCATTGCCGCCGAAGCCTTGGGCGGCGCGCAGGCGTGCCTTGACCGGACCGTCGCCTATGCGCAAGAGCGGGTGCAGTTCGGCCGCCAGATCGGTTCCTTCCAGGCCTATAAGCATCGCCTCGCCGACATGATGATCGAGATCGAGCAGGCCCGATCGGCCGTCTACTGGGCGGCCTGCGCGGTCGACGAGGGCGCGGACGACGCGCGCCTCGCGATCCATGCGGCCAAGAGCTTCGCCGCCGACACCTATTTCCGCTGCGCCGGGGACATGATCCAGCTCCATGGCGGCATCGGCTTCACCTGGGAACATGACGCGCATCTCTTCTTCAAGCGCGCCCGGTCGCTCCAGACGATGCTGGGCAATGGCAATGGGCACCGCGAGAAAATCGCCACGATGATCCTGGGAGAAGCAGCATGAAACTCGGTTTTTCTCCCGCTGACGAGTTGTTCCGGCAGGAATGCGCCGATTGGCTGAACGGCCAGATGGCTGGCGAATTTCGCGACATCAAGGGCGTCACGAAGCTGACCGGCAGCCCCGAACGGCGCAAGGAATGGGAACGGCAACTGGCCGCCCATCGCTGGTCCTGCATCGGATGGCCGGTCGAATGGGGCGGGCGCGACGCGACGCTGGCGCAACAGGTGATCTTCGCAGAAGAATATGCCCGCGCCGGCGTGCCGGGCCGGGTCAACCATATCGGCATCGAACTGGCCGGGCCGACGATCCTGACCTTCGGCACGCAGGAACAAAAGCAACGCTTCCTGCCCGACATCGCGGCAGGCAGGACCATTTTTTGCCAGGGCTTTTCCGAACCCAATGCGGGGTCGGACCTCGCCAGCGTGCGCACCAAGGCGCGGCTGGAGGGCGACGAATGGGTGGTCAACGGCCAGAAAATCTGGACCAGCCTGGCGCATATTTCCGACTGGATTTTCGTCATCACCCGCACCCGGGAGGGATCGCAGGGACCGAAAGGCCTGACCTTCCTGATGATGCCGATCGACCAGCCCGGCATCGACATACGCGGCATCCGCCAGATCAACGGCGATGCCGAGTTTAACGAGACCTTCTTCACCGATGCACGCTGTCCGGCGGACAGCCTGATCGGCGCGGAGGGCGACGGATGGCGCATTGCCATGGGGCTGCTCGCGTTCGAGCGTGGCGTTTCGACGCTGGGCCAGCAAATGGGCTTCCGCAACGAATTGGACGAGATCATCGCGGCCGCCAAGGCCAATGGCGCCGCCAATGACCCGCTCATCCGCCAGCGGATCGCCAAAGCGGAAATCGGCCTGCGTCTGATGCGCTATGGCGCGTTGCGGATGCTGTCGCAGACCGACCATAGCAAGATCGACGGCGCGGCGCTGACCTACAAGATCCAGTGGGCGAGTTGGCGGCGCAACCTTGGTGAACTGGCGATGGACGTTCTGGGCCAGGGCGGCGAGATCGGCGATCAGGCGGATTATGAGTGGGATACGCTGCCCAATCTGTTCCTCTTCTCGCGATCCGACACCATCTATGGCGGCACCAACCAGATTCAGCGCAACCTGATCGCGGAACGCGGTCTGGGCCTGCCCCGCGAACCCCGCGGAGCGGCCTGAGCGGTGGAGGAGGATGACCCGTTCGAGCGGCTGAAAAACCTGCCGCCGCGCGGGCATCACGCCCTGCTGGGCATCTACACCGTCGATAATGGGCCGGACTGGGCCGAGCTGGCCTGCCCCTTCGCCCCCGGCTTCCTGATCGATCCCGATGCCGGGTTGGTGGCGTCGGGGCCGGTCATATCGCTGGTCGATGCGACGGCGGGCGCGGCGATCATCGCACGGACCCGGCAATGGCGCGGCATGGCGACGCTGGACCTGCACATCGACTATCTGCGTCCCGCCAAGGCCGGGCAGACCCTGTATGCGCGTGCCACCTGCCATCATGTGACGCGCAAGGTCGCCTTCACCCGCTGCGACGTGCATGACGGCGATCCCGCCAGCCCGATCGCCTTCGCCACCGCCAGCTTCTTCTTCACGGATGCGCCATGATCGCCGACACGCCTTATGCGCGGATGCTGGGCATCGCCAGCATCGCCTCGGAACCGGGCACGGTCGGCCTGATGATGCCCGCTACGACGCAACTGGAAGGGCGGCAGGGCTTCCTTTATGGCGGCGTCATCGCCAGTCTGCTGGAACTGGCCTGTCTGGAGGCGATCACGCAGGAACGGGACAGCGATGGTCCCCGGCCCAAGCCGATCAACATCAGCTTCGACTTCCTGCGCGGCGGATTGATGGTCGAGACATTTGCGCAGGCGCGGCTCAGCCGGGTGGGGCGGCATGTCGTGAATGCCGATGCGATCTGCTGGCAGGCGGACCGGGACAGGCCGATCGCCACCGGCCGGATGCATTTGTTGCTGGATCAGGGGAGAGGTCGATGAAATTGCTGGAAGGTCGCGTCGCCATCGTGACCGGCGCCAGTCGCGGCATCGGCGCCGCCATCGCGCGCAGATTCGCGGCCGAAGGAGCCGCGGTCGCAATCGTCGCGCGCACCGTAGAGCCAGGCGGCCTCCTCGCGGGATCGCTGACGGAAACGGCGGAGCGTATCCGGTCTGCCGGCGACCAATGCCTGATGATCGCCGCCAATCTGGCCGACCCTGTCGACCGCGCCCGCATCGTGCCGGCAACGGTTGCGCATTTCGGCAGGCTCGACATTCTGGTCAACAACGCCGCCTGGTCGCGCTTCCTGCCGATCTGGGAAGCGCAATCCCGCCATGTCGATCTCGCCTTCCAGATGAATGTCCATGCCCCGCAAGCCTTGTCGCAGCAGGCCCTGCCGCATTTCCGGACGCAGGGCGAAGGCTGGATCTGCAACATCTCCAGCGCCACCGCTGACCGGCCACCGCCTGCGCCCTACGACCCCGACGATCGCTATGTCCGTTTCAACCGCGATGGCCATGCGACGCTCTATGGCACGACCAAGTCGGCGCTCGACCGGCTGACCGCCGGCTGGGCGGTGGAATTGTCGCGTGAGAAGATCGCGGTCAATGCGCTGGCTCCTGTCGGTGCGGTCGCCAGCGAAGGGGCGATGGCGATGGGCGGCTGGGATGCGCGCGACCATATCGAGCCGGTCGAGGCGATGGCGGAAGCCGCACTGCAGCTCTGCCATCGCCCCGCTGCCGAATGGACCGGGCATATCGTGCGTAGCCTGCCCCTGCTGGAACGGTTGCAGGTGCCGGTGCGCGGACTGGACGGGCTTCAGCCGATATAGCGCGTCCGATAGGCGGCGAAGGCGCGCTTGATCGCCTCTTCGTCCAGGCCGAAACGCTCCGGCGCATAATCGTGCGTCGGCCGTTGCTCGCGCTTGTTCCCCGCGAGAAACTCGTTCAGCACCGTTTCCATGCCGGCATCGACGGCGATGCCCATGCGTGACAACACCCGCTCGGCCTGCGCCAGCGGTTCGCGCGCGACCTGCCGGTAGTCGATGTCGATGAAGCGATGCTCGCCGATCCGCGCCCGCGCGGCCTCGAACCGCTGCATCCAGTCGACCAGCCGCGGGAACCAGAAGGCGCCGACCTCATGGTCGCTGACGGTCGCACTCAACTTGTAGAGCGCGGCCTGCATCGAGACATAGGATGGCACGGTCTGCACCGGATCGCGATGCGTCATGATGAGCAGGGCGTCGGGAAAGGCCGCCGCCGCGATCTCCGCATAGGGCAGGTTGGACGGGCTTTTGAGTATCCATTTCCGGCTGCGCCGGGCGGGGTCCTGCCATTGCAGATATTGCAGGATCGTCTTGAGGTCCGCATGGCCCTTTGACTGGTCATAACCGTTCAGCCACCCCGCGAAGTCCGGCACGAAGTTCATCGCCTCCACCATGGTGCTGACGAACATCTGGCCCAGGATCAGTATCTCCTCGTCCGGCGCGTCGGGATCGAGCGGATGGATCGACGCCAGTTCCGGCGCGACTTGCAGCCAGCCGTCGATCATCGCCTGCGCATAGGCGCGCCGCTCGACCGGATGGCCGCGTTCCTCGCCGGGGAAGGGCGCGAAATTCTGCGCTTCATACCAGCGGATGCCGGTCATTCCCGGCGCGCTGGCGAGCAGGCGCTGGAAAATGGTGCTGCCGGTGCGCGGCAGGCCCAATATGATGCCCGCGACCTCGACTTGTTCGTCCAATATTTCGGGATGGCGCCTGATGTCCTCCACCATACGTAGCCGGCTGGTCAGGCCCTTGACGATCGATTCGGTTTGCGCGGCATGGCCGTCGGCGGTCAGGCGCCCTTCGCGGTTGGACGCGGCGATCAACTGGTCCATCGGCTCCAGGAACCACAGGTCGCCAAAGTCCGCCAGCTGTGCCCGGTCGCGCGCCCGCTGCAACAGCGTCTCGCGGTCGAGAGGCGGCGTAGCAATATCTTCGGGTTGCGTGGCCATTTCCGTCTTCTCCTGACTCATCTTGGGTTTAGCCGGCGGTCTGGCCGCCATCGACGGCCAGCGCCGTGCCGGTGATTCGTTTCGCCTCGTGCGACGCAAGGAAGGCGACGGCATCGGCAATATCCTCCGGGTCGCACAGCGCGCCGTCGTCCAGCCAGGGCGCGGCGCGCATCACCATCGACCAGTCGATGTCCGCACGGGACGCCTGCGCGACCATCGGCGTCTTGACCCCGGTGGGGCAGACGGCGTTGACCCGCACGCCTTCCTTCGAAAATTCCAGCGCCAGCGCCTTGGTCAGGCCGATAACGCCATGTTTCGACGCGCTATAGGCCGCGTTGAACGGCACGCCGACCAGGCCCGCCGCCGACGCCATGTTGACGATCGTCCCGCGCCGCTCGACCAGATGCGGCATCGCCGCGCGCGCCATATGATAGACGCCGCTCAAATTGATCGCGATCACCCGGTCCCAGCGGCCTTCGTCCACGTCCGCCAGCCGGCCGAAATCCAATATGCCGGCGATATTGCACAGCACGTCCAGCCCGCCGTTCAGCGCCACCGCCCGGTCGACCATCGCCCGGCAGGACGCTGCATCCGCGACATCGAGTGCGACAGCAGTAGCCGCGTTGCCGATGTCATGCGCGGCCGCTTCCAATCCCTCGACATTGCGGTCGCCGATCACCACCTGCGCGCCCTCCGCCGCCAGCCGCTTGGCGACCGCCAGGCCGATCCCGGACGCCGCCCCGGTCACGATCGCGGACTTGCCGGCAAAGCGCGGGGTCACGGCGCCATCCAGTGGCCGCCATTGACGTCGAGCGTCGCGCCGCTGACGACCCGCGCATAGTCGGAAATCATCATCAGCACCGCGCGCGCGCAATCGTCCTCCGGCGGAATGATGCCGATCGGGATGTCGCGCGTGATCCCCGCGACCACTGCGTCGCGCGCTTGCCCCGCATCGACCTGCGTCTGGATATGCTGCTCCACCGGTGCGCCATGGATCCAGCCCATGCGGCAGGTATTGACCCGGATGCCGACGCGGCCAAGGTCGCTCGCCATATATTTGGTCAGCGTATTGAGCGCGCCCTTCGCCACCGCATAACCCATCTCCATGCCATGCTCGCCGCCAAAGGGGCGCACCGTCGCCATGGTGGACACGTTCACCACCGCGCCGCCGTCGCGCAAATAGGGGGTGCAGGCCTGCGTCAGCCGCAGCGCGCCGAGACAATTGACGTCGAACGCCTTGGCCATGTCGGCGGGATCGGCATTGGCGATGAAGCTCCAGTCGCCATGATAATAAGCGCTGTTTACCAGCCCATCGACACGGCCGCCAAAGGCCGCTGCGGCGCGTTCGGCCAGCGCGGTGCACTGGGCCGCGTCGGCGACGTCGCAGGCGACGGCGATGGCCTGGCCACCGTCAGCCACGATGTCGGCGCGAACCTGCTCCAGGAACGCCGCGTTGCGGGCCGCAAGTATGACGCTGGCGCCTTCGGCCGCTGCGATCCGTGCGAGCGCCTGCCCCATGCCAGGGCCTACGCCACTGACGATCACCACCTTGTCTTGCAGCAGCATCTCTCTCTCCTTTTCCTGCCGGGTCCGCGGGGTTCTCGCCCGTTCGGTTGTCGCAGGGCATTCCCCTGTCGGGTTGACGCAGGACATATCCGGCAATTATATCCGCAATCAATAACTATATTGAATTTATAATTGTACTTTGCGTAGAATGATTGCGGATATGGCGACGATGACGCGCCATTCGCTATGGCGCGCGGGGACCATCCGTGCTACAGGATGCGGAGCGAGAGGATATATATATGGCTACGTCGTCGGATTATCGTCTGGGTGAATATGACTTCCCACGCGGCTGGTTCATGATCGGCGAAAGCGCGGAGGCGTCATCGACGCCCAGCGCGATCCGCTATTTCGGGCAGGATCTGGTCCTGTATCGCGGGCAAAGCGGCCAGCCCTATGTGGTGGAGGCCTATTGCCCGCATATGGGCGCGCATCTGGCGAAGAACACGACCAGCTATATCGTGCGCGACGGCGAGCAGGTGGAGGGCGAATCGATCCGCTGCCCTTTCCACGGCTGGCGCTACGGCCCCGATGGCCAGTGCAACCATATCCCCTATTCCGACTTCGTGCCCAAGGCGGCGAAGCTTAAAAGCTTTCCGGTGATCGAGCGCGCGGGCATATTGTGGCTATGGCATGATCCCGAAGGGCTGGAGCCCGATTTCGATCTGCCTGACTTTGGCGGCCATTGGGACCAGCCCGGCTGGGTCCATTGGAAGGTCGACTATATGGGCGACCTCGACATCCACCCGATCGAAGTGGTCGACAATATGGCCGACTATGGCCATTTCGTCCCGATCCATGGCGCCAAGGACTTCGTCTACTTCGCCAATGAGTTCAAGGACCATGTCGTTCATCAATATTATGCCGCCGGACATCGGACATTGACACTCAATCCCGAGGACGTGCTGACCCTCGATACCTGGTATGCCGGTCCGTCGATCCTGCAGTCGGAGATGGAGGGCGCGTTCAACAGCTTCATCATGATCACCCATACCCCGATCGAGGATGGCAGGATCCGCGTCTGGCACGGGCTGATGGTGCAGGTGAATGACGGCTCCACGCCGATCACCGACGATCTGCGCGCCGCCGCGCTGGAATATCAGGAGGGCAGCCGCCTGGCCTTCGCGCAGGATGTCGAAATCTGGCAGAACAAGCGCGCCTGCCTCAACCCGTTGGTGGTTCCCAATGACGGCCCTTATGGCAAGGTCCGTCTCTGGTACAAGCAATTCTACAACCCGCGCGACCAGGCGCCGGACGCGCATAAGCGTACCAACGGCCTCTATGTGACGCTCGACAAGCGCAAGTCCAGCGCCGCGGCCTGAAGGAGAGCATGATGAGACGGAGTGAACGTCCGGTGGCGATCGTCACCGGCGCCAGCCGGGGCGCGGGCCGCGGGATCGCAGTGGCATTGGGGGGAGCGGGCTATCGCGTGTATGTGACCGGCCGCACCGTGCGCGACGGGCAGGCGCCCTTGCCCGGCACGATCGGCGCGACGGCTGCGCAGGTGGATGCGGCCGGGGGCGAGGGCAGGGCGGTGCAGGTCGATCATGGCGATGCCGCCGCGATCGCCGCGCTTTTCGATCGCGTCGCGCAGGAAAGCGGCCGCCTCGACATCCTCGTCAACAACGTCGCGGCGCTGCACGACGACCTCGTAAAGCCTGGCCCTTTCTGGGAGAAATCGACCGATCTGGTCGGCATTCTCGATGTCGGGCTGCGTTCCCATTATCTGGCGAGCTGGCACGCGGCGCGGATGATGGTGCCGGCGAACAGCGGACTGATCGCCTTCACCTCCTCCTTCGGCTCGGTCTGCTATATGCATGGCGCGGCCTATGGCGCGCAGAAGGCGGGTGTGGACAAATTCGCCGCCGACATGGGCGTGGATTTCCGCGACACCGGCGTCACCGCGGTCGCGCTATGGATGGGACCGCTGCTGACCGAGCGCAGCGCCCAGACCCTGTCCGATCATCCAGACCAATATGCAAAATTCATGGCGGACGCTGAAACGCCCGAGTTTAACGGGCGGGTGATTGCGGCGATCCATGATGATCCGGACCGCGATGCACTCAACGGCCAGACCTTCATTACCGCCGAAATCGCCGCGCGCTACGGTATCACCGAAAGCGGCGGGCGTGCCCCGCCATCCTATCGGGCGATGCTGGGCGATCCGCGCATAGCCCATCCCGCGATCGTCGCCTGACCGGCGCGGTCATGGAGATCGCGACCCGGCCCGCGCGTCATCCGCTTCACCATGCGTGACTCGCCCAGTTTCCTGCTTGCCTGCGCCACTGGCGTGTTTTTGATGATCCTGCTCCAGAGGCTTGCAGCGGGCTAGGCGCTTGATCCCGATGGGCAATGGTATGGGGCGGTTTACATCGATCCGACGCCTGCAGATGCGGGCGACATAAATTCCAGCAGCAAATAGCGCCGCGGCGCCATGGCCAGTCCTTCCGCTCGAAAGGTGAGGATGGGGTGATGAGTGGCCTCGCCCCATTGGGGCATCGCCGACGCGCGCCCGCTTGCGCTGCCTTGGGCCTGTCGTCAGGTGGGGCCGGACCATCGGGCGAGAATCGTTAAGCTATGTTCGATCCGCAGCAGGGTCTGGCCGCGGACGCGGTCGAGCGGAAGCGGCTATCGGATCCGTCGCAACGCCATCTCGCTGGACAGGCATCTGATGCTTTTGCCCTTGCACTCCGCCGTGAAGCCGGCGCAGCCCCCGACGACTCCTCTCCATGCAACCTAATTTATATTTGTTTTCTAAGGCATGTGGTTATGCGGAAATCCTCGCTCGTCCGAAAATCAAAGAAGGATTTGCTGGAAATGATAATTATATAAGTATCTGTGAAAAAACAATAAAAAATAAATATCAGTGTAGCGGACAGCCGATACCCTCCCATTTGCGTGCATAAACCGCCACTGGCCACGCTTGCTGGTTGACATTTGCCTAATCAAAGTTAGTTTGAGGTTCTCAAAGATGCCTGGACGGGCACGGCAAAATGGGAGAGCGTCATGAATGGTAAGCGACAATTGGCTTGCGGCATTGCCACTATAGGGCTGTTGGCTGCGGTGCCTGCATTTGGCCAGGATGCCCCGGGGGCAGGGGACGAAGGTCAGAGCAACGAAAAAATCGCGTCCCCGGCCGACATCGTCGTCACCGCGCAACGGCGGGAACAATCCCTGTCCAAGGTTCCGGTCGCGGTCTCGGCGTTCAATGCCGATACGCTTCAGTCGCGCAACGTGGCCAGCGAGCAGGACCTTGCGGCTCTGGTCCCCGGCCTGGTGGTCAAGAGCGGCCAGAATTCCAACCAGCTCAACTTCACGCTGCGTGGCCAGACGCTCGACCCATTTTCCGGCTCAAGCCCCGCCGTTCTCACTTATATCAACGAAGCGCCGGCAACCGAAGGCAACACGTCGACGGCCTTTTTCGACTTTAGTTCCGTGCAGGTGCTCAAGGGGCCGCAAGGAACGCTGTTTGGTCGCAATGCGACCGGAGGCGCAATATTGTACGAAACCACCAAGCCTGGTGATGACTTCGGCGGCTTCCTGACCGTCAAGGGAGGGCAGCGCAACTATATCCAGGTTCAGGGCGCTGTGGACATTCCTGTTTCCGATATCATCAAGGTCCGTGTCGCCGGCGACTATAACAAGCAGGACGGTTATATTCGCAATATCAAGACCGGCAATACGCTGGGCGATACCGATTCTCTGTCCGGTCGTATCACGGTCGTGCTCGAGCCGCGGGATGGTTTCAAGATGACGACCGTCGCGCAATATAGCGATTTCGGCGGCTCGGAAGGCGCGGGCGGCCTCTATTCCTATCATAAGGTGGGCGAGGTCAATAATGGCTATGTCCTCAACAGCACGCTCGACACGCTGTATGGGACGAACAGTCCCTTCGCGCCGCTGATCGGCGATGGGCCGCGGGGCGACGGCACATGGCCAGGCGCGGTGGCGGGCTATCTGGCATGGCAGCAGGCCAACCCCTATAAGGTCTGGCTCAGCTACGACCTGCCCCACAAGGCGCACACCGCGTTCATCACCAACACCGTCGAGGCGGAAATCGGCGACGACGTCGTGCTCAAGAACATCTTCAACTATGCAGATGCCTTCGCGCGCACGCCGGGCATTCTGACAGGTTCGCCCTTCGGTTCATTGACGCTGGTCGGCCCGCACAATGGTTCGGCCTTTTGCAATGTCGGGGTGTGCGGCGCGCTGCAGGCCGAATGGGTCACGCAGATGCTATGCTATATGAAGGCTGGCAACTATAGCCGTTCGCAGCCCTCGCAGGCAGCCGAAAAACAGTGGACCGACGCGGTCTATGCGGATTTTGCCAGGACGCTGATGGCCGACACCAATGCCTGGTGGGTGAAGGTGACGCACAAGCCGGATGGCACCACCGTGCGTCGCACCCTCGTCTATGTCGGTGGTGGCCCGGAATATCGCAAGCGTTGCGAGGAGGTCGCCTATGGCGACTATGAGGGTTTCGAACTTGCATGATGCGGGCCTGTTGCGGCTTGCGCATATGCGGCATCGACGGCTATCCACGCGGCCATAGCGGACACCACCGATCACATGATGTTCGCCGCCTGTATCTCGTTACCCAGTTTAAGGAGCGCTTATGACACCTGTATATATTCTGGCGGGCGTTCGTACTGCGATAGGCGACTTTGGCGGTAGCCTGAAGGATTATCCGCCGGCGAAACTGGGCGCCGCGGTCATAGCCGAAGCGATCGCACGGTCCGGTGTCGCGGCCGATCAGATCGGCCATGTCGTCATGGGCAACGTCATCCCCAGCGAACCCAAGGACGCCTATCTGGCGCGGGTGGCTGCGGTCGAAGCCGGCATTCCGATCGAGGCGCCCGCCCTCACGCTGAACCGGCTATGCGGTTCGGGCGTTCAGGCAATCATCTCCGCCGCGCAGATGCTGGCCCTGGGTGAATGCGATTTCGCTGTCGCCGGTGGCGCGGAATCGATGACCCGGTCCCCGCACCATGTCGCCGCGGCCCGGTTCGGGCAGAAGATGGGCGACGTCAAGATGGTCGATGCCCTGATCGCGGTGTTGAGCGACCCGTTCGAAGGCATGCATATGGGCGTGACTGCTGAAAATGTGGCCGCAGATCATGCCATCTCGCGCGAGGATCAGGATCGCCTGGCCGTCGAAAGCCACTACCGGGCGACTCGTGCCCAGCGCGAAGGACGCTTTTCGTCGCAAATCCTGCCGATCACGGTCAAGGATCGGAAAGGGACGAGGCTGTTCGACACCGACGAGCATGTTCGCGCGGATGCCAGCGCAGAACAGCTTGCCGGTCTGAAGCCCGCCTTCAAGGCGGACGGTACCGTAACCGCCGGCAATGCTTCGGGGATCAACGACGGTGCTGCTGCCCTGGTTCTCGCGTCCCAGGCGGCCGTGGACGCGGGCAATCTGAAACCGCTGGCCCGGATCGTCGCATGGGGTCATGCCGGCGTGCAACCGGACCGCATGGGCATCGGCCCGGTCAAGGCCGTTCCCATCGCGCTTGAGCGGGCGGGTCTTACCCTCGACCAGATGGATGTGATCGAATCGAACGAAGCCTTCGCGGCCCAGGCCTGCGCCGTCGCCAAAGTCCTGAAATTCGATCCGGCGAAGGTCAATCCGAACGGGTCCGGCGTGGCTCTGGGTCATCCGGTCGGTGCGACCGGCGCGATATTGACCGTCAAGGCGATCTACGAACTGGAGCGCATCAAGGGCCGCTACGGCTTGATCACCATGTGTATCGGCGGCGGACAGGGCATCGCCATGGTGGTAGAGCGCATGGCATAGCCCGTCCGGTCGATCCCCGCCGGGATTACCGAACGGATATCAGTCCGCCATCGACCGGGATGAGTTGCCCGGTGATGAAGCGGGCGCCATCGCTGGCCAGGAACAGCAGCACCGGGGCCAGATCCGTGTCGGCATCACCGAATTTCCCGCCCAGCGGGATTTGTTCGGCGGTCGCCTTGTCATGGGCGGCCAGCTCTTCCGGGGACAAGGCGTCGCGAAAGCGCGCGTACATCGGCGTCACTATGTAGGGCAGCACCGCATTCATGCGAATGTTCCTTTTGCCCCATTCGCGCGCGACGCCGCGGGTCCAGGCGTGGACCGCCGCCTTGGATGCGCCATAGACGGCATTGTTGATTTCGGCGGTCAGGCCGGATTCCGACCCGAAATTGATGATCGAGCCACCTTGCGGCATGTGCCGATAGGCGGCGCCATTGGTATAGATGGTGCCGTTCACATTGACGTTGAAAAGCCAGGCCAGCGTCTCGTCAGGGACGTCATGCGTGGGGGCATGGCGATGGACGCCCGCAATATGGGCCAGCACATCAAGGCCCCCCAGTCGCGCTGCGGCCGCATCGAAAGCGGCGTCGACTTCTGCGCGATCGCCTACGTCACATCTGATGAAGCAAGCGGCGCCTGGCCCTTTGGCGGTTGCGCTGGCGGCGATCGCCTCCCCCTGCGTCACGTCGATGTCCATCGCGACGACCTGCGCGCCGGCTGCGACATAGGCGCGAAGGGCGGATGCCCCGATGCCCTGCGCCGCGCCGGTCACGATGACTTTCTTGCCGTGCAGTTCCATATGAGTAGCACCTTTCTTCAAGCAGCAGCGCTGCAACGGATTTTCCATCGGGGCTATGTCCGCGACCAGGGGAGGGGCACCGCGCATCGACTCGCGCGCGTCACCGGCCCCGCCACCTCGGCACGCGCTTTTCCTTCCAGGCCGAAGCGGCTTCGACGCAATCTTCCGTCGCGGCATAGGCATCAATGAGCGGATAGCGTCGTTCGAGCGCGTCCCTCAGCCCATATTCCAGACCCAACATGGCGGCTTGCTTGCCGCCCTGGGATACCAGGGGTGCGCAGGCGAGGAGCTTCTCGCTCCACCGTTCGGTCGCGGCCGCAAGATCGGCCATCGGCGCGGTCTCATTGACCAGGCCGAATTGCAGGGCGCGGGCGGCATCGAGCGGTTCACTCGCCATGATCATCGCCAACGCGACATGGTGGGGCAGTTGACGGATGGCGCGATGCACGACCCCGCAATGGTCGATGAATCCCGCCCGCGCTTCTGGCAAGCGAAATTGGGTATCGTCCGCTGCAATCAGGATATCGGCGCACATCGCCAGTTCGAAGCCAAGGCCAAGGACATGGCCGTGGACCGCTGCAATCAATGGTTTCTGCAACGGTATCAGCCGGCCGCCGATGCCAGTCAGCCCGCCGCCGAAAGAACGCCCGTCTTCTCCCGCGGGCGGGTTCGAGATATCGGCGCCTGCGCAAAAGGCCCGGTCGCCTGCACCTGTAAGAACCGCGAGCTGAATATCAGGATCGCTGTCGATCCGCGCCCATGCACGGGCCAACGCTGCGTCCATCTCCGCATCGATCGCGTTGAGGGCCGCAGGCCGATTGAGGCGAACCTCGGCCAGCTTTCCCCGGACCTCAAATACGATCGATGCCATGAGCTTTGGCTCCGTCCGGCGCTCAATGCGCCAACATGCCGGCATCGACGAGATGTTCGGACCCGGTGATGTAAGAGGATTCATCGGAGGCCAGGAACAGGACGAGGTTCGAAACCTCGATCGGCTCGGCGATGCGACCCAGCGGAATCTGGGCAAGCGCTTCACCGCCGACCTCATCGGTCGCCTCGACCATCATCGGCGTCTGGATAAAGCCGGGATGGACGGAATTCACCCGGATATTATGTTTCCCATATTCCATCGCCGTCGCCTTGGTCATGCCGCGCACCGCGAATTTGCTCGCGACATAGGCCAGGCTGGGGAAGCCGTAGTTCGCGGCCATTCCCGCGATCGAGGATATGTTGACGATGGACCCGCGTCCGGCTTTGACCATCACCGGCAGCACCGCCTTCATGCCGTAGAAGACGGAATGCTGGTTGATCGCGCACACCTGATCATAGCCGTCTTCGGTCAGGTCGACGGTGGTCGCCATCGGCCCCAATATGCCGGCATTGTTGACCAGAATGTCGATCGTGCCACGGCTGTTCACGGCGGCCGCGATGACATCGTTCCATGATTCCGGCTGGGTGACGTCATGGACGACGAACGTCGCCGCTTCGCCAAGCTCGGCGGCCAGCGCTTCGCCGCCTTCGACATTGCGATCGGTCAGGATGACGTTGGCGCCCTCCTGCACGAACAGGCGGGCGTGTGACGCCCCCATGCCGCGCGCCGCGCCCGTGATGATGGCGGTTTTTCCCGTGAGGCGACCCATATTCTCTCCTATGCCCAGCCGTTTGGCGCTAACCTAATTTTCGTTATACAAAACTCCACGTGACCGGAAAGTCAAGGACCACCTGCATGTCGCTCCCTTTCTCCGCGCATGATGCTGGACAAGATCATATATTTAAATCAATAAAAACAGAGACATAAATTTATTATGCCTGCCACTACATTCTGGATATGCCCAAGCCGGGATGTGTCGAAAGAATTTGCTGTTGCATAGTTTATCTAATTTTGATTAGTTTTATATATCGCAGGCTTGAGCAAGCCGGGCGGACGCCGTCATAGCGAGATGGCGGGGACAAAATCGGGTCGTTATCGAGAGGATAGGCCATGTACGGCAAAGCCGCAGTGCTCGTTGAAAAGAACCGACTCGAAACATGGGATGTCGAAGTCCATGCGCCCGAACCGGGCGGCGCGCTCGTTCGTACGATATTGGGTGGCGTATGCGGCAGCGACGTTCATATCCTGACCGGCGAAGCTGGCGAGATGCCCTTCCCGATCATTCTGGGACATGAAGGCGTCGGTGAGATCACCCAGTTGGGCGCCGGCGTCTCCACCGATTATGCGGGCGTCCCCGTCAAGGCCGGCGATCTGGTCATCTGGTCGCCGATCGCGCTGTGCCATCGCTGCTATTCCTGCACCGTGCTGGAGCAGACGCCATGCGAGAACAGCCAATATTTCGAGGATGCCGCCAAGCCCAACTGGGGCAGCTATGCCGACTATGCATGGCTGCCCAACAACATGCCCTTCTATCGCCTGCCCGACGGCGCGCAGCCTGAAGCGATCGCGGCGCTCGGCTGTGCGCTGCCAACCGTCCTGCGGGGGTTCGACCGTTGCGGCCCGGTTCGCTTCGGCGATTCGGTGGTCGTCCAGGGCGCGGGGCCGGTCGGCCTGTCCGCCGTCCTCGTCGCGGCGCAGGCCGGCGCGCGCGAGATCATCGTCATCGACGGCGCACAAGCCCGTCTGGACGCGGCCATGACATTGGGCGCGACTGCGACCGTATCGCTCAGCCTGGCGCCCGACGAGCGCAAGCGCATGATCTACGACCGGATCGGCAAACAGGGGCCGGACATCGTCATAGAGGCGGCGGGTGCGCTGCCCGCCTTCCCGGAGGGCGTGGACATCAGCGGCATCCATAGCCGCTACATCATATTGGGCCTGTGGGGTGCGATCGGCACGCAACCCATCTCCCCGCGCGACCTGACGCTGAAAAACCTGACCATCGGCGGCGCCTCCTTCCCGGCCCCCAAAAACTATTATCAAGGGATGCAGTTTGCGGCGCGGGTGCAGAACCAGGTGCCGCTCGCCGCACTGGTCAGCCATCGCTTCGGCATCGGCCAGGCGGCTGAGGCCCTTACCGTCACAAAAAATGGCGTCGCCACCAAGGCCGTCATCGATCCCACCATCAGCTGAAAGGACGCCGGCATGACCGTCGATACGATCGCCCCGCCATCCGCCAAGCACCGGATGCCAATTCCCGATTATGTGCCCGCGCCACTGGTGCGCGATATCGACATCTACGATCTGGATGGCATCGAGGAGGGCGTGCATGAAGCCTGGAAGAAGGTGCAGCAGCCCGACACCCCACCGCTGGTCTGGACGCCTTTTACCGGTGGTCACTGGATCGCGACGCGCGGCACGCTGATCGATGAAATCTATCGCAGTCCCGACCGTTTTTCGAGCCGGGTCATCTGGGTGCCGCGCGAAGCCGGCGAGGCCTATGACATGGTGCCCACCAAGATGGACCCGCCCGAACATACGCCCTATCGCAAGGCGATCGACAAGGGGCTGAACCTGGCCCAGATTCGCAAGGTCGAAAGCGATGTGCGGGCCGTCGCGATCGACCTGATCGAGGGGTTTGCAGCACAGGGCCATTGCGACTTCGCCAGGGATTTCGCCAACATCTTCCCGGTCAAGGTCTTCCTGGCGCTTGCTGGCCTGCCGATGGAGGATGCCGCAGGTCTTAATGCGCTGGCCAAGGAAATGACCCGTCCGTCCGGGAATACGCCCGAAGAACAGGGGCGATCCTTGCGAGAGGCGAATGCGGGCTTCTTCGCCTATGTGGCGCCCATCATCGCGCAGCGGCGCGGCGGCACGGGCACCGACCTCATCACGCAGATGGTGAACAGCGAAATCAACGGTGCGCCGATGCCCGAGGACAAGATGCTCGGCCTCGTCTCGCTGCTGTTGCTGGGCGGGCTCGATACCGTCGTCAACTTCCTCAGCTTCATGATGATCTACCTCGCCCGCCATCCCGAGACGGTCGAGGAGATGATCGCCGATCCGATGAAACTTCAGCGCGGCGTGGAAGAGATGTTCCGTCGCTTCGCCGTCGTATCCGATGCGCGCTATGTGGTGGAGGATATGGAATATTACGGTACGCAGCTCAGGGCGGGCGATCTGATCCTGCTGCCCACGGCGTTGCACGGCCTGGACGATAGCCAGCATGACGACCCCATGAAGGTCGATCTGTCCCGCCGCAACGTCGCGCATTCGACGTTCGCGCAGGGGCCGCATCGTTGTGCGGGTATGCATCTGGCGCGCATGGAAGTGCTGGTCATGTTGCAGGAATGGCTGGCCCGCATTCCCCATTTTGCTCTGGAGGAAGGCGCGGCGCCCGTCTATCATGCCGGGATCGTATCGGCCGTCGAAAATATCCCGCTGGTCTGGAAGGTTTGAAGAAGAGCATGTCCATAGTCGCCGACGCCGCCACTTTCCGGCAGATATTGGGCCATTATCCGACTGGCGTGTGCGCCATTACCGCGACGCAGCGGGACGGGACGCCTGCCGCGATGATCGTCGGGTCGTTCACGTCCGTGTCGCTCGATCCGCCTTTGGTCGCCTTCTTCCCGGACAAGGCGTCATCCAGTTGGCCCAAGATAGAAGCCTGCGGCGGATTTTGCGTGAATGTGCTGGCCGACGATCAGGAGGGCCTTTGCCGGACGCTGGCGTCCAAAGACCCGGCCAAATTTGACGGGGTGCCGCATCATCTGTCGGCGCGTGGCGCACCGATATTGGACGGCGCTCTGGCCTGGATAGACTGTTCCTTCCATGCGATCCACGAGGCCGGCGATCATTATATCGCCGTCGGCGAAGTCCATGCCCTCGATATCCACCATCCCGGCGCGCCCTTGTTGTTCCACAAGGGCCGATATGGGAAAGTTTCGCCTCTGTTGTGACGCTGCGGGCGAGGGCGACGAAAGCCGCCCTCCATATCAATCGGCCACTATGTGCGCGGTCGCGTCGTCGGTATCGCGCAAAGGCATTCGATCGACCACCGTCAGGCCAAACCCTTCGAGCGCAGCCAGCTTCGCCTTGCTCGATGTCAGCAAGGTCATCTGCCGTACGCCCAGGTCCAGCAATATCTGCGCGCCTATGCCATAATCGCGCGTGGCATGGGTCTCATGATAGCTTTTGCGCCCGCCCTCGATCCGCTTCGAGATGGAGTCCGGGCTGGGATCGCGCACGAACACCGCGACTGCCTGACCCTCGTGCGCGGCAATCGCCTTGAGCGCTTGCGGCACATAGTCGGGATGGGCCTGGGACCATCCGAGCATGTCCGTCGCGATATCGACCTGATGCACGCGGACCAGCGTATCGCGGTCAGGCCGGACCTCGCCCTTGACCAAGGCGACATGCTCGCCGCCATCCACCAGATTGCGATAGACATGGATGGTCAGGTCGCCACCGTAAAAACTGTGGAAAGGCGCGCTCGCGACCCGTTCGACCAGCTTTTCGAACCGTCGCCGGTAGGCGATCAGGTCGGCGATCGTGCCCACCTTCAACCCATGTTCCTGGGCGAAGACGAGCAGTTCGGGCAGGCGCGCCATGCTGCCATCGTCATTCATGACTTCGCAGATGACCCCGGCCGGGGTCAGCCCGGCAAGGCGGGAGATGTCCACGGCTGCCTCGGTATGGCCGGCCCGCACCAGCACGCCGCCGTCGCGCGCGGTCAGCGGGAAGACATGCCCCGGCGACACGATGTCCGACGAGGTTTTGGTCGGATCGACCGCCACGGCGATGGTGTGCGCGCGGTCCTGCGCGGAAATGCCGGTGGTGACGCCTTCGCGCGCCTCGATCGATATGGTGAAGGCGGTGCCGTGCCCGGACTGGTTGTTGACGGCCATGGGCGGCAATTTGAGCTGGTCGGCCCGTGATTTGGTCATCGCCAGGCAGATCAGGCCACGCGCATGTTTGGCCATGAAGTTGATCTGGCGCGGTGTCGCGAACTGGGCGGGGATGATGACGTCGCCTTCATTCTCGCGATCGTCGGCATCGACCAGAATATAGGGCAGCCCGTTTATCGCGTCCTGAATGATGTCCTCTATGGACGAAATGCCTTCGCTACTCATCGATCCGTCTTTCCATATTCTGGCGGCGCGTTCAGGCCGCGCCCCGTTGTGCGGCGAGATGGGCCAGCGCCATCTCTTTCAAAACATTCTTCTGGACCTTGCCCGTGCCGGTTTTTGGCAAGTCCCCCTCCGCGATGAACCAGATGTCGCGCGGTAGCTTGTATCCGGCGACCTGCGGCTTCAGCCAGGCCAGGATGTCGTCCTTTGACACGGCCTGGCCTTCGATGCGGACGATCCACGCGCAGCCACACTCGCCCCAGCGATCGTCCGGCATCCCGATGAAGAAGGCCTGGCCGATCGCGGGATGGGTGGTGACGAGCTGCTCCAGTTCCTTTGGCGACACCAGCTCGCCGCGGCTCTTGTACAATTCCTTCGATCGTCCGGTCAGGAACAGGTTGCCGTCCGGCCGGAACTGTCCCAGATCGCCCGTGCGCAGCCAGCCGCCGGGCAGAAACAGCTTTGCCGTGTCTTCCGGTCGGCGAAAATAGCCCAGGCTGTTCATCGGACCGCGCGTGCAGAGCTCGCCCGCGACGCCCGGTGGCAGATCGGCTCCGGTGACGGGATCGATGGTCTTGAACTCGCAGATACGGCCGTCCTGCTCCGCGATACCGGCGACGCCCGCCTGCACGATGCAGCCCTGCGTCTCGGCAACGATGTCGATCGGATCACCCGGCTGGGTGCAGACGATCGTCGCCGTCGCTTCGGTCTGGCCGTAGCTGGTGAAAATTTCGCGGCATCCCAATGTCTCCTGTATGTCCCGCCACACCCAGCTTGGGGTCGGCGCCGCCGCGCTGTGGACGGCGGTGAGCGAGCCGAGGTCGTAGGATTTGACTTTCGCCTGCTCCATCATCGCGATCGTCATGGTGGGCACGCCCATCAGATAGGTGGCGCGATGGCGTTCCGTCGCCGTCAGCAGCGCATCGGCATCGAAACGGAGCAGGGGGACGATCGATCCCCCGACGATCATGCCCGACAGCAGGCCGACGACCAGGCCGAAGCCATGATAGAGCGGCAGCGAGAATACGGCGCGCCGCCCCTCTTCGAAGGCCTGATGATAAGCGCCGGCATAGGCCGCCCGCAACAGATTGTCATGGGTCTGCATGACCCCTTTCGGTGATCCGGTGGTGCCTGACGTGAACATGATGACGGCCGGATCATGTGGTTCGGCGCCCTTTGCCGGCAAAGCGCCAACGGGCAGGGCGGCGAGAAACTCCTGTGGGGCTTCTGCGTCATAGACCAGCCCGCCGCGCAATTCCGGTAAGGCGGCGCACGCGCCACTCCGCCAGCCCGGCGCCTGGGCGTCGAGCTCCAGATCGTAGCGGCGCGACCCGAAGCGCGCCATGCTGATGAGGAAATTGCAGCCGGCTTCCCGAACGGCATATTCCAGATCCCTGGGGGCATAGAGGGTATTGATCGCCACAGCGACTCCGCCTGTCCGCCAGATCGCGAACATCAGCGATACCGTAATCGGATAATTGGCCAGCAGCAGCCCGACCCGGTCGCCCCGGCAGATGCCAAGCGCGGACAGTGCTGCGGCGAACCGTTCCGCCTGCATGTGGACCGTGGCATAATCGAGCGTTTCGGCATCGGTGATGACGAGGGGCTTCGCAGCGAAATGGCGCTGCGCGTGCGCCAGATAGGCGTCCAGCGTCGTCTCTTCCCACACGGGGTGCCGATCGGACATCGCCCGTCGCCGTTCTGCTATGGCCTCGATCACCGGGGCATCTCCTCTACCTAATATCAATTAATATGCCGTCTGCGTCGGTTTGCGTCAAGCATGGTTCCCATTTCAATTGCGCACGCGCGCAGGAATCCATCCGTCGAAAATCGGCGTTAATTATTATAAATAACTGATATCAAATGATATAAATCTTTTGAAAGAATTTGATCATAGGGCCTGATGTCGGACCGTATGGTCGGTTCCAGGCTAAAGTTTCGATCGAGGGCTTGCCAAAGCAACCTAATTTTGATTAGTTTAACTTCGATGGAATATTTTGGAGGCATATATGGATGTGGGTCTGGGGCTGACGTTCCAAAATCTGAAGGATCAGGTCAGCGATATCGAGGTGTTCAGGCACGAGCTTGCGCTTGCCGCCGGAGCCGAAGACCGCGGCTTTGACTCCGTTTGGACGCCGGAGCATCATTTCACCGGCTATATGATGACGCCCAACGTGCCCCAGTTCCTGTCCTGGGTGGCCGCCAAGACCAGTCGGATCAAGCTGGGCACGACGGTGACCGTGCTGCCCTGGCAGAATCCGGTCCGCATCGCCGAAAGCTTCCTTCTGCTGGACCAGTTATCCGAAGGTCGCGCCATCCTGGGGATCGGCCGGGGGCTGGGCAAGGGCGAGTTTGACGGGTTCCAGGTGCCGATGGGCGAAGCGCGCCACCGGTTCCGCGAATATGCCGAGGCGCTGCTGGACGCGCTGGAAACCGGGATCATGGAATATGACGGCAAATATCTGCAACAGCCGCGCGTCGAACTGCGGCCGCGTCCTTATGCCAGCTATCGCGGCCGGGTATTCGCATCGGCGGTGTCGCCGGAATCGGTCAAGCTGATGGCCAATCTGGATGTCGGTCTGATGATCATTGCCCAGAAGCCCTGGGACCGCGTCGCCGAAGATGTGACCAGCTATCGCGATCGCTTCTTCGCCATGCAGGGGCGTCCGGCGCCCAAGCCCGTGGTCGTGGCGTTCGTCGCGGTGAACGAGGATGCCGCCAAGGCGCAGGAAATGCGCGACAAATATCTGGTCGAATACGCCCGATCGACGTCGTCCTTCTATCAGTTCGGGAACAAGGAGTTCGAGAAGATCGAAGGCTATGAATATTACGGCGCCCTGGCCAACAGCGTCGAGAAACATGGCATCGACAAGTTCAACAACTTTCTGGCTGATCTCCAGATATGGGGGCGCCCAGAAGAAGTCGTGGAAAAACTGAAGGCTATGGTCGAGCGCTTCGATGTCGGCAGCTTCATCATCTACACCCAGTTCGGGGACATGCCGTTCGACGTCGGCCGGGACAATTACGAGCTTTTCGCCCGTAAAGTGCTGCCGCACCTCAAGGACATAGATGTTTCCGCCCCGGCCGTGTCGCCCACCCCGCTGCAAACGGTGGCCTGAACTGCTACTGTCCGCCACGGCGCGCAAGACGCCGCTGCGGGAATGAGAGAGGATGCACATGGAAGATGTAGCGCAGCAACTGCTTTACGAAATCCGGGATGGAACGGCGTGGATCACGCTCAATCGGCCGGAAAAGCGCAATGCCCTGAGCGAGCCGTTGCAGGAGCGGCTCAGCGCTCTGTTGTGGGAGGCCGACGAAGATAATCGCGTGCACGCCGTCGTCCTGAAGGCGGCGGGGCCGGATTTCTGTTCCGGCTACGACCTTCAGAAATATGATCAGCCGATACCGGGACAGGTCGATCACAGGCGCGGGCGTGCGAAATTCGACGATGATAGCTGGCACCAGGAAAAGGCGCAGCGGCTGCGGATGGCGCTTTTCGACATGCACAAGCCGGTCATCGCGCAAATCCATGGCCGTTGCCTGGCGGGCGGGACCGATCTTGCGCTGTTATGCGACATGGTGATTTGTGCCGATGACGCCTTGTTCGGCTTTCCGCCGGCCCGCTCCCAGGGCTCCCTTCCCAGCCATATGTGGCTGTATCTGGTGGGTCCGCAATGGGCCAAGCGGCTGCTGCTGACCGGAGATTCGATCCGGGGCGTGGATGCGGCGCAAATCGGGCTGGTGCTGAAAGCAGTCCCTGCCGACCAGCTCGACGCGGAGGTGGCGGCGCTCGCAGCCCGCCTCGCCCTGATCGACGCCGACCTGCTGAGCGCCAACAAGCGGATCGTCAACATCGGCCTGGAATTGATGGGCGCCCGGACATTGCAGCGCATGTCGGCCGAGATGGACGCGCGCGGGCATCTGGCCGCCAGCCGCACGCGGTTCAACGAGACGGTACGCAGCGAAGGACTGAAGGAAGCAGTGCGCCAGCGCGACGAACCCTTTGGCGATCCGATAATCAAACTGTGACAACGGATAGGAACGGGCGATGATGGAAGGCGAAGGCTGGCGGTGCCTGTGGGACGCCAAGGCGATATTAGGCGAAAGCACGGTCTGGGACGATCGGGACGGCTGCATCTACTGGGTCGATATCGAAGCGCCCAGCATCAACTGGTTTCATCTCGACAGCGGCCGGACGGGGCGTTGGGATGCGCCGGCCTGGATCAGTGCGATCGCGCCTCGGGCCAGTGGAGGCTTCGTCGCCTCCTGCGCCGACGGCTTTGCCCATGTCGATCCCCACAGGCAGATCTACGCGCCGTTCATCCATCCGATTCCCAATCCCGCGATTGCCCGGCTGAACGACGGCGTCACCGATCGCATGGGACGCTACTGGTCAGGCTCGTGCGATTCCAGCCAATGGGATGAAAGCACGACCGTGGACGACAAGGAAAGCACGCTCGGCAAGCTCGATGTCCGCAATACTGGCGAGCTCTATCGGCTGGACGCCGATGGCGCCGTCAGCACGCAGGAACGCAATATCGTGACGGCTAACGGTCCCGCCTTCAGCCCGGACGGACGGACCGCCTATGTGAACGATTCCATGCCGCTGGTCAGTTGGGCCTATGACGTGTCGGACGACGGTACCCTGTCGAACCGCCGCGACTTCCTGAACTTCAAGCCGGAAGACGGCTATCCAGACGGCATGGCGGTGGATGTCGAAGGCTGTATCTGGATGGCCTTCTATGAAAGCTGGATGCTGCGGCGCTTCGCCCCGGACGCGACATTGCTTGAGGAGCGCCGTCTGCCGGTGCGCCGCGGCCTGCGTCCGGCCTTTGGCGGCAGCGACCATGGCCGCCTGTTTCTTATCACCGGGTCGCAAGGGTTTTCCGCGGAGACTTTCGCCCGGCAACCGCTTGCAGGCGGGCTGTTCGAGATAATGGCCCCGCCCGCACCGGGCGTCCCTAACGTGCCTTATGCCGGCTAGGGGGCGGCCGCTCCCCATAAGGCTGTCATTCCCTTATATTTTTGCTAAGGGAGATTATGGCACACGTAGATAATGGCCGAACGCGCATTCTCGATTCCGCCGCGACAGCGCTCCGGCAAAAGGGACTGGCAGGCGCGAAGCTCAGTGAAATAGCGAAGGGCGCCGGCATGTTGGCGCCCAGTATCTATCATCATTTCCCCTCCAAGGATCATCTGGTCGAACAGGTGATGATGGAAGGTATTTACCGCAATAGCCGCCATATCGTGGCCAGGGTCGAGGTATTGGGGCCGGATGCCGCGCCGATGGTCCGGCTCAGGGCCGCCATCGTGGCGCATATCGACTTTCTGTTGTCAGGCGACGATTATTCCTCCGCCGTCGCCCGCGTGTTCGAAGATCTGCCGGACGAGATGCGGCGGCGCGTGCTGGCGGCCTATTCCAGCTTCGACAATTATTGGCGCGATCTCATCGTCGCCGCGCAGGCGGACGGCAGCGCCAGCGCAGCGCTGGATGCCACCGTCGTCAGGAAATTCCTGATCGCCATGCTGGATTCCTGCTCGTCCTGGTATCGGCCGGGGAAATTGGCACCGGCCCAGATCGCGGAACAGGCGGCGGACCTGTTGCTGCACGGGTTTGCCGGCAGCCGGCCCGGCGCCTTGTAAGCTGCGCATGGGGGCTGGGGGTATTCCACTCCCCCAGCCCCCATGACTACCGCCTTTCAGGCCGCTACCGTGCGCTCGGCTGCGGCTGCGGCTGCGGCGCCGGGCAGCTTGACCCGCGGCGCGACTTCCTTGGAGATCAGTTCCAGCGAGTTCCACCATGGGGCTGGGTCATCATAATAATCATGGGATTCGACCTGCAGCGTGCCCCAGCCGCCGCATCCTTCGAACAATGTGTTCAACTTGTCGACCACGGTATCGGGTGAACCGACGACGAACACATTGTCGACCAGGAATTCGAGGTCGGCATCGGCCGGATCAATCCCCGCATCCTTGGCGAAACCATCCATCATGCCGAAGCGATGCCAGATCGGGATCAGATATTTGTTGAAGCAGTAGCCGATCGGGCCTTCCATGACGAGCCGCTTGGCTTCCGCGTCCGTATCGGCGCAGAACACGGTCTGCGATACCGCGTGGCGCTGGCGATCGGGGGTAAATCCGGCCTTGATATTGGCTTCGGAATAGATTTCCCAGTGACGTTTGAGGGCGTCCAGGCCCGAAAAGATCGAGACGGGCTTGAAATTGCGCTCGCCGGCCAGCTTCATCGACGGGGAGTTGGCGCTGAATCCGGTCACCGCGATTTCCGGCAATGCGCCGTTATAGGGCGCGAAATTCGCAAGCATATGCTGCTCGTCATCTTCGGTTTCGGCCGGCGCTTCCTCGGGGAAACCCGCGTCCCAGAATTTGCCCTCATAGAAGAAGGGCTCGCGCTTCCAGATCTTCTCCATGATGGTCAAGGACTCGCGGACCATCTCGTTGAGCATCTGCGGTTCCGCATCCTTGATGCCGTGCATGTAGGACGCCTGCGGGTAGGCGCCTGCGCCGATTCCCAGAAAATAGCGTCCCTCCAGGATTTGCGACAGCCAGCCGATCATCACGGCGAGCTTGGTGGGATGCTGGTGAGGCAGGATGTGCGCCATCGGCGCGAACCGGATCTGGCTGGTCTGCAGCGCGGCTGCGGCCATGATCAGTTCCGGATTGGGAATATTTTCCCAGATCTGCGACGCATGTTCGGAGATCATCATCGAGGTGAAGCCTGCCTTGTCGCAAGCTACGCTATTTTGCACCCCCCATTCGAACGTCTGCCTGGCCGTGCGTCCGGGGCGCATATAGGGGTGAAAGATGAGGCCGGTTTCCATCGCCATGCGAGTCTCTCCTTGAGCGTCTATTGCTTCGTGCCGATTTTTCGACCGTCTTGGCGCGGGTCCGGCACAGGCTGTCTAATGACGATTAGGGAATAGTCGCTAAGGCAGATTTAAGTCAAGTGTAAATTGACGGAACGGGCAGCGCGATTTTCGGCCGGGTAATAACGGCGTGTTAAATCCGTCTTTCCTCGAAAACCGCGATGATCTTGATATTTTCTGGCTCTCATGCCAATTGTCCGGCAGATTCGTGGCGCGTTGCGCCGATCCATCGCGATGCAGAAATATTACACTTGTTTTAGGATATTGCAGTGGCGAAGCGGGAAATTGAAATGCAAGTCCTGCCGGTGAGCGAAGCGATTGACGGCAAAACGCGGCTAATCCTGGCGGGAGAGCAGCTTTTTGCACAAAATGGCATCAACGGCGCCTCGATGCGGGAGATTGCAACCAAGGCGGGGCAGGGCAATCATGCGGCCGTGCAATATCATTTCGGTTCGCGCGAGGGGCTGGTTCGCGCCATCTTCGACTATCGCATGGAGCAGATGGAGCCGGAGCGCGGTGCGATGCTCGACCGGGCCCGGATGACGGGTGCGCTGAAGGACGCACGGACCATCCTCGAAATCATTCTCCTGCCCCAGCTCGACCTGCAGGATGCGGACGGCAACCATTCTTATGCGAGTTTTCTGAGCCAATATCTGCTGCAGAGCCGATCGCCGGACTTTGGCGACTTTGGCGGGTCGGAGCCGCCCAATCTGACGGCGGCATTGCGGCTGATGCGGCAGCGGGTCGATTATCTGCCGCCCTATGTGGCGCAACGGCGATTGATCAGCGTCAGTCTCATGTTCCTCAACATTCTCATGCGCCATCATGGCACCGATGAGGCCGCGTTCGGCGAATCCTTCCCGGATGCATTGGAGGATACGATGGAGCAGATCGTCGGCAGCATGTGTATGCCGCTTCGATTGGCTTCGGTGGGCACCGCATCGGCATGAGCCAAAGCGCCATCTGACCTGGCTTCCAAATGGCCGCGTTGAAAAGCTGCCGCTCAAGGATATGGTCGGGCGCGGTGGGTCAGGCCGAAAGGCCGGCCGGCGCGCCGGGCAGGAAATGGTGATAATAGCCAGCGGCCCAGCCGCCATCGACCGCCAGTTCCGCCCCGCTGATATAGCTGGCCTCGTCGGAACAGAGGAACAGGCTGGCTGCGGCGATTTCTTCCGGTTCGCCGATACGCTGCAACGGTACGCGGCCATAGCTTTCGTTGCGTTCGGCGCCCTGCTGGCCCTGCGGATTCCCCATGACCGTATCCACGCCGCCGGGATGGACCGAATTGACGCGCACGCCATGCGGGCCGAATTCCAGCGCCGCCGTCTTGGTAAGGCCGCGCACCGCCCATTTTGAGCTGCTGTAGAGGCCCAGCGAATTGACCCCGCGAAAGCCGTCCACCGATGCGATGTTGACGATCGCGCCGCGCCCGGCCTCCCGCATCGCCCGACCGACATGTTTCAGGCCCAGCATTGGTCCCTTCACATTGACCGCCAGCACCCGGTCGATATCCGCGACCTCCAGCGCTTCCAGCGGCGCGAAGGCGGCGACCCCGGCATTGTTGACCAGCGCATCGACCCGGCCATGGCGCGC